>JBFFZF010000090.1:0-18493 GCA_041568755.1 Longimicrobiales bacterium | reverse complement strand
CGCGACTGCGGTTTGCGCGGGCCCCGGCGCCCTTTCAGAGGGCCCGATCGAGCAGGCTCAGGATTTCTTCTGCGGCCCGCAGCGCGGCGCGGTACTCGCCGCCGGCGTGGTGCCAGTACGAGTAGCGCACCTCGACGAGTGCCTTGAACTCGGGATCGGAGAGCAGGCGCCGGGCGGCGACGGGGTCGCGGTCGATGCGGCCCACGCGGGCCGGCCAGACCTGCTCCGCCGTGGAATCAGTCACGATCGTGCCCGAGAAGAGGACGGATGAAAGCGCCTGTCCCTGCCGCGTGAAGTACGGCACCAGGTGGTTCAGGACCAGCTGGCGCGAGAAGACCTCGTCATCGAGAACTTCTTCGTAGAACCCCGGCCACTGCGCGAGCCGCTCGCGCAGCACCGCATCGCTGATCAACTCGAGGCGACCGGCCTGCACGAGCGCGTCGCGAACGCCGTTGCCGAGATCGCTGGTGGGCGGTGAAAGGAGCTGGCCCACGGCCTCGTCCAGTTGCCAGTCCGTCGACGTCCACGCCCCCGCCTCGATGGAGGCCAGGACGGCGGCCATGGCCGACATCATCTCGCCGTGCCGCTCGATGCTGCGGCTGAGCGCGGCCCTGTAGCCGCTGAACTCGCGCTGAAGACCGGCCAGGACCTCGGCTTCCTCGACGCGCTCCTGCCGGGCATCCCACCACGCGTCGATGCCGAAAGCCAGCAGGATCGACGAAACGATCACGAACGCCTCGATCAGGAAACGACTCGTTCTGTTGCCCTGGTTCACTCGCACTCCGTTGCGCGCCGCCGCGCAGCCTGAAGGAGCCTAGCGTACGACCACCATCACGGCGTTCATGGTCTGGCGGTGGCCGGGGAACGTGCACAGCACGGCGTACTCGCCGGGCGCGGCCGGCGCCGTGAACACCAGTGTCTCGGACTGCCGATGGCTCAACAGGCCCGATGCCGCGAGAATCGGCTGACCCTCGGGGATGAAGGCTGCGGCGAAGCCGTCCGCGCCGAGCCGGTCCGCGGCCGCGCCGATCGCGTCGGCCGATCCGGGCGGGCCGATGACCAGGTTGTGGGGCGCGTAGTCCTCGTTGACGAAACGGACGCGCACGGTCTGTCCGGCGCGCACCGTGAAACGCGCCGAATCGTAGCGCATCTCGTCCGGCACGGTCCGGATCACGATCCCATCGGCATCCCGTGTATCGTCTGAGGCTACGGCCTCGCCGGCCGCGGGCGATGGCTGACCCCGGCGTGCGGCCGCGCCGTGATCCCACATCTGCTGGACGGTCCGGGCCGCGATCCGGGCGTGCGCAACAGGCGAGTTCAGCACGAGAGCGAGCAACTCGCGGTCGACCACGTTGTGCTGCTGATGTACCCACAGGCCTTCCAGGAAATGGTGCGCATCGGCCGCGCTCGCCACGTCGAACCGGGCGAGCCACGCCCGCGTCGCCGCGATCACCTGCTCGGTGTCGTGCTCGGACAGTTCGATGCGCGCGCGCTGGCGGATCCCGTCAACCGGATGCTCGAGCGCCTCGAGCAGCGCGGGGATCGGCTGGCCATCGACAGGCACGTGCCCGGAGAGCGGTCGCCCCGGCACCGTGATCCGGTAGATCCGGCCGTGCGCGTGGTCGCGCGCCGGATCGCGGATGTTGTGCTGCATGTGGCCGATGATCGCGTTCGACCAGTCAGCGACGTAGAGCGCGCCGTCGTCGCCGATCTCGAAGTCCGTGGGCCGGAAGTTCGGATCGGAGGAGACCAGCAGGTCGGACGTCTCCGTGCCGCGCACGTCGCCGGTCGCCTCGTCGTACGCCAGCGTGTACTGCTTGATGCCCAGGAACGCGATGACGTTCAGGATGAGGAAGTTGCCCTGGTTGTGCGCCGGGAAGTGCGCGCTCGACAGGATACCGCTGGCGGGCACAGGGCGGACCGTGTGCTCGAGCAGCGGGCGCATGCGGAACGTGCCAGTGCCGTCGGGCCGGACCTGGTACGCGGCGCCGCCCGTCGCATCAGTCGAGTAGTGGTAGCCCCAGAAGTCGAAGCTGATGCCGTGCGGGTTCGGGAAGTTCTCGGCATGAAACGCGAATTCGTGCGTGCGCGGGTTGAAGCGATACATCCCGGACTCGCGCGATTCCTGGTTCGTGTGCCACGGTGTCTCGACGTTCGAGACGTTGAAGATGCCGCGCTGGTAGTAGATGAACCCGTCCGGCCCGTACACCAGGCTGTTGGCCGAGTGGTGCGTGTCCGCCGAGCCGAGTCCGCCGAGGATGCGGATGCGGACGTCGGCCACGTCATCGCCGTCCGTGTCCTTCAGGAACAGCAGGTCCGGGACGGACGCGACGATGACGCCGCCGTTCCAGAACTCGAAGCCGGTCGGGTTGTGCACGAACGCGAACGTGATCGCGCGGTCGGCGACGCCGTCGCGATCGTCATCGGGCAGGATGAGCAGCCGATCGCCCATCGGGCCGGTCGGCTCCCACTTCGGGTACGTCGCCCAGGTCGCTACCCACAGGCGGCCCTTCGTGTCGACGCCCAGCTGGACGGGGTTCACGAGTTCCGGGAACCGCTCTTCCGATGCGAACAGGTTGGCGCGCTTGCCGCGCTCGAGCGTCATCCGGCCGATGGCCGCTTCTCCGCTCAGGTAGTCCAGTGTGCCGGTGACGCTGACGCCGCCCTGCATCTGCGGCTCTGTCAGGTTGGAGACGACTTCGATGCGAGGCGGCACGTTCGAGTCGTCCGGTGAGATCGTATTGCCCGCAGCTGCGGCGTGGATCACCGCGTCCCGGTTGGCGGTCATCACATCGAGCTGGACCAGCTCGTGCTGGAGCACCTCGAGGTTGGTCTGGCCGTCGGTGAACGCGAGCGTCGAACGGCTGCCCCACACGTCGTTGCCGTCCGTCGGCCGGTAGCGGTTGAACCAGTGCCAGTTCTTGTCGAGCACGGCTGCGCGGATGCGCTCGAGCGCCTCGGGACCCATGCTCGGGCGCCTGCCGATCAGCGCCTCGACGATGACTTCGGCGATGCGCCGGTTCCCTCCCTCGTTCAGGTGCACGCCGTTCAGCGTCAGCGGCGCCGGGGCCTCCGCGTAGAGCGCCTGCGACGGCGCGAACAGGTCGACGAAGCCGACGCGCTTCTGCCGCGCCACGTCGCGCATGGCTGCGGTGTACGCCGCGAGGCGCGCGTTGTTCTCCGTGCCGTCCGGAAGGTTCGGATCGTCGAGATCTTCGTGTGCGATCGGGGAGAACAGCACGATGCGCGGCGGCCCGTTGCCCGAGTAGTTCTGCGCCAGCGTGTGATCGATCCACGCAGCAATCGCTTCGCCGAATCCGGCCGCGTCATTGTCGTACGATTCGTTGTAGCCGAACATTGCGAAGATGACATCGGCCTGCGAGAGCGTCAGGTACTGATCGGCGGTGGGGAACCCCTCTTCGCGCGGCCGGTGATCGATGCGATCGCCCGTGAAGCCGTGGTTCCGGATCACGAGACGATGATCCGGCAGCGCGGCCTGCAGCAGCGTCTCGAGCCAGCCGTCGTGCTGCATCCGGTCGGCCAGCGCGTTGCCGATCAGGACGATGTGATCGCCCGGCCGGAACTCGACCGGACGATCCGCGCACGCCGCGGGCGTCAGCAGCGCCAGCAGCGCCGCCGCGCTGCGGACGCGCGTCGCGCAGGCGCTCACCGCCCGTTGCCTCCACCGGACGAGCCGACCGGTTCCACACGCGTCGGCCGGTCCGGCGACATGATCGGCGAGTCCCAGCCGGCCAGATCCGACGGCCGCACGCCGCGCCGGTAGCCGTCGAAGCTGAAGCGCGTCGGGTGGTACGGCCCGACGAAGGCAATGTCCGAGGCCGCGTCGATGGCGGCTTCAAGACCGACGGCCCACAGCGCCGCGTTGACGAGCATGCGGCGGAATCCGTCGTTCAGGAGATCCTCGGACGCGCCGTGCGTAGTGGTGAAGACGCGCGGCCGCCGGCCGCTGGCGCTCTCGTACGCGCGCGTCCAGGCCACGGGCATCAGCGCCCTGTCCGGATCCGGCGGGGCGTCCGCGGCCATGCCGTCGAGGACCTGCCCCATCGCGAGTACGGTCGACCCTTCGATCGGGTAGGCCTCGTAGCCGCCGGATACGACATGGACATCGCGCACGCCGCGCAGGATCGGGTGCCCGGCCTCGGCCTCGACCGCCAGGAACCTCGTGCTCTGCTCGTGGTTCGTGCCCCAGTGTCCGACCCACGTCTCGCCCAGCACCTGCCGGCCGAAGCCTTTCGCATACGCCTCGCCCGCGTAGTCCCACGAGTACTTCGCGAACGGTCCGTCGGCGATGCGGAACGCGTGCGTCGCGGTGCGGAGACCCATGACCGGTCCGCCCCGATCGAGGTAGTTCACGATGTGCTGCATCTCGGGCGCCGGAAAATCCTGGAAACGCAGTGCCAGGATCATCAGGTCGGCCGTCTCGAGCGCGTCGAGCCCCGCGATCCGGGAACTGCCCGGTTCTATGAACCCCTGCTCATCGAGCGTGAAGAGGACGGTGCACCGGAACCCGTAACGCCGTGCCAGGATGCGCGCCAGCGCGGGCAGGATCTCCTCGGAGCGGTACTCGTGGTCGCCTGCAATGAGCACAATGTGGCGACCCGCACCGGGGCCCGCGCTCCCCTCGTAGACCACACGGTGCGGGATGTCCTGCGCTGCGGCCGGCCCGGGCTCGGCCGCGCACGCGGTCATGCAGGCGCCGAGTCCGACGGCCAGGCCGACCACCTGCCACACTCGTTTCACGTTCCACCTCCCGGCGTGTCGATGATCCGCGCACGGATCAGGCGGTCGAGCAACGGAAACTCGAGGTCGAGGTACGCGTTCCCGCCCGCGATGATTTCGCCCTGGCGCCGCTGCCGCACGCCGCTGCCCGACCGATCACCGTAACCTGCGTGCAGCCGCTTCAGTACGTCCATCCCCTCGAGGACACGGCCGAAGATCGCGAACGGCTCCCGGTCGTTCCGCGTGTTGTCCGTGAGGTTGATGTAGATCTGTGTGCTGGCCGTGCCGGGGACGGTATCGCGCGCGAAGGCGAACGTGCCCGCCACGTTGCTGCCCTGCGGCGGGTCATCGATGAACGGGCTGGCGACCCATGCGGCGTTCACGGCCGGGTCTCCGTGCAGACCCCATTGCACGATGTCAGAGCGCACGCGATGGAAGCGCACGTCTTCGTAGTAGCCCAGCCGGATGAGGTTGTAGAACCGGTCCGAACCGTTGGGCGCGCGCTCGCGCACGCACTCGACGACGAACGTGCCCTGACTGGTCTCGAAGCGGGCGTACCACACCGGCGGGGACGGGCGCGTCCACTCGGGATGGCGGGGATCGAGCAGCGTGGCTCGTCGCTCGTCCTGTGCGGCCGCGCGACCGGCGAGCACCCCGACGGACAGGCACGCGAGCACGACGGCGGCCGAGCCGCTGCGGCAGGCCCTCATCGCATGACTTCGTAGCGGATCCGCACGACGCCGTCCGGGAACGCCTGCGACGACAGCAGCCGGAGCGAGATGTCCCGGTGACGCGGCGCGACCAGCGGGATGCCCTCGCCGATGAAGACCGGGATGACGTGGATGTCGAATTCGTCGATCTCGCCGGCATCCAGGAAGGAGGCGATGATGCCGGCGCCGCCCATCATCCAGATGTCCGTGCCCGGCGCCGCACGCAACCGCTTCGCGAAGGTGGCCACCGGCTCGGACACGAACTGCACGCCCGCCGCGGGTCGGTCCGGCGGATTCCGTGAGAACACCCAGTTCGTGACGTTGGGATCGAACATGCCTTCGGACTGGTCGCGCTGCTCGTAGTAACGCAGAACCCAGTCGTAGGTCCCGCGTCCCCACAGAATCGTGTCGATGCTCGAGTAGAACGTCTTCATCCCGTAGTCGATGTCGTCCGGGCGACGGTTGAGCCATTCGACGTCCCCGTCCGGCCGCGCGATGTAGCCATCGGCGCTCGTCGCGATGTAGACGATGATCTTTCGTTGGCCGGTCATGGCGGGTGTCGTCGGCCGGTGTCCCGGTCGCAATGCGGGTCGCATGCATCGCGCGACATCGCGCGGCGTGCAAGTTGCCCGCCCGGTGCGTGCCGGCGCAAGCTGGCCCACGACGCGCGCTCGAGCTTCGCGGCGTCTCCGCCGATCGCCTCGCAGGCGTGCCTCGGTTCGGCCGGCCGTCTCGGTGATGGTGATGCGTGCCGGGCCTTGTGCGCGGTCGCGCCGGCAACGACCGGATCTCCATGCCGAGCGGACCGCCGGGATCCGGATGGCCGACTGCCCCTTCAGGTCGTCGTTAGCGCCGGAGGATCCGGAGCGCCGGTCCCGGGTGGGTGTCACGCGGCGCTCTTCGGCGTAACCATATGTTGTACAACGCGTTACGTTTTCAACGATCCGTCTCTCCACCGCTGTCAGTGTCTCCGGCCGACCGTTGCGCGACGATCACTTCGTGCGCGATGTGGAACATGCGTTGAACGCCGCGGGACTGCCGGGGACGAAGCTTGTCCTCGAATTGACCGAGAGCACGGTGATCGACCAGCCGGAGAAGATCCTGGATCGCTCAATGCGTTGAAACAGCTGGGCGTGCGACTTGCGATCGACGATTTCGGAACGCGCTGCTCGGCGCAGACCGCCTGACGGCCTGACGCCGCACTGCCGCCCCCCGCCTGCCGGCGGAACCGGAGCTTTCGTGTGCTCCGATTCGTCTGTTCACCACGCAGCCCATGACGCCGACCTTCATCGGAGCGACAGGGCCGTCTCGGCGCGTGCTCCGGAACACGTGTGGGATGCCTGTCTGAACGCTGCTCCGCCCGCCGTCGAAACCGACCGTGCTCCAGCCGAACTGAACGCGGCGACGGTCGCGGACGTCCGAACGCCGAAACACGTTGCAGTGATGTCCGACGCCGAGTCCCCACGCCGTATCGTCGGCCATGGCCGAGAACGTCGGGGGCCAAGGTCTGGCGACCGGGCGAGTGACCGACGGCCGGCTCCAGGTGCAATCCTTCGGCGTGATCCGTCCGAACCGCTGAAGCCGCCGCGTCCGGGGCGTGTCACCGTCCGGAGATGCCGGACGGACGGCGGACGGGCGTGCCCGACGGATCCGCTTCCCGGCTCCTGCATTTCGTGCGAAAACTGCGCTGGCCCTGCGCGTCGCCGGCTGCTAGTATCGGCCCATGCCGAACACGCTCTCCGCGCGGCGCCGTCTGGTGCTGGCCGGGCTCGCGGTCACGATCGGGCTGCTGATCCCGGGCCTGGTCGCGCCCGTGATCCATCTGCGCGGAACACTCGACCCGCAAGGCGTGGCACAGCTCGCGCCGCAGCTCCTCGAGCAGGGCATCTCCGACGAGACACTGACGGCGCTGCGGCCGATGCTCAATCCCGGGATGCTGCCGCTGATCGAACTGGCGCCCGGCGGGCTGAAGGGCGCGCTCGTGAGCCGGCTCGGCCCGCAGATCGGCAACGCCCTTGCGGACGGCCCCGAGATCGAGGTGTACCGGCAGACGCGCAGCATTCTCGGCTCGGTGCGACACCTGTACCGGGTCGGCAGTGTGACGGCGGCGACGCTGATCCTGCTGTTCAGCGTGATCGTCCCCTTCGCCAAGGCGCTGACGGTGCTCTGGGCGATCTACCTGCACGATCCGGCGCGGCGCAGACGCGGTCTCTCGTTCGTCGAGATCATCGCGAAATGGTCCATGGCCGATGTCTTCGCCGTGGCGCTCTTCATCGCGTACCTGGCCGCGGCCGCGAGTCAGACGCCACCCGGCGCGAGCGTCGTTCAGGTGGTGAGCTTCTCGGCCGAGTTCGGGGCCGGGTTCTACTGGTTCGCCGCCTACTGCCTGGCCTCGCTGGCGGTGCAGCAGCTGACGGCGCGCTGGATCATGGCGGAGAAGGCGCCAGCTCCGATCCCGTAGTGCGTGGATCGCGTCGCGCGTCGGGAAGCCGCCGCAGCAACGCGCCATGGTGTCTGCACGATGACGCGCCGTGTGAGCGGCGCCAGCCCCGAGGATCCATGCGACGATTTTCCTGCTCATCCCCGTCCCGTGTCGCCGTCACGCTGGCGGCTGTCTTCGTGCTGCCGCCCGCCACGCTCCACGCGCAGGACGCGGACCTCATCGTCCGGAATGCCCGCATCTGGACGGGCGATCCGGCGCGTCCACGGGCGGAGGCGCTCGCCGTTCGTGCGGAACGGCTCATTGTGGTCGGCACGAATGCGCAGGCCGACGCCCACCGCGGCGCGACGACGCGCGTGATCGATGCCGGCGGGCGCTTCATCACGCCTGGTTTCATCGACGATCACACGCATTTCGCGCAGGCCGGCGCGCTCCTCATCGGCGCGAACCTGCTGGACGTGCACACCGCGGGACCGTTCGCCGAGCGCGTGGGCGCGGCGGCGCAGCGAATGAGCCCCGGCGCGTGGCTCACCGGCGGGGACTGGGGCGCGTACGAGGACAATCCCGTGAACAGCACCGGCGCCGCAGCCGCCCGCCCCGCGACGCGCTTCTCGCCGGACCGCTCGATGATCGATCCGGTGACGCCCGGCACACCGGTGCTGCTCAACCGCTGGGATCGGAGCGCTTATCTCGCGAACGGCGTCGCGCTGCAGGCCGCCGGCCTGTCCTGCACCGCACCGGTCGCCGGACTGGAGTGCGTGAACGGCCAGGCGACCGGACGCGTGAGCGGCGAGGCGCTGGCCCGTGTGCGCGCGGCGATCGCACCGAAGACGTTCGACCAGCGCCTGCGTGAAGCACGTGCCGCGCTGCAGCACCTCACCGAGCTGGGCGTCACGACGATCCACGACATCACGCCGCCCACACAGCTCCCCGTGTACACCGAGCTGAAGCGCCGCGGCGAACTCACCGTGCGCATCTTCGCCCGCCCGACGCTCGACAAGTGGGACGAACTCACATACGCCGGCATCGCCCCGGGATTCGGCGATGACTGGATCCGCGTCCGCGCGCTCAAGGGCTTCGTCGACGGCATCCAGGGCAATTCCACGGCGCGCTTCTACGAGCCGCAGCTCCATTCGGGCAGCGTGGGCCAGTGGCGGGACAGCACCAACACCGGTGCAACGGCCGGCCCGGGCTCGGGGATGAACCCGCCCGGCAACATGGAGCGCCTGCTCTTCGGCCTCGACTCCGCCGGCTGGTGGGCCAACGTGCACGCCATCGGCGACTTCGCCATCGACAGCCTGCTCAGCGTCATGGACAAGGTGATGCAGGTGAACGGACCGAAGGAGCGACGCTGGCGCATCATCCACTCGCAGGTCATCCGCAACGCGGAAGTCGCGCAGCGCTACAAGCAGCTCGGCGTCATCGCCGAGGTCCAGCCCTACCACGCGATCGACGACATGCGGTGGATGGAGCAGCGCATCGGCGAGCGTGCACGCTGGGCCTACGCGTTCCGCACGTTCCACGACGCGGGCGTCCCCCTGCTGTTCGGTTCGGACTGGCCAGGCACGAACGCGAGCTGGTATACCGCGAACCCGATGACGATCCTCTACGCAGCCGTGACGCGCCAGACGCTGGACGGAAAGCCCGAGGGCGGCTGGTTCCCGGAGGAACGTCTCGATCTCGAGACCAGCCTGCGCGCCTACACCGTGAACAACGCGTGGGCGGAAGGTGAGGAGGCCAGCAAGGGCTCGCTCGAAAAGGGGAAGCTCGCGGACTTCGTCATCATCGATCGCGACCTCTTCGCGATCCCGGCCGTGCAGCTCAAGGATGCGAAGGTGCTGCTCACCGTGACCGGCGGACGGATCACGCACGCCGCCGCGCCGTTCCAGCGATGAACCCCCTGGCGAGGATCTCGTGACGGACACCGTTCGACGCATGAACTCCGCGCGCACGGGGGACGCCGATCCCGGTGTCGCGGCGCCGCGCGCAACGATCCGGCAGCGGCGCGACGATCTCGTGAAACACCGGGGCTGACTCCCGGGCGCATCCGGATCGACCTGCAGACCGTTGCGCACTCCCCCTCATCAGCGCTTCGAATCGGCGGGTGACTACCGGGTGAGGGCCTGCGCCAGCCGGGCCACCGTGGACAGCTTGCGGTCGGTGAGGTCAGGCCAGGTGAAGCGCAGCACGCGATACCCCGCGGCCGTCAGCTCCGCGTCACGTCTGCGGTCCGCCGCAAAGGATCGCGCCGACGAATGGAATGCGTACCCGTCCACCTCCACCACCACGCGCGCCGCGCGCCACAGGAAGTCCACCTCGTGGCGGAGGACCTTCACGTTCAGCTCCGGTCGTGGCAGCTCCGCGCCGCGTGTGATCTCGAGCAGCTTCTCCTCCGCCTGGGAGCGCGTGAACAACGGGCCGCCTTCGGCATCCAGAAGACGCCGCAGCAGCGGCGCGCCGCCGTGCCGCGGATGTCGGTCTACGAGCCTGCGCACCGCACCGCGCGTGACCAGGCGCATGCGCAGGGCCCGCGCCAGCACCTGCTCGACTTCGCGTGAACTCAGCCGCTCCGCGAGATCGAGCAGCGTGCGCGCCGGCGTTGTGACGCGGACGCCATCGATCTTCATCGCCTCGTCGGACCGGAGGTCGCGGACCCGGTGCACGCAGGCGCCGGGCACCTGCCGCCGACGACGCCGCGGCATGCTCACCTCCACCGGCGCCCGGGAACCGGACGAGTCCAGGAGCCCGTGCATGGCGGCGGCGCTCGCATGACTGATCCGGGCACCGCGACCACACGCGAGGACCGCCGCCGCTTCGGCCGCACGGCCCGCCGGTAGCGGCCCGATCTGGTACAGGCCGCGCCGCAGCACGCCCAGTCGACCGGTGCGCACCATCCGGTCGATCGCGTGCGAGGCGATGCCGCGCTCGAGCAACTGCCCGCGCGTCGCGACGCCGTGCTGTGCCGCGCCGGTCTCGCGGAGGACCCGCTCGATCGCCTGCCGCGTGGCCATGCATCCACTCCTTCGTCCCTTCCGGTCGACGGCGTGCGCCGGGGCGGGCGTCGACGCGCACCCACGCGTGCGGCGCCGGGGCCTTCGACACGCACCCACGCGCGGCGCGCCGGACGCTGGCGTCAACGTGTACCCGCCGGCTGCGGCCGAGCGTGCGGGTCCCGTTTCCCGGCGCCTGAAGCTGTGAGTTCGACCCCGCCCGCGTGCGCCGGCGTGGCGGGCCCCGTTCGACCGCCCATACGCGGGCCAGACCGACCCCACGAACCCGCCGGCCCGCTGACCGGGGCCCGATCCACGTCGCCCGACGGCGTGCCGGCCGCGGATCGTGGCGTCGACGGGAATCGATCGCACGCGACCCGGGGCGTTGCCATGGCGGATCATGCCGGCGGCCGCCGGATCGTGCCGGCGGCCGGATCATGCCGGCGTGTACCGGATCGTGCCGGCGCGCCGACCGACTGTCAGCGGCGCCTGGACGCGTCCGCTTCCGCCGCGACGGGGCCGTCGGCCGGCGCGCGGCTCACGAGCGCGTTGAAGAGCAGCTTGAACGTGCCGTGTGTCTGCGCGCGGTGCTGCGCCCGGAACCCGATCAGCACGACCTCGCCCCGGCCGTGCTTGACGGCGACCATGGCCGCCTTACCCGCGATGAGTTCCTCGCCGCGCAGCTGGCCGCTCTGCAGAATGTCGCGGTCGATGTAGCTGGCGATGCGCCGGACATCGGCGCTGCGTGCGCCGGCCTGCACCTCGTAGACCTGGCTGCCGCGCAGGAACGTGGCCAGCGCGCGGTCCGGCATGCCGAAGGCGAGCGCATCGTTGGTGCGCACGTCGATGCGCAGCGTCGAGCCGGGCGCCCAGAACTCGCGGCCGGGCCGGTCCGCGACGATGTTGCGCACGGGCAGGCCGAAGCGCTGGATGGGCAGGTCACCGGCGCCTGCGAACGTGACGAGCGTGCCGCCGTTCCTCACGAACGCCTCGAGTGCGGCCACACCCTCATCGCCGAAGCCGCTTCGGTACTCGGGCGGATACTCGGCTGCCCGCTCGCGCGTCGCCTCACCGGTCATCATGCCGACGTCGTCCTCCGGCAGAATGATGACATCGTAGTTCCGGTTCAGGTTGCCCGCGCGGATCGCGGCATCGAGCAGCGTGGTGTACGGGATCTGGAAGTCCTCGAGGAGCCAGCGGGTCCAGCCCTCATCCATGTTGCCGCCGTAGTACCGCTGGACCATGCCGACGCGCTGGCGGCGCACCGGCTGTGACACCTCGGTCGCGTTCTGGTCGAGCGCGCGGAAATCGACGCCCGTGCTCTGCGCGACGCGCGTCGCGATCGTGGAGGAGACCGTCGCGGGCACGATGAAGTCGCCTGTGCGAACGCCGGCGCCATCGCGCACGACGCGGCGCAGCTGCACGCCCTCGTTCCAGAGCAGGTTGACCGCCTCGAAGGTCGCGTTCAGTCGGCCATCGAGCACGAAGCCACTGGCTCCGGCCATCGCGGTGCCGGCCGGCGCGAGGCGCGCCGTCACGACCGTGAGCTGCGCGTCGACGGGCGACTCGACAGGATCGACGCGCACGCCCATGAACTCGGCCATCACATCGCCCGACATGTCGTACGGCCGGATCGGATTGCCTTCCGGATCGACGGTGTACGAGTTCTGCGGGTAGAACGTGCGGCCGAGCAGCCAGCGGATCACGCCGCGCTTGGGCTGCGCCATCGACACGACGAACGAGCCCGCGCCGTAGACGCGGCCCTCGTGCGTGAAGCCGCGCTCCGCACGCCGCACGTCGATTCCCTGTCCCAGCAGCTTGTTCACCATGTGCTGCATGGTGAGCGGGTCGTGCTGCTCGACGGGGATCACGAACGCGGCCGGCGAGCCTGCCTGGCCGCGCTCGGTCTGCCGCTTCGCCTTGAGGTACGCGTTGCGCAGCACGGTCTCGCGGTTGCGCGCTGCCATGTCGAGCGTGGCCATATACGCGACCTTCTGCCGGTCGACGATGTCGCGCACGCGCCACCAGCCACCCGGCCACGGGCTCGGGAACGTGGTCTGCGCTGCATACTCGGGCAGCTGGCGCGAGCCGCCGAGCTGTTCGGGATGCACGTACACGGGACTGGCCATGCGCGCGCTCGCCGACTCGGTCAGCATGCCCGCGATGTTGTGGAACGGCGTGATCCAGTGGAATCCGAAGTGGCCCCAGCCGGAGTAGATCGCGGCATTCACGGTGCCCTCGAGCCCGGCCTCGTCCATCCTGTACGCCATGTGCGCCCCGTACCAGGCCATCTCGCGCCACACGAGCGGATCGCCCTCGGGCCGGATCGGCTCGGCGTACGGCGGCACGTAGATCCTGGCCGTGTAGCCACCCATCTGGTGGTGGTCCACGTACGCCTGCGGGATCCACTCGCGGAACAGGATCTGCGCGCCGTACTGCGACTCGACCGTGTTCTGCATGAACGCGTCACGGTTGTTGTCGTGGCCGATGTAGTGGTGGTACAGGAACGGCAGGCTCGTGCCCTCGTACTCCGTCCCGGTCGTGCGCGCGACCCAGTCGGCCACCATGATCTGGCCATCGGGATTGAAGCACGGGATCATGATCCCGATGGTCTCATCGAGGATGCGCATCATCTCGCCATCCGTGCGTGTGACCATGTCCCAGGCCAGCTCGACGGCGGTCTGGCCGGCCGCGACTTCCGTCGAGTGCAGGCAGAGCGACTGCACGATGACCGCCCGGCCGTCCCGGATCGCGGCCTCGACCTGCGCCTCCGTCGCACCGCGCGGGTCCGAGAGCAGCGCGTTCATGCGCTGGTAGTCGGCGAGTCGCGCGTGGTTGGCCGGCGAAGTCACGATCAGCGCGAGGAACGGATTGCCGAGCGTCGTTTCGCCCATCTCCCAGACGGTCATCCGGTCGCTGGACTGGCCCAGCAGCCGGTAGTAGTCGACCATGCGGTCCCAGCGGGCCAGCTTGCCGTCCGTGCCCATGCGGAAGCCGAAGTACTGCTCGGGTGCGGGTACCTGCGCGGCCTGCGCGACGACCGCTGCGGGCACCGCGATGAGGACGGTCAGGGCCAGGCCGCGGATCGACCGGAACGCGGCGTGAGACAGACGGCGTAGACGGCTCATGGATCTCCTCCCGGTGTGGGCGCCCGGGACCGGCGCACGGACCGATCGGGCGCGGGCAGCACGGAACGACATCGTGCGCATGATGCATGGAAGGGTGGGCCTGGAGACCCTGCCTCGGCAAGCCGTCGTGGCGCTGTCGGCCCACGACACCCTGTGTGCAATGCTTGGCCGGGGCCACGCCTTCCCGGTTGTGCATCGAGGCGATCGCGCTCCCCGGAGATTGCTGGCCGCGTGCGGACGGCCCAGCTCGGGATCGGAGAAGCGGTTCGTATCACACCCCGACACGCTGCTCGCGATCGACAACGGGGATGCGTGGCCCACGTCCGCGAGCCGGGACGGCCGCTGGCTTGCGTACTACGGTGCCACACTCGGCAGTGGCGACACGCACGAGGCCAGCGACCCGAACGACGTCTTCTTCCTGGATCTGACCGACCGGAGCCGTCGGCGGTTCCGGCTGCCCGGCGAGCAGCGCGGCGCGCGCTTTTCTCCCGACGGCCAGTGGGTGGCCTACGAGTCAACAGAGAGCGGGAGCGAGCAGGTGCACATCCGGCCGTGGCCGTCGCTCGAGGCGAACTATGTGGTTTCCAGCGGTGGCGGCAAGGAGCCGGCCTGGTCCCACGATGGAAGCACGCTGTTCTTCCGACGCAGCGCCGCGATGATGGCCGTAGACATCGCGGTGCGGGATGGTGCGATCCAGGCCTCGCCGCCACTTGCCCTGTTCAACGGCGTCTTCAGCGTCGATCCCGCAGGCGATCAGAGTTACGATGTCACCGCCGACGGCCGGTTCCTGATGCTCCGGCCGGCGCCAGGCGCGCGTGTCACGGTGCAGGTCGCACTGAACTGGATCGATGAGATCCGGGCACGGTTGAATCAGGAGTGAAGCAACGTGAAGTCAGGCGGGCACGCTGCGTCAAAACGGTGGAGCCCGGTACCTGCGCCCGCCCGCAGCCGGCTCCGCCGCGGTCCTGCCGCCAGCGCCACGGGACGCGAACACCCACTGCCCCGTGAGCTGCACGACGCGAGGTCGGGCCTCGCCGCGCGGCGAACCGATCGTCGCGTTCACGTCGGTCTCGTAGCGGATCCCGAAAGCCCATCGGTCGGTCCGCACGCCCGCGCCCAGCGTCCACGCGAGACCGGACCCGGCGGGGATGAGGGGGCCGAGGTCGTCCTCCGTCACCCACTCCGCGCAGTCGACGGTTTCACCGCCGAAGAACCCGGGGCCGCCCTCGAGATCGACATCGCACAGCGTGCGCAGCCAGCCGATCGCGCCAACCTCCACGAACGTCCGCAACCGACCGTCCTGCGCGCCCCACGTCGGTCGGACGATCGCAGCCAGGTGCACGCGGTGCACCGAGACGCGCGTTTCCTGTGCGAACAGGCCGGTCTGGCCGAGATCGGCAACGCGGGCACCGCCGCCCAGTTCCAGTCGGCCCGCCCACGTCCGGTCGAGTTGCCATTCGGCCGTCAGCGCTCCGAGCGTGAGTCCCGGCGTCCCCTGCCATGCCGCTGCGGCCGATCCGCTCCAGTCCGTCCTGCCGACGCCGAGAAGGACGCCGAACTCCTGACCCGACGCGGCCGCTGGCAAGAGAACGGTCATGATACCGGACAACACCCATCTGATCTTCATGGAATCAGCCCCCACCGCCTTGCTGCATCAGGTGCGCGTCGACTTCCGTGATCAGTGCATCGAGAGCGTCGCCCCACTCCTCGAGGAGGCCGATGAAGCCCACCGAGAGGTCGTGCAGAGCGCCGAGCCGACCTCTCAGTCGCGCGACCTCGATCGCGTCGCGCGTCAGGAACTGCCCACCGCGCTGGTCCCAGACGATGGGAACCGCGGTGCGCGCGACATCGGTCACCCAGTCGTCGTAGAGCGCGCCGTTGTACTCCAGGCGCGCGTTGCGATTCTCGTAGAAATCGGCCAGTCGGGCGACGAGTTCGGGCGCGTCGAGATCGCTGAGCTGACCGGACGCGACCATCGTCGTCCAGGAGGCGCTGCGCGGGAACATCGTGCGATTCACCGAGAACAGGGCCATGAAATCTGCAGCCAGGGAATCCACGGGTGCCGATCGGACCTCGCGCAGCCAGCCGTCGAGGCGGCGGTGCCGTACGTCGCGATCCCGCTGGGCCGCGAGGATGACATCGAGGTCCTGGCGATCGAGGCGGAGTTCGACGCGCAGCATGCCCAGGGCCCGGATCGCTTCACGGTGTTGCGCCCGTTCGTCCGACAGCGCCTGCAGCACGATCGCGACGTATACCGAAACCACGAGAACCACGGCTTCGAGCAGCAGCTTGCGCCACCGGCTCACGCGTCCCGGGGCATTCATGCGCAGCCTCGACTCATGGCTGACGCAGGTGCACGAGGCCGAGTTCAGCGTGAAGAAACGGCTTCACCCCGTCGGGACCCGTCAACTTCAACCACAGGGTTCGCTCACCCTCGACTTCCAGCACCAGGGAGAGAAACGGACAACACAATCGCTCCACAGCAATGAACTCGGCCAGCAACAGGATGGTCGACGACTCCGCGGAGAACCGGAACGCGTACCCATCGGCCAGCTCGCGGAACTCCCGGACGAGACGGTGCATCTCCTGCCCCACGTCCCGATGCCTTTCTCTTTCTGTGGCGTCCAGCGCCGCGAGGTCACAGACGAAAGGCGAATCCATGCCTGGCACGCTCAGACGCGGTCGCGCACGAGCACGTCCGGTCGCTTGATCGTGCTCTCGCCGGCCAGCCAGCCGTCCATGGCTTCCTGGAACGCGGGCACGAAAGCGGAGCGCCGCTCGGCCCAGTAGATCCGGAATCCGGGTGTCGTGAAGTAGGCGTGATAGAACGCGAGCGACGCCTCCCACAGCACCGGATCGAGATCGCCGTTGCAGAATTCGTAGTATGCCAGTTCCGCGGTCTTCAGGAAATCGAAGAAATACGCGTAGGCCGCGAGCCGGTCGGCGGGAGACATGTCGTCATCGCCCCCCATCTTGCGCAGCACGATGTCGCCCATTTCGCGATCCGTGTAGAACATCCGCGCCAGCTGCTGGAAGTTTCCCTGCAAGGTCACGGCGTTCGCCATCCGGACGGCCGTCGTGTTCTGGTGGACCTGCCGGCTCAGGTAGACGAGCGAGACCACGACGGCCAGTGCGCCGAGCAGCTCACTGATTGCGCCAACGAGGGTCCAGTCCATCGTGCGATTCCGGGTTGAAGGCAGGGCTGCGGCTGCGCCGCCGGTCTCCGCGTCCACGCGTCCGGACCAGAAACCCGGGTGCGCGACCGGGTCCCATGTATCGCTGTCCGCGATGATGCGCAAGTCGCCCCGGGGGGCCGGATCTCCACGACAGCCCCTGCCTGCCGGTTTTTTCCGTGGCGGCGGCGGGCTATCTTGGCCGCGACCTGTGGCGCGACCCTCACGAGGACCATGATGAACACACGCTGCTCGCTCGCCCTCGCCGCCGTGCTGTGGGCACAGGCGGCCGCTGCGCAGCAGCCCGAAGCGGACTGGATCCGGCTGTTCAACAGCCGCGACCTCTCGGACTGGGTCATCAAGATCGCGGGACACGACGTGGGCGTGAACCATGCGAACACGTTCCGCGTCGAGGACGGCATCCTGAAGGTCGCGTACGACGGGTACGCCTCGTTCTCTGAACAGTTCGGCCACATCTTCTACCGGCAGCCCTTCTCGAGCTACCACCTGGTCGTCGAGTACCGCTTCGTCGGCGACTGGCTGGCGGACACACCCGGATGGGCGAGGCGGAACAGCGGCGTGATGGTGCACGCGCAGGACCCGCGCACCATGCTCCGTGACCAGGACTTCCCGATCTCGATCGAGGTGCAGCTGCTGGGCGGGCTGGCCGATGGCAACGCGCGGCCCACGGCCAACATGTGTTCGCCAGGCACGGAGGTCTCGATGGACGGGCGGACCGTGCCCGGCCACTGCGTGAATTCGAAATCACGCACGTTCGAGGGCGATGGCTGGGTGCGCGTCGAGGTGATCGTGCTGGCCGACGCGCGGATCACGCACATCGTCGAAGGCGATACCGTGCTGACGTACACTTCGCCGCGCATCGGCGGCGGCGTCGTGACCGGGCACGACCCGGCACAGAAGATCGATGGCCGCCCGCTGACGTCCGGGTACATCGCCCTGCAGAGCGAGGGTCACCCGATCGAGTTCCGCAGGATCGAACTGCGTGTGCTGGAGCCGGGCCGGCCCGTCCCGCCTCCGGAGCGGGCCGATCGCGGACCCCGCACGCCGCGCGGAGCGTATTACGGTGATCAGAAGGCTCCCGCCGGCCGCAGCGAGCTGGAGCCGCGCGCGCCCGATCGGTAGACTTGTCTGCGGACCAGGCCACCTCGAGCAGACTCTCGCGATGGCAGACTATCCAGGACCCCGGGCGGCTGTTCTCGTCGCGGCCGTCCTCTTGACGAGCGGAACCGGCACCCTGTCCTCGACGGGGCCGGGACCGGTGGGTCCGGGCCTCGCGCCGGACCCGGCGGCG
>JBFFZF010000089.1:0-18590 GCA_041568755.1 Longimicrobiales bacterium | reverse complement strand
TCAGCAGGATCTTCGAGCCGTCCGGCGAGAAGCTCGCACCCGTGTGGGTCGTGTTGCCCATGAAATCGGCGATGTCGTACTGCGCGACCTCGCGCGGCGCAGCCATGCCGGAGTCGCCGGCGCAGGCTGTGAGGGTCGCGAACAGCGGAGCGACGAGCAGGAGAAACATGCGGTTCATGGCGATCCCCGGGATGGAGTTCGGACGCGGGTCGACGTACGGGCACGATGCCCGGGCGTGCGCGTGCGCGTCAAGCTGGGTTTGCGCGGCGCTGGCCCCGGTCAGCGGAGCAGCAGCCAGAGCAGGATCAGAACGCCGATCGTGATGCCGGTGAAGACCAGGCGCCGCACCATGGGCGGTACGAGATCCTGCGCAACCTGCCGGGCCACGCCGGCGGCGAACTGCGCCTGCGTCGGCGTTTCGAAAGCGGGGGGTTCGGCCTGACCCGCGGAAGGGGCCGCCGCGGTCGGGCCATCCTGCGCCTGCTGCGCGAGGACCCTGGCCTGGACGGCCGCGTTCAGCCCTTCCAGGCTCTGCGCAATGATCGCGCGGGTCGAGCTCTCGATGAGGCGCTGGCCGACGGCGGCAAGTTTGCCGCCCACCTGCGCGTCGCCGTCGTAGCGGAGCGCGGTCCGGCCGTCGGCGGCGGCGCTCAGCGCCAGGTGCCCGGTCGCTTTGACGAAGCCGGGCGCGCCCCGGCCGTCCACGTGCATCGTGTAACCGCTGGGCGGATCGAGGTCCTCGAGCCGGACCTTGCCCTGGAAGTCGCCCTGGATCGGCCCGACTTTCATGCGCAGCCGGCCCTCGAACTCGTTCTCACCCGTGCGCTCGAGCCGTTCCGCGCCGGGCAGGACCTGTGCGAGCACCGTCGGGTCCAGGAGCATCTCCCAGACCAGGTCCTGCGGGCCATCGAACGTGTATTCGCCGCCGATCTTCATGTCACTCCCCGTGTGCCTGGACCTGCGTCCAATGTGCGGCCCGGCCGGTCCGCGACGCCAGCCCGGGCGCGGCGACGGACGGCATTGCTGCCAGGCCGGACTGCCACGATCTTTCAGTTCGCGAATGCGAAACGCATCGATGCGCCGCGGCGCGCGCGCCCTGATCAGTGCCGGACTGCTGCCCGTGCTGGTGTCGACGGCGGGCGCGCGGCTGATGCTGGACACGCACGCATTCGCAGCCTCGCCCTGCGCGCACGGAGCGCCGTGCACTGCTGAGACGATCCCGCGGCTCGGCGATCGATCTTCCGTCCTCGACGTCCCTGCCCCGACCGAACGCATCGCCACCGCGCCGCCGGAAACCGTGCGTCGCACCGGTTCAGCCAGTGGTGTGCGGCACGGAGCGGACGCGGGGTTGTCGACAACGAGTTCGCACGCGCCCGTTCTCGCCGCGCGCGCAAGAGCGGAGCACTCCGCCTTGCCATGCGGGTGCGCTGCACGCGAGCGCGCCGACTCCCTGCCGGTTCGAGGTCCTCCCCTGCACATCTGAGGCGCGGCCGCCTGGCGGCACGCGCCCATGAGCGGACGGCCCGGCGCGCGAGTGCCCGGGTCGTACGTCGCTGTGCACCGCTCCCGCGCTGCGGGAACCCGGATGCTCCGCTCGTGCGGGCCGGGTCATGCGATTCATCAGGAGGACCATGAGTTCTCGACAGCAGTGGGGTACGCGCATCGGCCTCGTGCTCGCCATGGCGGGCAACGCGGTCGGGTTGGGCAACTTCCTGCGCTTTCCCGCGCAGGCCGCGCAGAATGGCGGCGGCGCTTTTCTGATCCCCTACCTGATCTCCTTCGTGCTGATGGGCATCCCCCTGCTCTGGGTCGAGTGGGCGATCGGCCGGCACGGTGGCATGTATGGCCACCACTCCGCGCCGGGCATGTTCGATCGCATGGGGAAATACGGCTGGCTGAAGTACGTGGGCGTGTTCGGCCTGTTCACGAACCTGACCGTGGCCGCGTACTACTGCTACATCGAGTCGTGGACGCTGGCCTACGTGTGGCACTCCGTGGTGGGCACGTTCCGCGCCATCGCGCCGACCGAGTTCTTCCCGCGTTATCTGGGCATGGAGGAGGACTCGGTATTCGCGCTGCCCGGCCAGGCGCTGTTCTGGTTCCTGCTCACGCTCACGCTGAACGTGTGGATTCTGTCGCGCGGCCTGGCGCGCGGCATCGAGCTGGCCGCGAAGATCGGCATGCCGCTGCTGCTGGGATTCGGCGCTGTCCTGGCCGTGCGCGGCCTGCTGCTCGGCCCGGGCGATCCGGGCGTCGTGCAGAGTCCGTTCGAGGGCCTCAACTTCGTCTGGCAGCCCGATGCGTCCGGACTCCGCGATCCGAGCACCTGGCTGGCGGCGGCGGGACAGATCTTCTTCACGCTGTCCGTGGGTATGGGCTCGATCCACTGCTACGCCGCATACGTGAAGCGGGACCAGGACATCGCACTGAACGCGGCGTCGGCCGGCTGGATGAACGAGTTCGTCGAAGTCATCCTGGGTGGCACGATTCTGATCCCCATCGCCACGGCCTACCTGGGTCTGGAGGTCGTGCAGGCCGCTACGGCCGGCGGCAGCGGCTTCGGGCTCGGTTTCCTGACGCTGCCCACGCTGTTCGCCAACTGGGGCTGGTTCGCGCCCGTCGCGGGCGCGATGTGGTTCGGCCTGCTGTTCTTCGCCGGTGTGACCTCTTCGCTCGCCATGGGCCAGCCGATCATCGCGTTCCTGCAGGACGAGCTGAACGTCCCGCACGTCCGGGCCGCCCTGATGTTCGGCGCGGCGACGCTGCTGCTCGGCTTCGTGTGCGTCTGGCTCTACCCGGGCGGCGCGTTCGACGAGTTCGACTTCTGGAGCGGCACGTTCGCGCTCGTCCTCTTCGCCCTGGGTGAGGCCGTCATCTTCTCGTGGATCTTCGGGATCGATCGCGGCTGGGAGGAAATCACGCGCGGCGCGGACATGCGCGTGCCGCGTTTCTTCCGTTTCGTCATCCAGTACGTGACGCCGCTCTTCATCCTGATCGTGTTCGTCGGCGCGCTGATCGAGCCCGTCGGCCGCTGGGGCGATGCGCTGCGCTCCGTATGGACCGGTCAGGGCTGGCCGTTTGCCCCGTCCAGCGTGATCGGCCGCGTGCTGCACGTGGGTGAGACGCAGTACCGGTGGTTCGATGAGACAGGTGAGTTCACGCGCAGCTTCGTCCAGGACATGACGCGGCTGCTGCTCCTGCTCGTGTTCCTGGGATGCGCTTTCCTGGTCTGGAAAGCGTGGCGCATCAAGGAAAGGAGGTCGGCATGACGACGTCCGCCTGGCTCATGCTCGGCTCGGCCTGGGCCGTGATCCTGTTCTTCACGGCCAGGTTCTTCTTCAAGGTGCTGCGCACGCCGGTCCGCGGGGACGGGGACGGACCGCCCTAGCGGACCGGCGGGGCCGGCAACGGTCAGCGACCCGGCGACGGTCGTGTGGCCAGCGCTCCGTACTTCATGACCTGGCCGGAGCCGGGTTCGCCCACGCCGTGCAGGGTCACGTACGCATCGCCGTTGGCGCCGAACGCGAGCGCGGTCGGGAACGGCAGCCCCGACAGCACCGTCTCGTGCGTGGCGCCCTCGGCGATGCGCAGCACGGCGCCGCTGTTGGGGACGGGGCCCTGCTCCGTGAACTGACCCAGCGACACGGCCCACAACCGGCCGTCCGGGCCGGTCACGAGGTCCGTGATCATGGTCAGGCCCGTCGCGTAGCTGGTGATCGTGCCATCCATGGTGACCCGGACGACGCTCCCCGAGCCCGGCAGGAACGGGAATCCGGGCAGCAGCGACACGAAGGCGAGGCCCGCCGTGTCGAAGGCCACGGCGGTCGGCACCGGCTCGATGACCTGGGCGCCCCCGCGCGCCGCATTCGGGATCGGGCCCGGCACGACATCGAACACCGCGCGTACTTCGACGGCGCCGGTCTCGATGTCGACGCGCAACAGTGTGTTGCCCGCCGCATCCGTGACCCACAGGCCGCCGTCGGGACCGACGGTCACGTCGAACGGATTCGTCTCGACCAGAGCGCCATCGGGATTCGCGGTGCGCTCGATGTCCCACGTGTTGCTCAGCTCGGTCGCCACGCCGTCGACCAGCTGCATCACGACGCCCATGTCGGCCGGCCGGGCGCCCTGCAACCAGTCGCTCCAGCCCGCGCTGGTCAGGAACAGGACGCCGTCCTGCATGGCGAGGTGACCGGCGCCCTGCGGTCCATCGGGCAGCACGAACGAGGGCAGCTGCAGCACGTCCGTCGAGGTGCCGTCGGGCGCGATGCGGACGAGCCTGGCCGTGCGGCCCCAGCGCAGCTCCGCCACCTGATCGGTGCCGGGGATCACGCCGCGCAGCACGTCGTCGCCGCCCAGCCCGCTGTCCGTGATCCACAGCGTGCCGTCCGTGTCGACGAGCACGCCCATCGGCGCGTTGAGGCCGGTCGCGACCACGACGGGCTCGGCCGGCGCGGCCGTTGTCGCCGGCGCAGGCGCATCGGCGGGGGCGCATGCCGCAACCCACGGGACCACCGCCGCGGTCAGGAGCCTGACGGCGCGGAAGGCGTTCGTTCCTCGGCTTCGTGCTGTCATCATGGCCTTCTCCGCTCGGAGGTCGGCTGCTCCATGAGCAGCTGGACGAGAGCGTCCAGCTGGCTCGGATCGAGATGCGCGTACGCCGGCATCAGGAATCGCGTGCGCTCGAACCCGGGCACACGGTACACCCCCGGATCCGTCAGACTCTCCAGAATGTAGGACGCCGCCGTCGTCGCACGACCCGTGTACGCCGGGTCCGCCAGACGCCGCCCCGCGACGACGCGCATGCTGTCGTGTCCGGGGCCGAACGTCCCGGCCGTGCCCGCGGCCGCCAGCGCATGACACGTCCCGCAGTACTGTGCCTGGTAGACCTCGAGGGCGACCGTCCGGACCGAGTCGGCGGTCGCGCCATCATCGCGCCGGCCGCCGTCCCCGGCACATCCCGCGGCGCTCACCACCGTGAGCACGGCCGCGCAGAGCGTCCTGTGCATGATTGCGGCTCATCTTGCCCGCCGCGCGCAGCACACGCAAGCGCCGGCCGCACGCGCGCGCCCGCCTCCCCGCGGGCCGGCGGCTGGCGGAACCCGTACGCCACGTGCACGATACCCGGAGCGCACGACGCGGCGGGCGCGGGTGCGCGGATGCCATTCGAGCGGAGCCGGCCATGGCCAAGCCGCAACGATCCGACCGGGTGGCGAACCTGGCGCGCGCACTCGGGTTGCAGATCGCGCTGCTCATCGCCACACTCATCGCGTTCGACGTCGCCGCTTACTTCTTTCTGCCGGAGAACATCGGCAGATCGTGGATCGGGTATCGCAGCCCCGACACGATCGGCTCACGGTCGGTCGATCTGCGTGGCTACTACATGACCCATGCCGAGCGCGGGCACGACATCGCACCGCACGGCGACACGATGTGGCACGCGGCACAGAATCTGGGCTATCCGGTATGGAGCAACGCGCTGGGCTGCTTCGATCGCGAATGGTCCGCCGGCCCGGCCGACTACGTGTATTTTGCCGGCGACAGTTTCACCTGGGGATTCAGCCCGTTCGATGCCAAGTTCGCCACGATCTTCGAGAAGGAGACCGGCCGGCCGTCTCTCAAGTGCGGCGTCCTGGCCACGGGTCAGCGGCACCAGTTCTCGAAGTTCCTGGACATCACGCGTGAGCTGGGTCGTTGGCCTGCGCACGTCATCATCGGCTACAGCGTCAACGACATCGCGGACGATTTCCTCTACCCGCACCTGACCGTAGTGTCAGGCTGGCTGGTGTACGATGTATACGTCGACGAACGCGGCGACACGGTCCGCCTCGGACCGGCCGTGCTGGCCGAACAGGCCGAGCGGCAGGCCGCCATGGCGCGCGAGCCGCGCGACCGCCCCGCACTCGTCTCCCGGCTGCGCGACAGTCTCAAACGTTACTCGCTGATCAGCAATGTGGTCTACGCGGCGCTGCAGCGCCGGGCCGGCAGCGGCGAAACGGAGCCGCTCACGCGGGAAGGTTCGAGACTGGTGCGCGGCTACTCGTTGATCGGCCAGTACGAGCGCGCTGGCCGCATCGACTACGGTCTTGCCATGGCCGACGCCAATCGGCAGGCCCTCATGACCTGGCGCGACCACGCCCGCGAGCATGAGTACCGGCTCTCGGTCATGCTCATCCCACCCAGACACCTGCACGATGAACCGGCGTTCTACGACGAAGTGAAGGCGTGGCTCACCGGACTCGGCATCGACTGGCTTGACATGGCGGAAGTCTTCCGCCAGCGACGCACGCACGTCAATGCGGCCTACTGGGTGCAGGATGCGCACTGGACGCCGGAAGGCAACGCGATTGCGGCCCAGGCCCTCATCGAGCGCTGGGGTCGATGACCCGCGGTGTCCACGACGGGTGGGACGGCCTCGCCCTAACGGTTCTCCGGTGAGCCGCACAGACCGCCCGTGCACGGCGAGCGATCCGTGATCGTGATCCTGGCCTTCCCCGCGTTCGGCCGGGTGAGCGCGAACCCGACCCACGCCGCGTTGTTCGTCAGGTCCGTCTCCAGAAACGTGTGGTCCGGGTTGGCCGTGCTGACCAGGTAGTAGGTGCCGGGCACGAGATCCGTGATGTCCAGCGCCTGGCCCGGCGTCGCGTGGTGGTACTGATCGACCCAGCCGGCGCTGATCCCCTGGGCCGCGCCATTGCACTCGTCGTAGGCCCGCCCCGGCGTGCTGGACACGCCCTCCAGGCGGATCCAGTCGATGAGACAGAACGTGGTCTTGATGGCAGTGCCGCCCAGGACCGGTCCATTGTGAGCGCCGGCCCGGATCTCGTAGAGCGCCACGGCGTCGATGTGCCAGTGGTTGTGCGTGGGGTGGAACTCGAACTGGCTGACCGTCTGGCTGTGCACGACATTGCCGGCGCCGTCGAACACGTCCTGTATGGCGTTCTGCGTTCCGTTCGTTCCGTCGACCGGCCGCTCGGGACGCAGGTGGAGCGGACCCGCCCCCGTGTTGGCGATTCCGTTGGAGAAGCGCAGCGTTTCCCGCCCGTGACGCATGACGATCTGCAGGTGCTGAGGCACGACGGTCCGCAGATCGGGCAGCAGGCCTGTCGTATGGACCGATGCCGCCATCCCCCAGGGCAGCGCATCTTCCGGGGCGAGGGGCTGCGGCGTACGGTCACAGGCCGCGGTCAGCGCCACGGCAAGGATGGGAAGGAGCGTGATCCGCGGCATCGCGAAGACTCCTTGCGGACGGTTGCGGGTGCCGCACAGGGGATCCGGCGGCGGCGCGCAATCTACGGCCCTGTTCGACCGCCCGCGAGGAGGGCCCCGGCCCCCGACACCTGGTCAGCGGATACGCTCGAACCGGACGTCCCGCGTCCGGACATTCGACAGGTAGAAGCCGATGACCCGGCTGTTGCGGTCGCGCTCGAACGTGAACGTGAACCCGCCGCCCGAGAACGTGTCCTGCCGCCCGGCCGTCAGGTTCGCGTCGTCGAGACGCGCGTGGCGCGCGACCAGCGTGTCGTTCTCGACCTCGAACGTGAAGAAGGTCTCGATCTCGTCGCTGTAGTACCGGCCGACGAACGCCGCGAGATCGTGCGCGTCCGGCTTCCAATCGCTGTCGTCATCGAGCCGCGTCGCGTGCAGCTCCTGCCCGCTCTGCCGCAGCGTCATGCCCGTGACCTCTCCGTCCGCGTTGCGGTGGAACGCGACCGACGCTTCCACGCTCGTCAGGCTGAATGTCGTGTCGGACGTCGGGACGATGCGCAGCCGCTGCTGCCCGGTGGCCTGTGTGAACAGCGTATCCCCCTCGCGGGTGAACGTGAGGATGAAGGCCGGGTTCTGGTCCAGCGCGTAGCGGCCGGCGAAGTCGTCGAAATCTTCCGGATCGTACGATTCCGCGTCGAAAGCTCCTGCCGCGGCGGTTGCGTTCTCCTCGGGCTCCATGGCATCGCCGAAGAAGGCGGCAGCCAGCTGGAACGCGACGCCGCTGTTGAACTGCGCGTGGTTGCTCTGCACCGTGATGCCGGCGTTGATGTCGGGATACATCACGAGCTGCGACCGGTGTGCGACGTCCGCACCGCCGTGGTGCACGCGCCGCAGGCCCCGCTGTTCGTCGATGAAGAGGCCGAAGCCGTAGCTCGAGGTGTCACCTGTGGTCAGGACGTTGCGCGTCATCATCTGCTCGCCGATGGCACGGCTGCCCACGCGCGGTGACGTGTAGTTGCGTGCCCACGTCTGCAGATCGCCGACGGACGAGTAGATCGCGCCCGCGCCCACGGCACCGCCCAGATCGCCGATCTGACGCCAGCCCTCCTTCGAAGGCGTGTAGCCCTCGGACGACTCCGGGACGATGTGCCGGGGCGATGCCCGTACCATCGTGCGGGTCATCCCGAGCGGGCCGAACACGTTCTCCCGCATGAACACGTCAAAATCCCTGCCGGAGGTCCGCTCGACGATCAGCGCGGCCAGGCCGAAGGCCGTGTTGTTGTAGTTGAACTCGGCGCCGGGCGCGTTCTGCAGCGCGGGCTGGCGCTGCACGATGCGGATCAGCTCGGACCGGTCGATCCAGTCGCCGTGGTCGAGGCGTCGCCCCGTCATGCGCAGCAGGTTCAGGAACTCACGCAACCCGGATGTGTGCGTGATCAGATGTCGCACGCGGATCGTATCCTCGAACGCGGGCAGTTCGGGGATGTGCTTGCGGATGTCGTCGTCCAGCGACAGCAGCCCGCGCTCGGCCTGCAGCATGATGGCGAACGCCGTGAACTGCTTGGACGTGGAACCGATGTTGGTGCGCGTGTCCGCGCTGAACGGGATGCCGTAAGCCAGGTTGGCCATCCCGTACGCCTTCGAGAAGAGCACGCGCCCATCCCGCCACACCTGGATGGCGGCGCCCGGCGAGTCCCGGCCGTCGAACCTCGCCATGAGCTGGTCGGCCAGCTTCTTCGGGTCCTTCGCCAGCGGCTCGAGGCTGTGCAGCCGGATCTCGTACGCGCCGGACTCCTCGCCGACCGGAATGACCTGGATCGTGTAGGTCCCGGCATCCTCCAGCCCGCCCGCGAAGCGTTCGCCGCCGCGGCGCAGCGCGTCGGTCCGTCCGATCTGCCGGCCATCGGGCCCGAGCAGCCGAACCGCGACGTCCACCCCCCGCTGCGTCACCTCGCCGTAGACGTAGAAGTCCCGCCCGGCCTCGACGGTGTAGCGGGCGGTATCTCCGGCGGCGAGCGTACCGGCGACGGTGCGGCCGGGCCGCAGCGGCGTGGCTTGCGCGGCGGCGTTTCCCGGCGCGGTCATCTGGGCGAGTGCGGCGACCAGCAGGAGCGTCGCCAGGCCGTTCTTATCGGAGACGTTCATGGCGGAGTCGTGTGTGAGGAGCGTTGCGACCATGCATCGTAACGTGGTGCCGTGCGGGTGGGGACGCAACGTCGCGCCAGCCCTGCGCACAGCCGCGCGACACGAGCCCGCGTCAAGCACACTTCTTGCCCCCGGTCCGGGGCCGTCGGGATATTCGGGGGCCGCCTGTCCGGCCGGCGGTCCGGCCGATCGGGCGGCCCGGCCGGTGTTGTCGTAAAGGGCGGATCGGACCGCAAGGGGCAGGAGGTGCGTCGTGACGAAGCGCGTCGCCGTGATCGGGGCCGGCCCGTCCGGGCTGGTCACGGTCAAGGAGCTGCTCGACGCAGGGCACGTTCCCACCTGCTTCGAACGCGCTGCCGGGCTGGGGGGCGTCTTCCGCTTCGACGAGGCGGAAGGCGTCGTCTGGGAGTCGTGCCGCCTCACTTCCTCGGTCCCCCTCACCGTCTTCTCCGATTTCCCCGACCCGGCCGGCCGGACCGGCCACCTCACGATCGATGAGTACGTCGGTTACCTGACGGCCTACACCACCGCGTTCGGACTGCTTCGACACATCCGGTTCCGGACGACGGTCGTATCGGTGACCGCGGCTGCGGACGGCGGATGGCTGGTGCGAACGCGCGATGCGCAGGGCGAGCGGGAGGACCACTTCGACGCCGTGGCCGTCTGCTCCGGCCTGCACCAGCACCCGCACGCGCCGCGCTTCGAGGGCCAGGACACGTTCTCCGGAAGGGTGCTGCACGGCGCGCACTATCGGCGACCGGCTCAGGTCGCGGGGCGGAAGGTCCTGGTCGTCGGGGCCGGCGAGTCCGGCGCGGATGTCGTGGCCGAGGTGGCGCGCCATGCCGGTGAGACGGTGCTGTCGCTGCGCCGCGGCGTTGCCGCTCAGCCGCGCCAGATGTTCGGCGTGCCGAAGGACTACCTGACTTCGCGCCTTCTGAACAGCGCTTCGCACTGGGTTTTCCAGACGCGCCACCCCGACGACGACCGAAAGCGCCGCATCTACAAGCTGGCGTTCGTGCCGCTCGTCGTGCTCGACAAGATCCTGCAACTCACCTATCGCTTCTTCTGGGAGTACCTGCCCCTCTGGTTCGGGCGCGGGGATGGCGGTGCCCGGGCCAATCTCGAGACGCGCCGGCTGACCGTCCGACTGCTCGAGGCCTCGGGCGGAACGGTCAACGAGCAGTTCGGCACGAAATCGGACGATTTCGTCCGTGCGCTGGCGCTCGGCCGCTGCCGTCTGGCTCCGGCGATCGCGCGTTTCGAGCGCTCGACGGTCGTGTTCGAGGACGGGTCGAACTTCGAGCCGGACATCGTGCTGTTGTGCACCGGCTTCGACACGCGTGTCCCGTTTCTGGACGATGCGATCGCGGCGCCGCCGCGTTACCTGCACACGTTCAATCCGGAGGTCGGCGCGAGCCTGGTGTTCGTCGGGTTCGTGCGTCCCGCCTTCGGCGCCATCCCGCCGCTGGCGGAACTCCAGGCGCGCTGGTTCGCGCTGCTGCTCGGCGACGAGCTGCGGCTGCCCGAGCCGGCGGTGATGCGTGCGTCGATCGCGCACTGGGAAGCGATCCGCGCCCACTTGTTCCGGCCGCTGCGCGGCAGGCTCGCGCACCTCGTCGATTACACACCGTTCGCCGATGCGCTCGCCGAGCAGATCGGCTGCAAGCCTACGCGGGAGACGCTGCGCCGGGAGTCGCGCGCGTTCCGGCTGCGCTTCTACGCGGCGCCGTTCGTGGCAGCGCAATACCGGCTGATCGGGCCACACGCAAAACCGGACGTCGCACGCGCCGTGATCACCGGGTTGCCGGTCACGCATCCGCTGCCCGACCTCATCAACCTGTATCTGCGCTGGACCATGTCGCGCATCCTGCATGCGGTGCTCGGTCCGGACTGGGCGCCCAAGCTGGCGCTGCGGTGAGATGATCCGGATCTCCGTGATCGTCCCGACGCGCGGGGATTCCCGCCTGCTGCGCTCGTGCCTGGAGGCGCTGGTCTGCGCGTTCCCCCCGGACGCCGAGGTGATCGTGGTGTCGGATGGCGGGGCCGAAATCGGACCGGACCTGGCCGACCTGGCCGGGCCGCTCCGGCTGCGCTGTCTGCGCGTGCCGCACGGCGGGCCCGGCTGGGCGCGCAATCAGGGCCTCGCGATCGCCCGCGGCGACATCATCGCGTTCACCGACGACGACTGTCTGCCCCGCGCCGGCTGGCTCGATGCCCTGGCGGCGCGCGTGTCGGTCGGGCCACCGGTTGCGGCGGGCGGCGTCACCTTCAATGGCGTACCGGCCAACGCGTACGCGGATGCGGCCCAGCTCGTGCTCGACATGGTCGCACGGCACGAGCGCGACTGTTGCGGCGAGGTGCGTTTCTTCCCGGCCAATAACTGCGCGTTTCCCGCAGCCGCGCTGCGCAGGCTGCGCGGATTCGATGCGACGTTCCGCACGGCGGAGGATCGCGAACTGCTGCGTCGCTGGCGGGGAGCCGGGTACACGACGGTGCTGGCTCCCGATGCCATCGTCGACCACGCTGCGGATCCGGGCCTGGTGGGCTACGTGCGCAAGTTCTGGGGCTACGGACGCGGGGCCGCCCGCTTTCATGCCACGGCGAACGACGACAGCTGGGGCGACTCGCTCAGCTTCCACCGGCGCCTGCCGGTGCTGGCCGCGCCCGAGTTGAAGCGACGCGGGCCCCGCCGCGGCGCCGCGCTCGCCGGTCTGCTCGCGCTCTGGGAGGCCGCCAACCTGGGCGGTTTCCTCGCCGAGAAGGCCGGCCGCCTGCTCCGCAATGGCGGGCGCGGAGGCGCAGCGTGAGCCCGCGCGTCTCCGTGATTCTCCCCACGCGTGACCGCCTGGACGCGCTGCGTCGCGCCCTGGACAGCGTGGCCGCGCAGTCCTTCAGCGACCACGAGGTCATCGTCATCGATGACGGCTCGACTGACGGCACACGGGCGTGGCTGGCGGGCGAGGCCGGGACGGCGCGGGTGCTGGCGACGGATCGCGCCCGTGGCGCCGGCGCGGCGCGCAACCTCGGTATCGCGGTTGCACGGGGTGAACTGATCGCGTTCCTGGATGACGATGATGTATGGAAACCGGCGTATCTGGAGCGCCAGGTCGCGCACCTCGATGCCCATCCGGACGCGGCGCTGAGCTGGGCCGGTCACCTCGAAATCGAGACCGGCGGGCGGACCCGGCGGCCGGACACGCGCGCGCTGCTCGACTGCAGCAGCCCGCTGGTCCGCATGCTCAGTGAGGGATTCATCCACACGATGTCCGTCGTCGTGTGCCGGCGCACGCTGTTCGATGCGCACGCCCCGTTCGATGAGGGCAGGCGCATCGTGCAGGATCTCGAGTGGTACGCCCGCCTGCTGGCCGCGGGCGAGCGTTTCGTGCACCTGCCCGAGACGCTCGTCCTGCGCTCCATGCCGGGCGGTCTCGTCACGCGGCATCGCGCGTGGTACGAGGAGGAGCGCGCCGTCATCGCGGCCTCGCTCGCCGCCGCGCCCGTGCACTCACGTGATGCGCGCTTCGTGCGCGCCAGTCGCGCGCTGTTCTTCGCCAGACTCGGTCTCGCGAAGACCGATGTCCCGTTCGGGCTGGCCCGCCTGGCGGAAGCCCTGCTCACCTCCCCGCGCTCGACCACGCGCGTCGCGTTCCGGCGAGTCGTTCGCCGCATGCGACGCAACAGCGCGGGCCCTGTGCCAACCATGGCAGAAGCGATGAATTCATGAGTACGACGATGGGCGTCCTCGACGCCGCACTCGCCCTGGCCCTGCCCGAGACGCGCGCCGAAGCGCCACGCTACGAGCCGGTCACGGGGCGTCCGATCACGCGCCGCGGCATCCTCTGGCTGGGCCAGACGTGCAACCTGCGCTGCCACTTCTGCTACTTCCTGGACCGCATCGAGAACGTGCAGCATGCGGAGCACGCGTTCATGTCGCTCGACAAGGCAAAGACGATCTGCCGGACGCTGGCCGACTACTACGGCAACAACTCGATCGACATCCAGGGCGGCGAGCCGACGCTGTACCCGCACATCTTCGAGCTGGTCTCCTTCTGCGCCGACATCGGTCTGTCGCCCACACTCATCACGAATGCGCAGGCACTGTCGAACCGGGCGGTCGCGGCCCGGTACCGCCAGGCGCGCGTCCGCGACTTCCTGGTCAGCGTCCAGGGGCTGGGCGATGTGTACGACCGCATCGTCGGCCGGCCCGGCGCACACGTCCGGCAGATGAAGGGGCTGCGTCACCTCCAGGAGGTGGGCATCCCGTTCCGCTTCAACACGGTCCTGTCGAAGGCGGCGCTGCCGCAGTTGCCGGACATCGCCGAGCTGGCGATCCGGACCGGCGCCGGCGTCGTGAACTTCCTGGGCTTCAACCCGTTCAACGACCAGACGACCGGCCGGCGCAGCACGGAGAACGTTCCGACGTACGCCGAGGTGGGCGAGGCGCTGGAGCCGGTGCTGGATGGGCTGGCCGCTGCCGGCGTCGAGACGAACGTGCGCTATCTGCCGTTCTGCATCGTGCCGGAGCGGCACCGCAACACGGTCTACAACTTCCAGCAGATCCCGTACGATCTGCACGAGAATGATTTCGCGAGCTGGTCGTGGACGGATCTGCCCGCACAGCGCACGCGTGAGGCGGACCTGTCACCGCCGTTCGGGCTGGGTCCCCGTCTTCGGCTGGGCCGCTTGCGCGCGCCGCTGCGTCGGCTGGCGGCGCGCTCGCCGGCACTGGCGCAACGCATGCACGCCGTGAAGCAGCGCATGGAACGGGGCTGGGCCGGCCGGGAGTCGGGCACGGCGCGTGAGGCGCGCTACCGCCGCGATGCCCGCATGCGCGCGCAGGAGTACACCAGCTACCGGCACGTCGCCGCTTGCGCGTCGTGCGACCTGCAGCCGATCTGCGACGGATTCTACGGCGACTACGCCGACCTGTTCGGCACGGCCGAGGCACGGCCGGTCACGATCGGCCGGCGCATCGACGATCCGCAACATTTCGCGCGCCACCAGCCGAAGTGCATCCACCCGCTGGACCGCGCCTGGGTCGAGCGTCAGGGCCGACCGGGTACGTAGCCCCACGCCTCCATGACACGGCCCGCCCGGCCCTCGACGCGTGCGATCTGGTCCCGGCTCAGACGGGTGCGGTAGCGGCCCAGGCTGGACGTCTCGGGCAGGCCGGCATCGAACCCATCGGCAGGCAGCTCGAGATGGCCGGCGATGGCTGCGATCGTCGGGATCGGCTGCTGCACCAGGTCCTCGTACCGGACGATCACAGCGTTGTGCTCCAGGCTTCGGACATCGTGCAGCGCCTGCATGATGCTGAGCCAGTAATCGGTCGCCTTCTCCACGGTGTTGTAGCGGGTGGCCCAGCGCCGACGCTTCCAGTCGCCGCGTCCGATGCGCTCCACGATCGACGCGACCACATCGCGCGCGTCCCGGTAAACGAACACGCAGCGCACGTCCGGCCGGTGGATGAACTGCGGGTACAGGAGCGCGTAGTCGGGATACTTGTCCCCCACGTAGCGCGTTCCGGCATCGGCCAGCGCGAAGGCCAGGGCACGGTGGATGCGCTCGACCGTCGTCAGCTCGTGCAGCCCGTGGCCGCGCAGGATGCCGCGCAGGTACCGGTAGACCTGGCGGCGGAACGCGGCATGCCGGATCCGGCCGAGCGTGCTCGTGAAGGACTGGTGCACGGCGGCGGCGTGCGCCCACGTCGCCAGGTCCGCGTAGCGCAGGGCGCGCAGCTCGCGCGCCATCAACCGGATGGCGGGATGGCTGTCGAGCAGATGGTGCAGCAGCGATGTGCCGCCCCGCATCGGTCCCCCGACGACGAGCAGCCGCGGCGTCTCGCCGGCGGCCATCACCGGCCGGCCTTCACCGGCTGCGGGCGCGATGCCAGCCCCCGGGCCGCGATCCGTTGCCGCCCGGCCCACGCTCGCGTTTCCACGCGTCGTACCGCCGGCGCAACGTGATCACCGGGTTGGCGTTCTCGTCCGCGCGGATATTCTGGTCGTGCACATCGATGTACAGCGCGTAGCGGCCGTCGTTGTGAGATGTGCCCTCGGGATCGGTCCGGTCTGCGACGAGCAGGTACGCGACATGTGCAGTCCGCCCCGTACAGGGCGCGTCGGGCAGGGGCTGCGTCGTGCAGTCGCAGCGGCCGTCGCCGCCCGCCGCGTCGGCCGCCTCCAGCGCGGCCATCACGCGGTCGGCCAGCGTCCCGGGCGCGTCCTCGAACGCGCGCACCGCGTTCTGCACGACGGCGTTCGAACGCAGGATGTTGCCCTGGATCGAATAGAAGATCTCGGTCTCCGGGACCTGGCCCTGCACGTCGAGCGACGCGGCGCGGTTGCGCGCGCCGGAGAAACCCGCGAACCGGCCCTGCACATCGACGATGCCGAACTGACGGCTCTGGATCGACGTGTCCGCCATCAGCTGCTGCAGGATCGCGGATGGATGCGTGCCGGCCTTCATCTGCTGGTAGATCAGCATCTGGTTGGCGCGCGTGCGGTCGACGCCGGCCTGTGCGGCCGCGACACCCACGCCCGGCACGACGATGGCCTGGACGTCCATCAGCCCCTTGGCCGGGAACCGCTCGAGCGCGGCCTGCGAGACGCACGTCGCCGAGGCGATCACGACCTGGCCGGTCGCGCGGTCTGCCGCGATGACGGACCACGTGGCGTGCACGGCCGCCGGTGAGAGCGCGAGCGCGTTGAGCGGGGCCACGATACCGTAGAACAGCTTGCGCGTGATCGGGCTCATCGCCTGCCTCCGTTGTGATCGTCTCCCGGCCGGAACAACGGGCCGTCCGCCATGAACGGCGCTGGACGGTGGTGTCGATGCGGATCGTGCATTAACGTACGAGTTGTACGGGGGCTGCGCATGTTGCAGGCACACGCAGCCCGGTCAGGAGCAGCGTCCCGTGGGAGAAGGCATGGGACAACAGGATCCGACGGGCCCGTTTCGCGCGATTCCGGCCACCCGCGGCTGGGTCTTCGCCGCTTCGATGCTGGTCGCCGGCTGTGCCACGGCCGGCCCCGGCACCGTCGCGGACGACGCGCCCTTCGCCAGCGCCTGGGTTTTCCGGTCGTCGGTGCGCGTCGTGCACCAGTACGCACGCAACCCGATGACGACGGAGTACGTCAACCTGAACGGCCGAATCCTCTTCGCGGACGGGCTGGTGCGTGTGATCCGCGGCAGCGCCACCTGTGAGACTCCGGACCCCGGCGGAACCCGCCAGACCTACCGGATCCGTTGCGATCGCGCGGAGTACGTCCTGACCCGCGCGGGCGACCGGCTGTCCGGCAGCGTCTCGCTCACCGTCGAGGAGGTCCGCCAGACCGAGCGCTGCTGGACCACCCACGCGCAGCGCACCTGTTCCTACGATACGCGTCTCGAGCCCGGCCGCCGAAGCGGCACGCTCCAGCTCCAGCCGGTGATCGCGACCCGGCGCTGAAGACGTGGCGGGCCCCGGTGCGAGGCTCGCAGCCCTCGAGTCCTGCACGGGCTGGTGTTCCCGTGCGGTCACTGGATGCGCAGCTGGGGCAGCGCGTAGTCCTCCCGCGGTCGCGCTCATGCGGGCTCCGGCTGGTCCATCCACACGAACGCGATGAAGTCGGTGAGCGGCGGTTCCCCACCCAGCTCCCGGATCCGCGTCGCGATCTGTCCGCGGTGGTAGCTGCTGTGCATCGCCACCTGAAGCAGCGCCTGGCCCGCATCGGCCGCACGGGGCTCGCCGAACCGCGCCACGAGCTGTTCCGCCCAGGGAAACTCGACCGGGCGATCCAGCCCGGCAACGTCCAGGGAAATGACGAACGCCGCGAGCCGGTCATGGCACTCGCGCCCCCACGCCCGGAGCGAGGCCAGGTCGCCAAATGAGTCCGACTCCGGGATCCGGAGCGGCTCCGAACGCAGCAGCTGATCGTACGCGCACTGCACGGTGTGCACGTGGTACAGCAGCTCGCGCAGTCGCCGGTCGGGCTGCGGCCCGGGCAGCGCAAGCACCGCATCCCACGCGAGCGCGTCCGCCCACGCCATGTGGTGCATGAGCTGCTTCAGGTGTGAAAGCATCGCGTCTCGCTTCCGTCGAGGCATGCGTACTTCCCGATCACGGCCACCGCACGCGATCGCGTGCGCGGCCACACGCGGACGCGCCGCGTGTCAGGCCGGGTTCCGCTCACACGCCTGCTTCAGGAGTTCGAGGTTGGCGATCTCGGCCTCGATCATGCCCTGCTTCATCTCCGGTGGCAGCACCGAGTCCAGCCAGTTCACGTTGACGCCGAGCCGGGTGCCGCCGCCGGCCGCGCGCGCCATGTCGTAGTGCACCCGGATGGCCAGACCGACCTCCGGCACCTCTACACGCTCCGCGTAGAACGCGCGCTCGTCGGCGTACTCCGCGTGCAGCGCGGTGTTCGTCAGTTTCATGCCCATGAACACGCAATTGTGTCGCATGCCGATGCGCTCGGACGTCGTTTCCCGCTCGATCGTGTCCACACCGGCCAGCCACTCGGGGCGCTTATCCACGTTGATCAGCGTCTGGTAGACCGCCCGCAGCGGCGCGTCGATCCCGAGTTCGAGGTCATCGTCACCCTTTTCGACGACGAAGCGCGGGCGCGGCGGCGGCGCCGGGATCTTCGACCGGTATTCCGTGAGCGGCGCGTACTCGTAGCGGATCGGGCCGATCGCGTCGTACGTACTGCTCGCCTTCTGCCACGAGAGCGCTCCGTCCGCCGCAACGTGGCCGACGGCGTCGCAGCACGGCGCGCTCATCAGGATGTACTCGCTCGAGTCGACGTCGTTCTTGAGCAGCCGGTGCGCGACGATCATGTCGACGCCCGTCGCCTTCACGAAATGCGCGACACGGATCTCCTTGATGTAGCCGTAGTGCGCGATGAACTTGAGCGTCAGGCCGGACGCGGTCTGACACGCGCCGCACTGACACACCGTGTCCCGCTCGATGACCATGAGTCGCTCGTGGAAGCGCGCGAACATGCGCAGGCACTGGTCGATGAACGGCTCGCGGCCGGGCGGCTCGCCGGTGCGGTAGAAGAGCACCGCATCGCCCTCGATCTCGGCCAGCGTGAACCCCGTGTCGTTCGACGCCACGATGAGTTCGAGCAGCTCGGTCATGATGTGCGCGGCGTGGTCGATCTCCGTGCTGCCGCGGACCCCGCGTCTCGCGGCCGCGAGCCGGAACCTGCCGGTGAGATTCCCGGACGTTCGCCGGTCGATCTCGCGCTCCG
>JBFFZF010000088.1:0-18616 GCA_041568755.1 Longimicrobiales bacterium | reverse complement strand
GACGGAACGCGCGCAGCGGCTGCCAGAAGAGCGACAGCCGCACGTCGTTGCCGGACGCCTCGCCATCGACAACGTCCGCGCTGGTTCGTGCCGCCGTAACGCCGACGCGCGCCCGACGCGCGACGCCGATGTCGGCCTCGATGCCGGTGCGCAGGGTCGTGTTCCCGTCGGAATCCCTGCTGCCCGTCACGATCGGCGCGACGGCCGGCGCCGCTCCTGCCCGGGCCATCGCCAGCCTGGCCTGTAGACGCGTGTCCGGCCCCCGGGCCAGCGCGCGCTCGAGCGCGTCGACCGCCTCGCGGTGGCGGCCGGCGCGGGTGCGCTGCCGGGCCAGCTCGGCCCACGCCTCGACGTCGTCGGGGTGACCGTCCACCCAGGCCTCGTAGGCGACGATCGCCGCGTCCGTGCGCTCGGCCAGCGCGAGCAGCCGGGCCCGCTCGATCACCACATCGCGCGCGGCGGGTGCGAGCGTCACGGCGTGATCGTACTGCGCGATCGCGTCGTTGAACCGGCGCGCGTGACGGAACGCATCACCCAGCGCCATCCAGCCCCAAGGGTCGGCGGGCTCGAGTTCCGTGTAGCGACGGAACCCCTGGAGCGCGGCCGTCGAGCCGGACGACTCGAGCATTGCGAGCTGGAACACGGCGCGCGACTGGTTCGGCGCGGCGGCGAGCACAGCCAGGTACCCGGCGCGCGCGGCGCTCCGGTCACCGCGTTCCCAGGCCGAGTCCGCCCGCGCCAGCAGCACCGCCACGCTCTCCCCGGCCACCTGCCGCGCGTGCGCGCCGGCCGGCGCACACAGCAGGGCCACGCCCAGCGTCAGGACGACGCGGGTGCAACGACGCAGGCTGGATCGCGCGTCTGTCGGCGCGGTCACGGCGCCAGCCCGACCGGAGCCGCCGGCTGGACCGGCTGGACGGGCACGACCGTCGTGACGGTCGGCGCAGTCGCTTCTGACTCCGCGGGACGGGCGGGAAGAACCCGCGCCACGACGCGCAGCACGGGAACGGAGAGGAGCACGAGACCCAACGTGATGAAGGACAGCGCGATCGCGCCCGTGCGGAAGATCTCCGGCGCGCCGGCCAGCGCTCCAGTCCCGGCGCTGGCGCCCAGGCCCCAGAGCTGGACGGCGTACCAGGCCCGCACGATCAGCTCCCCGGTGAGCCACAGGCTGGCCAGGATACATAGCGCGATGAACCCCTGGCTCAGGGCCAGGCGCAGGCGGCCCGGCCGCCGGCCGCGCCGCACGATGCCGAACAGCTCGCCGAACGGCGCCCACAGCGCGGTGAAGATGTAGAAGATCCCGCCGATCCCGGAGCCGGGCAGACCCACCGTCATGGTCAGTGCCCCTTGTCGTAGACCGTGAACGTGCGGCCGCGCACCAGCTCGCTCCACACGGCTTCCAGGAAGAACACGGCGTTCACCGCGCGCAGGACGAGGAACGCCGGCACGCTCGCCAGCGCCCTGCCCACCTCGCCTCGCCTCCAGGCGCCCGCCAGCACCGGCACCAGGATCGCCGGCACATCGATCACGTAGCCCAGCAGGAACCAGGCGTTCTGGAACAGCAGGGCCAGCAGCGGGACGAGCAGCAGGTACACGGCGGACGCGAAGATCGCGTCCCACGTCGCGACGGCGACTGCCGAGCGCAGGTACGGGACTTCAACGACGCCGCGCCAGTGGAGGCGCACGTTCTGCACGAAGCCGTGCGACCAGCGGCGCAGTTGCGTGGCCATCAGCCGGAATGTGCGCGGCTCAATGGGATAGCACAGCGCGGCAGGCTGGAAGCGCACCGTGTGACCCGACTGATAGAAGCTCCACGTCAGGTCCATGTCCTCCGCCAGCGTCCGCGTGGACCAGCCGCCGGCCGCGCGCAGCAGCGCCGTGTCGTACATCGAGAAGCAGCCGGACGAGATGAGCGGTTTCTCGTAGTACTCCTGGACCTGTTTGTAGAATGTGAACGCGAAGAGGTACTCGATGTAGCGGCCCCGTTCCCAGATCGTTCGCACGAAGCGGGGCAGCACGAAACCGCAGGCCGCGGCCACTCCCGGCTGGCGGAACTCGGCGGCCAGCTTCTCGATGGCGTCGGGTGCCAGCGTCGTGTCCGCATCGACGGCCATGACGTACGGCGTGCGCACGAACTCCAGGCCGAACGTCTGCGCGCCGGCCTTCGACCCGGTGTTGCGGGGCGGCCGCACCACCGTCACGCCGAGCGCGCGCGCGATGTCGCCCGTTCCGTCGGTCGAGCCGTCGTCGACGACCAGGATCTCCTCCGGCGGGCAGGTCTGCTCGCGCAGGCTGAGGATCGTGTCCGCCAGCGACTCGGCCTCGTTGTAGGCGGGCACGATGACCGTCAACCCGCCCGCGGGCAGAGGCCAACGGCCGGCTGCCCCGGTCTGGACGTCGTCGTCCGGACGCGAATCTCGGCCTGTCAGGAGGTTATTCGTGGCGATCATGTCGACGTCGACACTCTTTTCCGGCAGCCCCGCGGCCCCGGGCCGGTCACGCGCACCGTCACGCAAGACCCGCACCGGCACACCTGAAGACGCCGCTCCGCCCGTCCCCGTCAACCGGGCGCGCCCCGGCTCGAGGGCACGAACGGTAGCACGTCTGCGTTCCGGCTTCCAGTCTCGGTTCAGCCGGGCGGCTTCTGTTTCCACAGGTGGAGGTGAAGGATCTTGCCGGACGCCGTCGGCTCGGGCGCCCTGCGCTCGAGCCGCAGGAATCCGGGGGTGTCCCACACGCCGCCGTCCGCGCCGATTCCCGCGCGGAACGCGGCCAGCGCGGCGGGCTCATCGATCGGACCCACGGCGGGGTGTACGAGCAGGGCCAGACACGGCTGCCCGTCCGCCTGCTCGTCCTCGACCAGCTGGTAGTGCGTGGGCACGCCGCCGAATCGCCCGGGCAGCATCTCCTCCAGCACCTTCACGATATCCGTGTCCAGCAGCGTCAGCCCGGCCGCCGTCAGCTTTTCGTAGCTCAGGATCGTGTCCACGTGCGGGCCGCGGCACCACCGTTCCATGGCACAGCCGCACGACCGGTGCGTCAGCCTGGCCTGGTCCCCCATCGAGACGTTGAGGAAGATGAACGGCGCGGTCGGGCTCAGCAGCGTGATGAGGATTGCTTCCGGTGGCAGGCCGGACGCATGGCCGGGCCCGGCCTGGAGGAGCGCGAGGCGGTCCGTCTGCACGTGCACATCGTCGGACGCGGCCGGGTTCAGGCAGCCGTATCCGATCGGCCCCACCTCGATCGTGCCGTAGCGCGGAACGCCGACCGCGCCGCTCCTGCGGATCGTCGCGAGCCGGGCAGCCGTGATGGGCTCGCCGATCAACGTGAACTGCGTGCCCGTCAGATCGATGCCCGCATCGAACGCCGTCTGGCACAGGCGCACGATCGAGCTGACGAAGCCGTACATGTGCGTCGTCCGGCCCGTGCTCAGGACGTCGCGCATCCAATGGGCGATGGGCAGCGGCGCCTCGTGCGGCACGTACACGGGCTCCGGGAACGGCCGGTCGGCCAGCCAGCCGCCCAGCCGCATGAACTCGGCGTTCACCTCCGTGGGCTGGCGCAGCACGTCGCGCGGGTTGCGCGTGAACCACGCGGCCGGCGGCGCGCCGAAGCTGTTGAACTTGAGCAGCCGGAACGCGGCACCTCCGCCGGGACCCTCCCAGTCCCCTTTCAACCAGTCCTGACCGCCGCGCGCGTCCAGGAAAAGCCGGGTATTGATGGCGCAGTCCCGCACGAATCGGAGATCGAAGCCCGTCACCGTGCGCGGCCCGCGGCTGCCGCTCGTCTGCGCGAGGATGTCGGGCCGCGCGACCGGATTGCGCAGCAGTGCCGGACGGACGTCCACCGTCGTGCTCCCGCGCACGGTCGGCCGGCGGCCTTTGTACTCGTCGACCGTCAGGTACACGCCCCGATCGAAGAGCGTCTTCAGTGCGCCGTCCACGCCTTCGCGGGTGACGAGTTCGTCGAGGTCCGCGACCGTGCAGCCGGCCGCACGGAAGAGGGCGAGGTAGGGACTGCCGGGGTGCGCCCAGATCGAGCGCCGCACGACGTCGAGGAAGATGCGCTCACGCTGCTCGTGACGGCGGCGCAGCTCGGCCATGGCCTCCTCGGCGGTGATCAGGCGGCGGAAATAACGCCTGAGTCGCCCGGCCAGCACGACGCCGGAGACGGTGTCGCGGCCCAGACCGAGGGCCATGCGCGCGTGCGCCCGGGTCAGCCGCACGGGGACCAGCCGCGAGGGAGCATGATAGAGCGAACCTTGCCCGGGACCACTGAACGGGCAAGGAACGTGCTCTCGTGGTCCGCCGTCCGTCCTGCTGCAAGCCCGCGCGGGGCTGGATGTGCAGCACACGGCGCGCCGGCCTGTCAGGCCACGGCGGGGCGGTCACGGCCGGCCACGGCCGGCGTTGCTGCGCAGGGGCCCGGGTGGCGCAGCACGTGCCGGCGCGGTAACCATGGACGTGCGACGAGGTGATCCGGAAGCGAAACCCGCTCCGACGGATCCCGTCGCAGGGAAGCGTTTGCTCAGTTCAGCGGAGGCACGAAAATGCGTTCACGTTCCGTCGGTCCTGCCGTGTCCGCACCAGGCGCTCCGGGCCGTGCCCACGTCGGGCCCGGCCGGATTCGCGTCGCGTCCGCGGTCGCGCTGGCCGCATGGCTCACCGTGCCGGCGCCGGTGGCGCACGGTCAGGCAGGGCCTGCGAGCTTCACGCCCGAGCGCGTGACGCTGTCCGCCGGCGGCGGACGCACTGTGATCGCGGATCGAGGCCTGCTGCCGGTGCAACTCGTGCGCTCCGATCCGGCGAGCCGCACGATCCACGTGGAGGTCTACCGCTTTCATCGTCAGGCCGGCGCGGACCCGACCACGCCGCCGGTCTTCCTCCTGAACGGCGGGCCCGGCTATCCGGGCATGGGCGACAACGTGAACGACACGACGTTCGTCGCGCGGCAGATCCTGCGTTTCACGCGCTTCACGGATCTCGTGGTCCTCGGCCAGCGCGGCATCGGCTCTTCCCCGCCCAACACCGCGTGTGACGCGGCGCGGCCGATCCCGGCGGACGAGGAGGCAACACCGGAGCGGCGCGCGCAGGGCCTGCGGGAGGCGGCCGCGGCCTGCAAGGCGAAATGGCAGGACCAGGGCTACGACCTGCGCGGGTTCAACGTGATCGAAGCGGCGGGCGATGTGAACGATGCGCGCCGTGCGCTCGGCTACGAGAAGATCACGATCTTCGGCACGAGCTTCGGCTCGCACTGGGGCATGGCCGTGCTGCGCTACCATCCGGAGATCGTGGCGCGCGCCGTGATGAGCGGGCTCGAAGGGCCGGATCACACCTACGACAGCCCCGGCGGCGTGTTGCGCGCGCTCGAGCGCATCGCGGCCGCTGCCGAACGCGACGCGCGCATCGCGCCGCACGTGCCCGAGGGCGGCATCCTCGCCGCGCTGCGCCGCACCATCCACGACGTCCAGCAGTCACCGATCGACCATCCCATTCCCGGCGCCACCGTGACAGCCCGCATCACGGCGGACGCCCTGCGCGACGTCACCCGCGGCTACACGCGGCAGACGTCGAGCCGCGCCGGCATCGCCACGTGGCCTTCCGACATGCTGCGCCTCATCCGGCGCGACTGGTCCGGCATCGCCCCGCGCCTCGCCATGGGCGCCCGCATCCTGGGCGGGATCCCCACGGCCAGCTTCTTCATGCTGGACTGCGGGTCCGGCATCACGCCGGAGCGCCACGCCGCGCACGCCGCCGATCCCGCACAGGACATCGTCGGCGACCCGGGCGAGTTCTACGACCTGGCGTGTCCGGTATGGGGAGCCGACCTGGGCAACGCCTTCCGGCAGAACTTCCACACGGACATCCCCACCCTGCTCGTGCACGGCACGTGGGACACCTCGACGCCGTACGACAACGCGGTCGAGCTGGCGCCGTTCTTCACCAGCAGCCGATTCATCACGATCGAAGGCGGCTCCCACGGCGCGCTGGGCGAGGCGCTCGAGGCCTTCCCGGACTTCGCGGCGGCGGTCTGGCGCTTCGCCGAGACCGGCGCGTTCGCCGACATCCCGGACCGCTGGACCCTGCCGCCGCTCGACTGGGCACCGCCGCGCTGAGACGCGCACGTTCTGCATTGACGCCATCCGGCGCGCTCCGCACATTGGCCAGCCTGAGCTTGTCCCCTCCTGTGGCCATGGCGCGGAGGTCGTGCCCGTGACAGTCCATCGCATGTTCGTCCCCATCGCCGTGACGCTGGCGCTCATGCCCGCGACCGCGCAGGGCCAGCGATCCGCGGATGCGATCCCGCGCGTCGACGCCGTCTTCGCGCAGTGGAACGCGACGACAGCGCCGGGCTGCACGGTCGCGGCGAGCGAGAACGGCCGGACCCTGCTGGAACGGGCGTACGGCATGGCGGATCTCGAGCACGACAGCCGCAACACGCCGGGCACGATCATCGAGGCCGGCTCGGTCTCCAAGCAGTTCACTTCGGCCGCCATCGTCCTGCTCGCGCTGGACGGCAAGCTCTCCCTCGAGGATGACGTACGGAAGTACGTGCCCGAAGTGCCCGACTACGGGAAGACGATCACGATCCGGCACATGATGACGCACACGAGCGGGCTGCGTGACTGGGGCAGCGTGGCCGGCATCACGGGCTGGCCGCGCGGCCGGCGCGCGCACACGCACGCCGACGTGCTCGATATCGTGAGCCGTCAGAGCGCGCTCAACTTCGAGCCAGGCCACGAGTACTCGTACAGCAACACCGGCTACAACCTGCTGGCCGTGATCGTCGACCGCGTCAGCGGCATGCCGTTCGCCGAGTTCTCGAAGCAGCGGCTGTTCCAGCCCGCCGGAATGACGGACACGCAGTGGCGCGACGATTTCACCCGCATCGTGAAAGGACGCGCCGTCGGCTACGTGCCCCGCCTCGGCGGCTGGGCGATCGACATGCCGTTCGAGAACGTGCACGGCAACGGCGGCCTGCTCACCACCGTGGCCGACCTGCTGCGCTGGACCGAGCACCTGGAGAGCGGCGCCCTCTTCGGCCCCGCGTTCAAGGAGATGATGCACCGGCGAGGCGTCACCAACGCGGGCGATACGATCGGCTACGCTTCCGGTCTCGGCATCGGCAACTACCGCGGCGTGCCGGAGGTCAGCCACGGGGGCGCGACCGCCGGGTACCGCGCGTTCCTGACCCGCTACCCGGAGCAGAAGCTGGCCATCGCGCTGCTGTGCAACACGGGCAATGCGAACCCCGCTGCGCTCGCACATCAGGTTGCCGATGTCCTGCTCGGCGACCGCGCGCCCGAGCCCGTCCGCGCCCAGCCGCAGGGCGGCGGACGCGGCGGCGCCCCGGCGCAGGCGTACACGCCCGGGCCCGCGGAACTGAGCGCGTTCGCCGGTGAGTACTACAGTGCGGACGCCGAGGTGACCCTGAACGTCGTCGTAGAAGGCAACCGGCTCGTGGCGCTGCGCCGCCCCGACCGCCGTTTTCCGCTCGCGCCCGTGGCCGCCGGCCGCTTCGACTCCCAGCTCGGCGGCATACGTTTCATCCGCGACGACAGCGGCAACGTGACCCAGCTCAGCGTGAGTCAGTCGCGCGTGTACGACATGCGCTTCGACCGCGTACGCCGTTAGGACCCGGACGCATGGCCGACACCGAGCAGAGGAGGACCGGCACGAACGTGCTGCTGACCGCGGCAGCGTTCGTCATCGTCGTGGCAGGCCTCAAGGTCGCCGCGCCGATCCTCATCCGCTTCGCGCTCGCCGGCTTCATCGTCATCGTCACGCGACCCCTCGTCGCCTGGCTGCAGCGCAAACGCGTCCCGACCAGTGTCGCCATCCTGCTCGTCGTGCTGCTGCTGTTCGGCGTCGTCGCCATGTTCGTATCCGTGGCGACTCAGTCGCTGGGTGAGATCCGCGTCGCGATCCCGCGCTACGTCGACCGCCTGCTGGCCATCGAACTGCAGCTCATCGACTGGCTCGGCGGGCGCGGCATCGAGTTTCCCTCCGCGCTGCGCCTCGACCAGGTCAACGCCCAGCGCGCCTTCGACATCGCCTCCGGCGCCATCCTCGGCGCCGCCGGCATCATGACGACCGCCGCGCTCGTCTTCATCATCGCCATCTTCGGCATGGTCGAAGCCAATGCGATGGAATCCAAGCTGAAGCGCGCGTTCGGCGATACGCCCGCGCTGCGCGGACTCACGACCGTCGTCGCGGAAGTTCAGCACTACCTGGGCATCAAGACGGTGATCAGCCTCGCCACCGGCATCAGCGCCGGCCTCCTGACCTGGGTCATCGGTCTCGACTTCCCCGTCTTCTGGGGCATCGTCGCATTCCTCTTCAACTACGTGCCCAACGTCGGCTCCATCATCGCCGCCATCCCGGCGATCGTGCTCGCCCTCATCCAGATCGGCCTCGATGGCGTCATCCTCACCGCCATCGGCTACCTGGCCATCAACACGGTGTTTGGAACCGTCATCGAACCCACGTGGCTCGGTCGCCGGCTCGGCCTGTCCACGCTCGTCGTCATGCTCTCGCTCGTCTTCTGGGGGTGGATGTGGGGCGCGATCGGCGTGCTCCTGTCCGTACCGCTCACCATGACCGCGCGCGTCATGCTCGAGAAGTCCGACGACTACCGCTGGGCCGCCATCCTGCTCGCCCCGTCCAACGAGCCCGTGCTCATCGGCCGCGACGTCGTCGACAACCCCGTCCTCACGCGGACCGCCGACCGCTCCGCCTAGCTCCGCCGCCCTGCCGTCCGCCCTCCCCCGCCCGGCGTCGCACGCTTGACATGCAAGAAAATACTTGCATATTGGGACATGGCCCGGACTGCCCAGCAGCGATCGGTCGACCGCGTGTTCCGCGCGCTGGCCCACGCCGGCCGGCGGCGACTGCTCACGACGCTGCACGGCCGGGCGGGCCTGACGCTGAGCGAGCTGGCCGGGCTGCTGCCCATGAGCCGGCAGGCGGTGAGCCAGCATCTGGCGCTGCTGGAGGCGGCGGATCTGGTTGCGACGCGCTGGAGCGGCCGCGAGAAGCTGCATTACCTGAATGCAGCGCCGCTGGCGGATACGTACGTCGCATGGCTGGCGCCGCTGATCACGCCGGAGGCGATGCGTCTGGTGGCGTTGCGTGACCGGGTCGAATCGGAGGCTGCGCGGGAGCCGGCGCGGCCCGCTCGCGCGCGCCATGTCGAGCGCGCGGGCGAGGCGCGGAAACGGCGGGCATGAGCGTTCGGCCCACGCTGGTCCACCGCATACGGGTACGCGCGCCGGCGGAGGCCGTGTCCCTGCGCGTGCGCGAACGCGTGGGTCCGGACGAGTACCGCATGACGAACACGAGCGTGGACGCTGAGGGCACGACGCGTGTCACGCGCGAGGTCATGCGCCGCGTGAAGGCCGGTGCGGTGGCCGATGGTGGATCCGACGGTGGACCGTCCGGCGCGTCGTGGGTGATGCCGGCGGAGTACCGCGCGGTCCAGCGGGCCTCGCTGGAGAGTCAGCGGCGTTTCCTGCACGCGATGACGGACTCGATGCCGGAGGCGTACTACGGCGATGTGGACAACCCGGGCCAGCGCACGTTCGCCGAGCACGTCTACCACGCGGCCGTGGCCAATGCGCAGGCGGTGGACCGGCTGTTCGCGGGACCCGTGTTCGTGGCGCCGGATCCGGCGGCTGCGGTGCGGTCGCGGGCGGCACTGGACGCGGCGATCGATGCCGCGTTCGACTTCCTCGAGGCTGCGCTGGCGGCGCAATCGGAAACGGACCGGCAGCGCACGCTCCGCTTCGCGGGCGGCAGCATCCCGGTGTGGCAGGTCTGGGACGAGCTGAACGAGCACACGTACTGGACGCTCGGCGAGATCGTCGGCAACTTCCGCAGCAAGGGCATGGCACCGCCCGCGTTCCGGTTCTTCTGATCCCGGCGAGGCGGGCCGCGGCGGTCAGCGACCGAACCGTCCGGCGCCCGGCGGCCTCTCACGGTCGGGACTCGAACGTGTGGAGGCTGCCATGCCCGGAGATGCCGACGCGGTCCGCCAGAGCGTGCTGGACCGCATGGAGAGGGAGGAGCGGGTCGTCCGGCTCGCGATCGTCGCAGCGGCGGTGCTGGAAGGTCTGTTCTTCCTGGCTGCCCTCCTCATCATGGACTGGAACGACGACACGCACCGACTGATTGTCGTGCTTTCCCTGTTGAGCTACATGATCCTGGGCGTGGGTCTCATCGCGCTGGGCGCCCACATCTCCCGCTCGGTCACCCGGATCGTGGCGGTTCTCGAGGGCAACGGCACGAGCTGAGTGCGCGCTCCGCGCACGGGAGCGGAGGCTGTGGCGAGCGGACTCGACCTGCGGTCGCGGGAGGCGCGCTGGACCGTCGTGCGCGCGCAGGCCGGCGACCGCGCCGCGCTCGACCGACTTCTCCGCGCCGTGCAGTCCCCGCTGCTCACGCACATCGCGGGCATCGTGCAGGATGACGATGCGGCGCTCGATGTCCTGCAGGACACGCTGCTCCTCGTGGCGCGCAGACTCACCCGGTTGCGCGACCCGCGCTGGTTCCGGGCGTGGTGCTACCGCATCGCGACGCGCGAGGCGGTCCGACAGGCCAGGAAATCGAAGCGCTGGGTCGAACTGACGCCGGACGAGCTGGCCGGGCTGCGCGATCCGGACGCGGACGACGCACCACGCTACGATCCCGACCTGGTTGCGCGCGTGCCGGCGCTGATCGCGGCCCTGTCACCGGCGTCGCAGGCCGTCGTCCGGATGCACTACGTGGAAGGCATGACGCTGGCGGAGATCGCGGAGGCGCTCGAGGCGCCGCCCGGCACGATCAGGTCGCGGCTGCATTACGGGCTGGAGGCGATCAGGGGGAGAATGGCGTGAGGGCGGGACGGCGGGAGACATGGGGCGGGAGACGGGACGGCGGGAGACGGCACAGCGGGAACGGCGGGAGACGGGACGGCGGGAGACATGGGGCGGGAGACGGGACGGCGGGGATCCGATTGGGGGATCAGCGTCCGGTGGGGGTCCTGGTCAATTCGATGTACGAGGTCAGGGCGTAGTACACGGGGTCGGTCGTCGTCATGGCGGAGGCCTGGCCCTGCAGCTTGCCGTCCCGCAACCACACGTTGAGCGCGATGTTGTGCGCGTGCCGCGCGATGTCGGGGGCCGGCACGGTGCCCGCGAACCGGCCCGTGAGGTTGCCGTTCCGGAACGCGGCATCGTTGAGCAGCGTCACCAGCTGCGCGCCGAGCCGCACGTGCACATCGCCGTCCGCTTCGAAGACCATGCGCACGGGGATCGTGCCGCTCCAGGCGCGCAGCTCGCCGGTCCACTCGCCGAGCAGCTCGGGCGGTGCCTCGAAGCGTGGACCGGGCGGGTTCGACGGCGGATTCGATCTCTGCTGCCACGCGCGCAGGCTGTCCTCGTAGGCCGGCACCACGGCGGCGACGATCTCCGGCGCGATGCGCGTGACGGGCGCACCGTTCCGGTTGGCCAGCACGACGACGGCGAGGTCCTGCTCGGGATAGAGGCTCAGGACGGTGGTCACGCCGGGCATGCCGCCCGTGTGCGACACGCGGCGGAACCCGAACTCGCGCGTCACGTTCCACGCGATGCCGTACCCGCCGACGCCGTTCTGCGCACCCGGCGAGGTCGCGCGCTGCATGGCATCGAGCGTGGAGTCTGCAAGGATCTGCCGCTGCCCGTCGTGCCGGTTCTTCAGGTGGAACATGCCGAATCGTACGAGGTCGTGCGCGCTGGCCCAGACGGCAGACGCGCCGGCGTGGTCGAAGTCGTAGAACGGGACGCGCCGGCCACGCGTGTCATAGCGCGCCGCCATGTACGGCTCGAGACCGGGTGCGGGCCCGACGGACATGCGCGTGAGCCCGAGTGGTGTGAAGACCTCGGCGCGCATGAACTCGGCGAACGGCATGTCCGAAACGCGCTCGACGATCCAGTCGAGGATGCCGAAGCCCAGATTCGAGTACTGCACGACCGTGCCCGGCGGGTTCGCGACGATGCCGTACCGGGCGATGGTCTCGTCCATGGTCGGGACGCCGTACCCGCCGTTCTCGTAGAAGAACTGGTAGTGGAGCGGCAGCCCGGCCGAGTGGTTCGCGATGCGGCGGACGGTCGCCGCATCCGGATCTCCTGCGTGTCCCGTCAGCCTGCCTGTGCCGAGGTACTCGTTGGCGGGCCGGTCGAGGTTCACGCGGCCGCGCTGGACCAGCAGCATCAGGCCGGTCGCCGTGATCGGCTTCGAGATCGAGGCCAGCGAGTACATCGTGTGGGGCGTCGCAGGCGCACGCGCCTCACGGTCCGCCCAGCCGAACGCCTCTTCCCAGAGGATCCGCCCGTCCTTCGCGACCGCGACGGCGATGGACGGCAGGTCCTGCTCCGTCATGAGCTGGCGGATCTGCTGGCGGACGCCGTCGAACCGGTCCTGTGCGGCGGCCGGCGCGGCGAGGGCCGCCGCGGCCGCGAGGGCGCCGGCGAGGAGCGCGGCCGCGCAGCGGGGGGTCGTGCGGCCGCGCGGCCGGCCCCGGATCATCGCTTGCGCCGGGAGCGCTTCGGCCGTTCCGGCGGAGTCAGCCCGATGGCGCGGCTCAGATCGCGGTGGATGCGCGAGACGCGCTCGACCTGGCCGCGGGCCGCGAACCGCTCGTAGAAGCCCTCCGCGCGGAAGTCGCGCAGCCGGTCCCGCCAGGGCATCAGGCGCTCCGTCCAGCGTTCGACGCGGCCGGCCGTCGTGCCACCCTTGTCACGGGCCAGGTCGGCCGCGACGCGGACCAGCGCCTTGAGGGTGACGGGCCGCGTGACCATGTAGCCCGGATCGCCCCACGCATCGGCCCAGACGACCTGCACGGCCTTGAAGAAGTCGCGCACCGCGGCGTAGTAGCGCGGCGCGATGGCGGACCGCGATCCGATCGAGGATGCGTCGGGATAATCCTCGCGGATCCAGCGGAGCAGCTCGTTGAAGAGCTCGGACTGGAGGATCCACTTCTCCTTGCGGCTGCGCCCGCCCAGTCGGTTGATGCGGTAGCGGAGCGGGCTGTCGGACTCCGAGTACAGCATGTCCGCGATCCGCGCCGCGAGTTTGCGGTCCGGCGTCGCCCAGCTCACCCGCTCGTAGAGATCCACCAGGTGGCTCTTGCTGATCCGCGTGGGCGTCGAGTTGATGATCACGAACATCTCGGCCGCGAAGTCCTCGGCCTGGCCGTCGAACACGATGCAGGGCACGTGGATGTTGGGCGCCTCGTTGGCGTGCTCGGCCAGGTAGAAGTGCAGCGCGGCCAGCCGGTGCTGCCCGTCGATGACGAGGAACCGGGAGCGCGGCATGTCGAGATCGCCGACGTTCTGGATCCGGCCCAGGGGCGCGAAGCGGAGCCGTTCCGACGTGAACAGCAGGATCGTGCCCGGGATGGGCGGCTGCGAACCGGCGGTCTCGTAGAAGTTCTTGATCGCCCGGACCTTCGCCTTGGACAGCTGGCGCTGGAAGGCCTTGTCCGTCTTCTCGACGCGTCCGATGAACTGCCCCACGTCGTCGTGCTTCGGGATCCGGTCCGGCGGGATCTGGTCGTGATCGCCGTAGAACCGGCTGATGAAGCGGACCCGCTCGAGGATGTCCTCGGCCGGGAACGCGACGAAGTAGAAAACCCCTTCTTTCTGGCGTACCTGAGTGGCGAGCAACGGCCCCTCCATCGGCAGGGTGACCGGTGATGTCCGTCAGGAACATACGGTTACAGCCTTTGCGCCGCTTCGCAAGGGTCCGGTTGGGCGCCCCGGGGGGATGGGCGCTGCTCCGACCCGGGTCGGCCCGGCCTCCCCGGTCACGCGAAGCGCAACTCCGTCGTGATGGCCACGCAGCCGGAGATCGTCCGGTACACGGGGCAGGATTGCGCGTGGAGGGTATGCGCACGCTCGGCCACTTCCGGACTGCCGTCACCGAGCGCGAGCGTGTAGCGGACGTGGATACGGCGGATCACCAGCACGCCGTCCTCCTTCTCGACCTCGCCCGTCGCCTCGCCCACCAGCCGGCCTTCGCCTGCAGGGATCCCGCGCGCCTCCAGCGCGCCGCCGAAGGTGCCGGTGAGTCAGCCGGCGGCCGCGGCGACGACGTAGTCGAGCGTGGTCGGACGCTCGACGTCGGGCGTGGCGCCGTAGTGCTCTGCGATGTCGCCGTGCACACCCAGCTCGATCGGCTCCGACCGGGCCGGCACCCAGGCCCGGCGGAACGGGCCGCGGACCCGTTCGACGCGGATGTGCGATGTGTAGATGACGTCGCCCATGCTCGTCCTCCCTCCGTTTCGGTTGGCCGGGCGGTCCGGCGAGCCCCGACGCCGCGGCGGATACGGGCGCGGGCCGTGTCGCGGCTCAGCGTGGCGCTCGGGCCAGCCGGAGCGCCGTTTCGAGTGCGTCCTCGGCGGCGACCGCCACGTCCGGCGTGACGCCCGTGCCCTCCCAGTTCGTCTTCGTGATCGGGTTGATGGCCCGGCCGGAGGGCACGAACACGCTCAGTCCGTGCGGGAGGCGCACGACGCCGCCGGGGTGCGCGCCGCCACCGGTCGTCTCGCCGACGATGGTCGCGCGGCCGCGCGTCTGCAGGTTGTACGTGAACTCCTCCGCAGCCGAAAAGGTCCGCGCGCTGGTCAGCACCCAGACCGGCTTCTCGGGTCCGAACTTCCGGCCCTCGACGCCGGGGTCCGTGAAGAAATCGTCCGTCGTGTCGCGCGGCCGCCAGTAGAGCGAGTTGAGGTGCACGGGCTCGCTGCCGAACAGGTAGCTGCTGATGAGCGCGACCAGCCCCGGATTTCCGCCGCCGTTGCGGCGCAGATCGACGATCAGCGCGTGCGCGTCGGCCGCCGCGTCCATCACGTCGCCACAGCTTCGCGGGCGCGGCCCGCCGGCATGCCGAAGGTCACGATCTCGATGTAGGCGATGTCGCCCTCCATGCGCTCGGCCCGGCCGAACGGCGAGGCCGGCGGCTCGGCGGGAACTCCGCCGGCGGGACCGGCCTGCTCAGGCTGCGGGCGCACCCGGAGATGCCGGTCGCGGCTGATCGCCTGCAGGTCCTCCGTCAGGCGCGCGGCGAACGCGGCCGCGTCGGTCAGGCTCGCGTACTCGCCGCGACCCAGCCGGGCACGCAGGTCCGCAGACATCCGCGTCGCGGTCTCGGGAAAGACGTAGGCGCGCTCCAGCTCACTGATCAGTGCGTCGATGACGGCTGTCCTCGCCTCATCGTCCAGCGCCTGGGCGTACGCCGCGCGGGCGCTCGTGGCGCCGACCAGAAGAAGGATCGAGGCGATCAGGAACCGGGGCCGGAATGCGCACCCTCTCATGGGCCTTTCCCTTCCGATGGACTTGCAGCAGGCGTGGCGACGCTGCGCACGAAGATCTCGTTCGAACCTGCCGGATCGGAATGGTACGCCACCACCGTCCGTCCGGCGAGTGCGCAGGCCGCCGGCCATCCTTCTTTCCCCGAGCCCGCCGCCCATCCGGCTGTCATGACCCGGCCCGTGCTCGTCGTCGGGTCTGTTCCAACCCCTGCCCGGCCTCGCCCATCCAATCCTGTGCACCTGTTGCCAACCGAGAGGAGCCGTGGTCGCCTCTTCTCTCGGTTAACAAGTGGGGACCCGACCGGAGAATGACGGATGCCCAGGCCGGACACCGACATGCTGCGCGGAACACTCGACATGCTGATCCTCAAGGTCGTATCGCTGGAGCCGATGCACGGCTGGGGGATCTCGGAGCGGATTCAGCAGATCTCGCGCGACGCGCTCCAGGTGAATCAGGGCTCGCTGTACGCGTCACTGCACCGGCTGACGCGCGAAGGCTGGCTCAACTCGGAGTGGCGCAGAACGGAGAACAACCGGCGCGCCCGCTACTACATCCTCACGCGCGCCGGCCGGCGGCAGCTGGGGCTGGAGCACACGCACTGGACGCGATTGGCCGGTGCGGTCGACCGGATCATGGGAATCGCCTGACGTGGGAGGAAACATGCGCTGGCTGGCTGATCTGTGGTTCCGGCTGCGCGCGCTCGTGGGACGTGGAGCGCTGGAACGGGAGCTGGACGAGGAGTTCCGGTTCCACCTGGACATGGAGGCGCGCAAGCTGGAAGCGAGCGGGATGCCTGCGCGGGAGGCGAAGCGGACCGCGCGCCTGCGCTTCGGCGGCGAGGACCGCTTCAAGGAGGAAACACGAGGCGCCTGGGGCGTCGGTGTCTTCACGGATCTTTCCGCGGACCTGCGTTTCGCGTGGCGGCAGCTCGCGCGGAGTCCGGGGTTCAGTGCGCTGGCCACGATCACGCTGGCGCTCGGCATCGGCGGGACGGTCGCTCTGTTCAGTGTCGTCTGGGGACTCATGATCCGGCCGTTGCCGTTTACGGACGAGGATCGGCTCGTCACGTTCTGGTCGGACTACAACTGGAGAGGCGAGGAGTTCGACGTCATCCGGGATGTCCCGCGCGGATTTGCCGGGGTGGCGGCGTATTCCAACGACGCGTATACGCTGCGCACGGAGTCCGGATCCACGCTCGTGCTTGCGACGGTGGCCTCTGCGGAATTCTTCGATGTCCTCGGTGTGGCGCCGCTGTTCGGCCGGACGTTCCTTCCCGGCGATGATCGGCCGGGATCGGAGCCCGTGATCGTATTGTCCCATGCCTTGTGGGTGAGGGAATTCGGCGCGGACCGGAGCGTGATCGGCCGCATGATCGATGTGAGCGGGACGCCGCGAACCGTCGTCGGCGTGATGCCGGAGGAGTTCTGGTTCCCGACACCCGAGATGCAGGCGTTCATCCCGCTCGACCTCGACCCGGTCAAGCCCGGGTACGCCAACAACGGCTGGCTCGTCCTCACGGCACGGCTGCATCCGTCAACGACCGACGCACAGGTCCAGGCCGATCTCGGGCGCATCACGACGGTGCTCGGCGAGCGCTACGACTATCCCGAGGCGTGGGACAAGACGCGGAACGCGCACGTCGTGTCGATGCGCGAGTACCTGCTGGGTGAGGTCAGGCCGGTGCTGCTCCTGCTGCTGTCCACCGTCGGCTTTCTGTTGCTCATGGCCTGCGTGAACGTCGCGGCGCTCATTCTGACGCGAACCGTCGATCGGACGTCGGAGATGTCCGTGCGCACCGTGCTCGGCGCCGGGCGCTGGCAGCTGGCGCGGCAGGTGCTCACCGAGTCGGTGCTGCTGGGTCTCGTGGCCGGCGCGGTGGGCATCGCGCTGGCCGCCGGTCTGTTCGGCGCGCTGGTCGCGAGTCTGCCGATCGATCCCGCGTTCCGTTCGACGCTGCGACTCGATGGCACCACACTGGTTACAGCGCTGGCCGTGTCCATTGTCGCGGGCGCGGGTATCGCGCTCGCACCGCTGCACAACGTGATGCGTGGCCATCTCGGCGAAGGCGTGCTGTCCGAGCGGACACCGACGGCGGGTGGCCGGCGGGCCGGCAGGGTTCAGCGGGCGCTGGTCGCGGTGGAAGTGCTTCTCGCGGTCGTCCTCGCGTCGGGCGCTTCGCTGCTGGTGCGCACGGTCGGTCAGTTGCGCGCGATCGATCCGGGCTTCGACCCGCGCGGCGTGCTGACCATGGATATCCTGGTGGGTGAGGAGGATGCGCCGGTGGAGGCGAGGGCCGCGTTCTTCGACGCGCTCGCGGACCGCGTCGAGGCGCTGCCGGGCGTGTCGAGCGCTGGCTACACGAACCGGCTTCCGCTGCGTGACGGGGGCTGGCAGGGTCCGGTGCGCATCGCGGATCGACCCGACCTCGACGGCGCGAACCGGCCGAACGTGATGTACCGGCCGCTCAGCCCCGGCGCGTTCGATGCATTCGGCGTCACCGTCATCGCCGGCAGAGGGATCCTGCCGTCCGACCGCGCAGGATCTCCACCCGTCGCCGTGATCAACGAAACGTTTGCGCGACGCATCTGGGGCGACCAGAGTCCGCTCGGCCGCCGCTTCACCAGCGGTTTCGTCGGCGAAGTCGAAGTCGTCGGAGTGATCCGGGACATGGTGGCGACCTCGCTGACCGGCGAACAGCCCATGGTTGGCTACTACCCCTGGGATCAGGCCATGCGCGGCGAGGGCTACGGCCTGATCGTCGTGAAGACGACCGGCAGGCCGGAGGCGCTGACCCCGACCCTGCGCACGCTCGTGAAGGAGCTCGAACCGCGCGCAGCGATCGGACGGGTCGCGACCATGCAGGCCGTGGTCGACGGTGCGATCGCCGAGCCGCTGCGACTGCGTTTCTTCCTCGGTCTGTTCAGCCTGCTCGGCATCGTGCTCGGCACCGTCGGCGTCTACGGCGTCGTCTCGCATTCGGTGCAACGTCGCAGGACCGAGTTCGGCATCCGGCTGGCCGTGGGAGCAGACCCGGCGAGACTGCTCACCGAAGTCGTGCGCGCGGGGATGCGGCCTGTCCTGCTGGGCGCGGCTGCCGGTGCGACCGTGTCCTGGTTCACATCGGCGACGCTCACCGGCTTCCTCTTCGGCGTGAAACCCACCGATCCGGTGAGTCTCGTAACGGCGGCCAGCGTCCTCGTTGCAGCGGGAATCGTGGCCGCGCTGGTTCCGGCATGGCGTGCGAGTCGGACCGCGCCGTCTGTTTCGCTCCGCGCGGAGTGAGTG
>JBFFZF010000087.1:0-18768 GCA_041568755.1 Longimicrobiales bacterium | reverse complement strand
TGCTGCAGCGCTGCCATGCTGTCGCGCCGTTCAGCGGCCGGCACGGGCACCGGCATGACGGCCCGCTCGATGATGCGGATCGTGTCGCCGCGCAGGTCCGTCTCGTAGATCGTGTAACGGATGGCATCGCTCGAGATGATCGTGCCCTCGGCCGTGAGGTCCCAGGTCGGTTTCGCCTCGAAAGGTGCCGCGCTCGCCCAGGTCACCATGCGGCCGCTGTTCGCGGTCAGGCGCACCGAGCCCGCCTGGCGTGTGCCGAGGTTGGCGTAGGCCGGCACACGGATCGTGTCTGCGGACACGACGCCGTTGCGGAACAGGACGTAGAAGAACGACGGCGGGCCGTCGATCGGGAAGTGGTAGTGCGGGTAGTAGAACGCGCCGTCGGGCCCAATGCGGCTCCAGTCCGCACCGAGGTAGTTGCTGTAGAACGGGATGGGCCAGCTGGTTGCGGCGGAGTCAGCGATCCCGCCCGCAGTCCGCGCCGCATACAGGTTGATGCGTTCGGCGTCGCGCAGATGGAGCGTGCCGTCCGGACCGAAGACGAGTCCGCCGGGGAACCGATACTCGCCCGGTCCGTCGCCCTCGCGCCCGATCCGGCCGAGCAGCGTGGGGCCTTCTCCGAAGACGCGCACGGACACGTCCTGGACATCCGACACGAACATGCGCCCGGCGCCATCGAGTTCGAGCCCGAGGATCGTGCCGAAGAGCATCTCGGGCCTGCCCTCGTCGCCGCCGATCTCCAGGTCGCGCCTCGCCAGGACGGTGTCCGTTTCCCAGGCGCCGCCACCGGCATTGCGCACGATCATCAGCCGGCCGATTTCTTCGATCAGGCCTTCCCATCGACCGCCGGATGCGTCATCGTGAGCGGGTGCGGCACAGGCCGCGGCCGCGCTGAGCGCGAGTACGGCGAGCCGGACGGGTCGCCACGGGCGCAGTATGCGGAGCGTCGGTTCGGACCGTTTCATTTCCCCGCCATGTCGAAGTCCACGAACACCGGGCGATGAAAGAAAAGAAAGTCTCCGTTCTGTTCGTCTGTCTCGGCAACATCTGTCGTTCGCCGCTCGCCGAGGCCGTGTTCCGCGCCCACGTCGAGGAAGCCGGCCTGACCCGGCGGTTCGAGATCGATTCCGCAGGCACATCGGGCTACCACGACGGCGACGCGCCCGACGCGCGCACAATCGCTTCCGCGAAGCGCAGGGGCATCGCCGTCCGCGGGACGGCCCGTGCCGTGACCGAACGTGATCTGCGCCAGTTCGACTACATCATCGCGATGGACGGCGACAACCTCACCAAGCTGCGGTTCCTCGCGACCTCGGCGCGCGCGCAGCCGCGCCTGTTCCTGATGCGCAAGTTCGATCCCGAGTCCTGGCCGGATGCGCCGGTGCCCGATCCGTACTTCGGCGGGCCGCGCGGCTTCGACGAGGTCCACGACATCGTCGAGCGCGCCAGTCGCGGGCTCCTGGCACACCTCCGCGCGGAGCACGGCTTCTGAGCCGTCACACGCTACCAGCCGACATCCTCACGGCGGTCGAACACGCGCTGACACGCCATCATCGCCGCCCCGTGAGCGTCACGGCCACGACGCCCGTCGGCGGCGGCTGCATCAGCCCTGCGGCCCGACTCACGCTGGAGGACGGCAGCCACATCTTCCTGAAATGGACGACGACCGCCGACGAAGGGTCCGTGGATTTCGATGCGGAGGTGGCCTCACTGGTTGCACTCGCCGGTTCGCACACGCTGCGCGTGCCGATCGTGCTCGCGCACGAAGCGCGCTGGCTCGCGCTGGAATGGCTCGAACCGGGATCGCCGCGGCCCGGGACCTGGCAGGCCCTCGGCGACGGCCTGGCCCGGATGCACCGCACACGCGGCGAGTCGTTCGGCTGGCCTTCCGCCAACCGCATCGGATCCCTGCCGCAGAGCAATACGCCCCACGCGCGCTGGCCGGCGTTCTGGCGGGAAGAGCGGTTGCTGCCGCAGTGGCACCTCGCGTCCGCCGCCGGCCATTTCGACGCGGATGATGCGCGGGCGTTCGAGCAGCTCTGCGCCCGGCTGGACGATCTGCTGGCGTGCGGCCAGCGCGAGGGTCCGTCACTGCTGCACGGCGACCTGTGGAGCGGCAACGTGCACATCCTGGCGGACGGGTGGCCCGCCCTGATCGATCCGGCCTGCTGCTACGGGCACCGCGAAGTCGACCTGGCCATGGCCGACCTGTTCGGCGGGTTCGACGCGGCTTTCTTCGAAGCGTACGATCGTGCGTGGCCGGTCACGGACGGCTACGCGGAATCACGCAGGCCCATCTATCAGCTGTACTACCTGCTCGTGCACGTGAACCTGTTCGGGGCAGGTTACCGGTCCGGTGTGCGGCGCGCGCTGCGCGCCATCGCCTGCTGAAGGTCACAGCCCTCGCGCCGCGCCGCCTCGTGCGCCCGTCACCAGCCCATGCGGCCGCGCAGCCCCGTAATGTGGGCAGGATGGTGCCGGCCGTGCCATTCGTAGAGGCGCAACATGAAGTCGAGATCCACATCGCCCCACTCGGGGTGGTGCATCGTGCGCGCGAACTCCACATCGCCCATGGAGCGCAGCAGCGCATCGAAGCGCGCGTGCAGAGCCTCGAGGAGGTCGAGCGACGTCTCGATCGGCGTGTCGCCGGCGTCCGCAAGCCGGGCCCACTCCGCTTCTCTGTACGTCTTGATCGCAGGGTTGTCCTCGGTCAGCGCGAGCTTGAAGCGCACGAAGGCGTTCATGTGGCTGTCCGACACGTGGTGCACGACGTCACGCACGCGCCAGCCGCCCTCGCGGTAGGGCGTGTTCAGCTGTTCCGGCGACAGGCCGGCCACGGCGGCCCGCATGCGCACCGGCGTCTCCGCGACGACGGTAATCGCCCTCGCCCGGGCTGCCGTGTCCAGGGGCGCTGCGCCGGTGTCGAATCTGCCGATCGGGAACCGGAGCTGCTCGACGGTGGGTTCGGTTGTCATGATCTCCACTCAGCGTTGGGGTCGGTCGCGCCAAGGATCGCAGATCCCGCGACACGATGCCAGACCTGCCGGCGGTGTCCGGGAATCGTGCCGCCGCATCGACGCACCAGACGGGCGCCGTGTCGCTGCCGCATGCAGTACGCGCATGGCCGGCAAGTCACATTTGCATGCGCTCAAGCGTTCATCGAGGGTCCACCCCCACTACTCTCGTAGCGCAAGCGAGGGAACGATGCGGCGTCTGAAGTCATTCGTGTGTCTGCTGGCCCTCGGACTCACGGCTGCGTGCTCGAGCGACACAATGGATCCCGATGACAACGGCAATACGGGTCGCACGATCAAGGCCAACCCATCGTTCGCCGTGGATATCCAGGAGATCCTGACCCGGCGCAGCTGCACTCAGTCGGGTTGTCACGGCGCTGCCGCATCCGCGGGTCTGGATCTGCGCGCGGGCAACGCGCGTGCCAATCTGGTGAACGTCCAGTCCACGACGGAGCCGCAGCGCGTGCGAGTGATCCCGGGTGACGCGCAGAACAGCTACCTCGTGGTCCGGCTCGAAGGCCGGCAGACAGTCGGCGACCGGATGCCGCGCGGCCTGCCCGCGCTGGACAACATCGATCTGACGAACATCCGCAACTGGATCGCACAGGGCGCGCAAGCCAACTGAGGAGTGAACCGATGAGAGTCCGGGCGTTGATCGTGGCGGTCGCAGCGCCGGTTGTTCTGCTGTCCGCGACGACGCAGGCGCAGGCGCAGTCGCTGCTCGATCGGCCACCGAACGTGTCGGGCAACTGGGTCGCCAACCCGGGAACGATCCAGTTCAACTTCACGCACCGGTTCAGCACATCGGGCGCGCCCATCCGCAAGGTCACAAACTTTCCGACGTTCATGATCGGCGCCGGTCTGCCGCAGCGGCTGATGGCCGGGTTCCACTACGCGACCAACTCGACACTCGCGCCGCGCTTTCCCAACGAATGGGAGTTCTTCGGCCGGTACGCTCTGTTGGCGGAGGACCGGGGCGCGGCCTTCGACCTGGGCGGGCAGCTCGGCTACAACAACGCAGCGGAAGGCGTGGACGCCGAGGTCTCGGTGGCGAAGCGGCTGGGCGTGGTCCGGCTGATCGCCGCCGGTCGTCTGCTGACGGGCGTGGCGGAGGACGAGGACCGACGGTTCACGATCGCGGGGGGCGGCACGGTGAAGGTGAGCCGATTCGTGGCGCTGGCTGCGGATGTGGCGACGATGACGGCACTGGATGATGAACGCGACGAGAAGGTCGCATGGAGCGCCGGCCTGCACGTCGCCATCCCGGGCACGCCACACACGCTCTCGCTGCAGGCCAGCAACACGAACACGTCGACCCTGCAGGGTCTGTCGCGCGGCGCGTCGGACACGCGCTGGGGTTTCGAGTTCACGGTACCGATCACGCTGGCGCGCTATTTCGGCGATCGCGCCGCCCCTGCTGCCGCGGCCCAGACAGGTGCGCCCACGCCGTCGAGCACGCCGACGGCGGGCCGCGAGGTCGTGACGGTGATCCGGCAGATGGCGTTCCCGCGCAGCCGCATCGAGATCGACGCCGGCACGACGATCACGTGGGTCAACGAAGACCCGCTCGTGCACACCGTCACCGCGACGGACGGCCGTTTCGACTCCGGTAACATCCAGCCTGGTGAGCGGTGGAGCTACACCTTCACGACGCCGGGCACGTACAACTTCCTGTGCACGCCGCACCCGTTCATGACAGGCATCGTGATCGTACGAGGTGGAACATGATCCATGGGACGCGAGGCATGCGTACGGGCGCGCTGGCCGTGGCCGTGCTGGTCCTTCTGGCGGGCTGTTTCTCGGAGCGGGGCGATGTCGGCCCGGACCTGTCGACGTGCGATGTCCGGCTGCCACCCGATCTGCTGGGTACGACGATCGTCGCGATCCGCAACTTCACGTTCGAGCCGGCCGTGGTCCGCGTCGCGGCCGGTGAGCGTGTGACCTGGGTCAACTGCGCGCCGGCCGACGAGCCGGCGCACACAGCGACGTCCGACACGGGCGTCTGGGCATCACCGCTGTTCGCGACCGGTTCGTTCTACAGCCGCACGTTCACGGAGGCCGGCAGCTTCCCGTATCACTGCGAGCCGCACCCGTTCATGAAAGCCACGGTGGTCGTGCGGTAGTCGCCGTTGTCCGCTGCCTGCGAGTGCGTCATGGACACGGCGCGGTCGAGTGCGCGGTCATGGCCGTATACATCCGCCCTGAAGTGCACTTCGCCCGTTTCATCCACGAACGCCGTGGAGTAGAGGAACAGAACCGGAATCGGGTCGCGCACGGCGACCGCGGTCTCCACGCGTGCCGGCGCCTGTCGCACGTGTTCCGGGGTCCACGTCGTGTCCCGGCGCTGCACGAAGGCAGCCAACCCGAGCGGGTCCTCGAGGCGCACGCAGCCGTGTGAGAAGTCGCGCCGGCTCTCCGCGAAGAGGTGCCGCGCGGGCGTGTCGTGGAGCGCAACGGCAAGGAACAGCGGGGCCAGAACGAACTTCAGCCGGCCGAGCGGGTTCTCCTCGCCGGGCCGCTGGCGGACCCGGTACGGGAACCGGCCCACCGAGACGTCCGACCAGTCGATCGCCGAGCGCGGCACGATCGCGCCGGACGCGGACAGGATCTCCATGTCGTGCCGTGCCAGCCACGCGGGGTCACGGACGACGACCGGCAGGATCTCACGGGTCAGGATGCTGGCCGGCACATTCCAGTAGGGGTTCAGCACGATGCCGGTCACCACGGCATTGAACACGGGTGTCGGCCAGTCCGTACGCCCGACGATGACGCGCATGGCCAGCGCCGTCCGGTCGTTTTCGATGACACGCAGCGTGAAGGCCGGGATGTTGATCTCGATGCGCGGGTCATCGAGCGCGGGCAGCCAGCGCAGTCGTTCCATGTTGAGCGCGATCTGCCCGGCCCGCTGCGCTGGCGTCAAGTTCAGGGCCGCGCGTGTCTCCCGTCCGACGATACCGTCCTGCTCGAGGCCGTGTCGTGACTGGAACGCCTGCACGCGCGCCTTCAGGTCCGCATCGAAATGCCGGGCGGGATCGGGCCGGCCCGGGCCGCCGGGCGCGGCCGGTGTCGCCGGGAACTCCTCCAGGGCGAGCCTGTTGCGCAGGACGCGCACGCGCTCGCCGGCATCGCCTTCGCGCAGTGCCGGCCCGTCCGGCAGCACGGGCCACGCGATGCGCTCGCGAGCGCGTTCCCTCGCCAGGGCAGCGCGCAGACCGACGAACTGCGGGTGGTCGGGATCGACGGCGTCGAGTGCACGCTCGATCCCGACGGGTCCCAGCGCAGCGCGCAGCGAAGCCGCCGCATCGAACGGCGGGCGAGGCAGCGTCCAGTGCGGGTGGACAACGCGCGGATCGATCCTGCCGACGGCGCGATGCGTGGCGAGCGCCAGGTACGCGTCGGTGAGCAGCACATCGAGCAGCGCGAGGGCGTGCGCGTCCGTCGGTCCTGCGGCCACCGCCGCCAGCCTTCGCTCGATCGCGGTCTGCCGGTAGGCCGACGGATCGAGTCCCTGCTGCCCCGCGTTCCGAATCGCGCGGACCAGCTCCGCGATGCGCGGCTGCCCATCCACGGTCAGCCACGCCGGCGCCCACGACCTCGCCGCGTAGAACCGACGCAGTGACGCAGGCGCCGCTGCCGGCGCCGCATCGATGATGAGCGGTGCGGCCGCGGCTCCAGCCGTGATGCCGCGGATCGCGCTCGCGATGTCGTGCTGCCGGGCTTCCGGATCGGCGTTCGGCCCGGTCACGAGTGCGAGCGAGGCCAGAAACAGCCACCGTGCTGCCATGCACGTCCATCATGCGGGACAGGTGTGCACGACGCTGTCGGGTGCCCGCCCACGGGAGCGTCGGACTTCCTCCCGACGCGCCGCCACGGAGCACGAGCCAGATTGAGAGGGGGACCGCGCGCAGGAGGTGCCGCATGATCATCCAGTCCAGGAAGGCCCGGATCCGGACGCTCATCCTGGGCGCGGCCGGCCGCGATTTCCACACCTTCAACGTTCTGTATCGTTACGATCCGCTGACAGAGGTCGTGGCCTTCACCGCGCAGCAGATCCCCGACATCGCCGGCCGCCGCTATCCGCCGGACCTGGCGGGCCCGCTCTACCCTCAGGGCATCGCCATCGAGGAGGAGGACCGGCTCGAGGCGCTCATCCAGGCGCACGACGTGAAGCGCTGCGTGATGGCGTACTCGGACGTGTCGCACGAGCACGTCATGCACCTGGCAAGCCGGGCCAATGCGGCGGGCGCGACGTTCGTGCTTCCGGGCGCGCGGCAGACCATGCTGAGCACGGTGGCGCCCGTGGTCGCGGTGTGCGCCGCCCGCACGGGCGCCGGGAAGAGCCAGACCAGCCGGGCCATCGCGCGCATCCTGCGCGCGCGCGGCCTGCGCGTCGCGATCCTCCGCCACCCCATGCCCTACGGTGACCTGTCTGAACAGCGTGCCCAGCGGTTCGCCACCCGCGCGGATCTGGAGCGCCACCGCGTCACGATCGAAGAGCGCGAGGAGTACGAGCCACACCTCGCGGAGGGCAACATCGTCTACGCGGGCGTGGATTACGAAGTGATCCTGGCACGGGCCGAGGCGGACGCGGAAACCGACGTGCTGCTGTGGGACGGCGGCAACAACGACACACCGTTCTTCGTGCCGACGCTCCACATCACGGTGGTCGATCCGCACCGCGCCGGCGACGAGGCCCGCTACTACCCCGGCGAGACCAACGTGCGCATGGCCGACGTGATTCTGATCAACAAGCTCGACACGGCAGCGGCGGAGGACGTCGCGCGCACCGAGCGCACCGTTCACGCGCTGAACCCGGACGCGACGATCGTGCGTGCCGGCTCACCGATCGTCGTGGATGATCCCGAGCGGCTGCACGGTCGACGCGTGATCGCCGTCGAGGACGGCCCCACCGTTACGCACGGCGGCATGCCATGGGGTGCGGCGACCATCGCGGCCCGCCGGCTGGGTGCGACGCTCGTCGATCCGCGGCCGTTCGCCGTCGGTTCGATCGCAGACACGTTCGCGGCCTGGCCGGCCACCGGCCCGCTGCTGCCGGCCATGGGCTACAGCGAGCGTCAGGTGCGCGATCTGGAGGCGACGCTGCGCGCCGCGGCCGGGGCCGGCGTCGAAGCCGTCGCGATCGGCACGCCCATCGACCTGGCCAGCCTGATCAGGATCGAGCTGCCGCACACCCGCGTACGGTACGATCTCGAGATCCGTGGCTCGCCGACGCTGGAGGACGTGCTCGAACCGGTGCTGTCCCTGCTGCAGCCGGCAGGACCGGCGACCTGAGGCACGGCCGGGACCCGCACCCGTCGATCAGAAGTCCTTGCGCACGAAAACGCGCAGGCCGGCGAGGATCGGCACCGCCAGCCACAGCGACAGGGCGCCCATGGCCACGGCGATGCCGGCCGTGCCGCCGAAGAACTCGCGGAAGACCACGCCCGTGTAACCCATCAGCGCCGAAACATCGAAGTTCAGCATGAGCACGACGCGCGCCAGGTCGACCGGGTTGAGCAGCATCAGGACGAGCAGCGGCTTCTCGAGCGGCCACGCGTAGAACGCGTTCGCGAAGGCCAGCACCAGCGCATCGTACACGACGGCCAGGAAGAGCCAGGCAAGGAGGGCGAGACCCATGCCGCGCACACGGTCCTCGAAGCGCAGCGCGACGGCGAAGGCCAGCGCACTGAAGATGCCCGTGAGGAACACGCCCGTGACGACGAGCATTACGACGGCGCGCAGCAGGCCGGGCTCGACGCCGCGCACCAGCACCGGCCCCAGCACGCCGACCACGAAACCGGTGGCCAGCGGGAGCGTGAACCCCAGGTAGAGTCCGCCGAACAGCTGCCTGCGGTTGACCGGCTGGGAGAGCAGCAGCTCGTTGAACTCGCGCGAGCCGTACACGAACATCGTTCCCAGCACCACGGTCACGAGCGGCACGACGAACAGCGCGACGTTGGCCAGGCTGAGCAGCGCCTTCGCGCCATCGCTGCTGAAGCGGAACAGCAGTTCCGTCGCGAGCAGGAAGAACGCGGCGTAGAGGACGATGGCGCGGCTGCGCAGGACATCGCGCAGCTCGTACTTGAGGACTTTCGCGGTCGTCGTCATTCGCTCCCCATCAGATGGGCGATGGCGCCCTCCAGGTCGGGCTGACCCGTATCCTGCTTGAGCGCGGCGAGTTCGCCGGAGAAACGGATCCGGCCTTCCAGCAGGAAGGCGATGTCGTCGGCCAGCGATTCCAGCTCGCCCATGTTGTGCGAGGTGAGGATCACGGTCCTGCCGCGCTCGCGTTCGCGGCGGACCTTGTTCTTCAGGGCGCGCGCGGCGACGGGGTCGAGGCCGCCCGTCGGCTCATCAAGGATGAGCAGGTCGGGCGCGAACCGGAACGCGAGCGCGGCGTTGACTTTCTGACGCGTTCCGCCGGACAGCGTGCGGAACGGCTTGTCCAGGTCCTTCTCGAGGTCGAACGCATCGATCAGCTCGGTGTCCGTGGCAGGACCGTCGCGCAGATCGGTGATCATGGCGAGCAGTTCGCGCCCGCTCAGGTTCTCGGGGAAGCGCACGATCTGGGGCATGTAGCCCACGCGTTCGCGGTAGCGCCAGTCGCCGTTGAGGACGTGATCGTGCCAGATGATGCGGCCGGCGTCGGGCTTCACCAGGCCGAGCAGCATCTTGATCAGCGTGGTCTTGCCGGAGCCGTTCGGTCCGATGATCGCTGTGGTCCGGCCCGTACGGATCTGCAGCTCGATGCCGCGCAGCACCTCGAGGGGACCGAAACGCTTGTGCACGCCTTCCAGGCGGATCACGGCTGCACGGCTCCTTTCGCGGCGATGGCGGTCGCCCGTACCGGCCGCATGCGGGGCGCCTCATCCACCACGGACTCCGGCGTGAGTGACGGCAGCAGTGCTTCCGCGGCGTCCAGGACCTGCACGAGGACACTGCGCAGCAGGATCAGCGAGGGCTCGTTCTGTTCGACGATGAGCGAGAACAGGCGGACCGGGCGGAAGGCCGTGTCGCCCGTGCCGTCATGGTCCAGGTCGTAGCCGCGGTACGCGTCCCAGTAGTTGCCGGAGAAGTGACTGCGCGTGCGGCGGCTGTTCGTCGCCACGTCGAACGAGTTGCCCGTGAAGTCGTTGGCGGAGAAGCGGCCGTCCTCCGAGTTGGCCATCAACTTCACGGCCCAGCCGTTGGCGTGGAACTCGTTCCGCTCGACGACCAGCCGGTCCGAGCCCTCGGCGTACAGGCCGATCGAATTGCGGACGAAGCGATTGCCATCCAGCCGGCTGTCCCGGATGTCCTTGAGCAACAGGCCGAAGGTGGCCGGGCCCCAGTTGTCGACGAAACGATTGTCCACCATGTCGACCTGCGAGGCGTACATGACGGCGACACCGGAGCCGTTGCGCTGGAAGACGTTGCGCTCGTAGAGGTTCCGGTTTGAGAACATGAAGTGCAGGCCGTAGCGCAGGTTGTTCTCGCTGGTGTTGCCGGCCACGCGGCTGTCATCGACGAACTCGAAGTAGATGCCGTCGCGGTGGCCACGGATCGTGTTGTCCTCGATCGTGGCACCGCGTGAGTACCAGACGTGGATGCCGTTGCCCGCGCCGCTCTCCCGCACGGCGCTGCCGGTCACGATGTTGGCGCGCACGACACAGTCGGACGCGTTCGCCAGGTAGACACCGAAGAAGGCGTCCTCGATGCGGTTGTCCTCGATGCGGCAGCGGGCGGCCTTCTCGACGCGCACGGCGGCCCGGTCCTCGACGTAGCTCGTACCAGTCCGACGCAGGACCAGGCCGCGGATCGTCACATCGTCCGCGCGCACGATTACGAGCGCCCGCTGGTCCTCCCCGTCGAGGACGGCGCCGGGCTCGCCCACCAGCTCGAGCGGCTTGTCGATGACGAGCGTCGGCTCCCGCCACACCCCGGCCGGCACGACGACACGATCTCCGGGCGCCGCGTCCCGGACCGCCTCCGCCAGCCAGCCGGCCGCGCGGTCCGCTGCGGGCTCCGCAGCGACCGGTCCGGCGTGTACGCCGCGGTGCGGCGCCCCGTGCGGCCAGGCCTCGCGCACCGTGCGCAACACGCCCGCCCAGTCCAGCGCCTCGCCGCCCAGCGTGGACAGGGCGGCATCGCGGGCCGCGCGCGTCGCGAATGCGGCCAGCCCCATGCCCATGGGGCTGCGGATCCGCGGGCTGCGCACGAACCACGCGGTGTCGGCGCGGACCAGGCGGGTCGGCGCGTCGTGGTCGGTGACCCAGAGCGAGCCGATCCCGGTCGCGTCGAACTCGAACGTCAGGAACCCGGCCATGCATTCGATGGAATCGAACGTCCGGACCTGGCGCGTCCGGGTGACGAGTTCGGCCGCGAAGCGCGTCTCTGCGATGCCCATGGTGCAGAGCGCGCAGCTGTCACGGCCCGGCTCGATCGGCCTCGGTCCGGACGTGCAGGCGAGGACCAGGAGCGTGGCCAGCAGCGAGCGGTACACGCTCAGATCCCGGCCATGGTCGGTGGCTGACGTGCGGGGCGATCCGGCGGCGTTCCGGGCCCGGCCGGCGGATCCACGTCCTGCGCAGTGCGTGCGGCGCTGCGCTTCCGGCGCAGCTCGACGGCGGCCGCAGCGAGGATGGCCGTGAACGCGGCGATGGCGATCCAGCCGCCCGCCGCCGGCCAGGAATGCGCGGTGAAATTGAGCAGCTGCTGCGATCCGATGAGCGGCGGCTGGTACGACATGCCCGGCACCTTGATCGCCGCGGTCGGGTCCAGGTTGTGGCCGTAGTTGTACTCCCACCGCCAGAAATCGACCAGTCCCGCCACCGCGACGAGCGCGAAGATGGCCGCGTAGCCGACCAGCACGCGCCGTCGGCCGATGAGCGCCGTCAGCAGGCCGGCCCCGATGAGCCCGGCCACGATCCACGGCATGTAACGCAGTTCGGGGAACGATTCGGGCTGGATCTTCGCCATCCCGATGTAGTGGTTGAGCCCGTTGATATTCTGCAGGTCGTGCGGCTTCACGCCGGTGATGGTGTTGACGTGGATCAGCATGCCGATGCCCTCGGGATACTGCGGTGCCTCGAGCGTGATCTTCCAGAGGGGCAGCATGTAGACGAGTCCCAGGGACAGCGCCGCCACGGCCACCACGACCCTCGTTGCCTTTTTCATTCCGGCATCCTTCCTCACTTCGCCCGCCGTCAAGTCCGGCGGCGCGTCGCCGGGGCTCACGTGTCGTGAGGCCCCGGCAACGCCATCCGCACTCTCGATCGCCGGTCCTCTACCGGCGATCCTGCTCATGGCCTCAGCGGCTGCCTGCCGCGATCTGCGAGGCCGTGTTCCATGTGCCACCCGTGCCCCAGCGCAGCGCGGTACTGGAGCCGGCCGGCGAGACGCGCGCGTACCCCTGCATCTCCTGGTGCAGCGCGGAGCAGAAGTCCGTGCAGTAGAACGGATAGACGCCCGCGAACTTCGGCACCCACTTCAGCGTGCGTGTCTCGCCGGGCATGACCAGCAGCTCGGCGTTCTCCGCACCCATCGCAGCGAAGCCGTGCGGGATGTCCCAGTCCTGCTCGAGGTTGGTGACATGGAAGTAGACCGTGTCACCCACGCGGATCCCCTCGATGTTGTCCGGATTGAAGTGCGTCCGGATCGCCGCCATGTAGACGCGCACCACGTTGCCGGTGCGCTCGACGCGCGCACGGTCCTCACCCATCGTCACGTACGGGCTGGTGTTGTCCTGCAGTGCGTAGATCTGCACCTGCCTGTCCTTGATGATGTCGGCTGCGATCGCCTGCCCGTAGTGCGGCTCGCCCATGGTCGGGAAGTCCAGCAGCATGCGCATCTTCTCGCCACTGATGTCGATCAGCTGCGCCGACTGGGCGAGTTCCGGACCGGTGGGCAGGTAACGGTCCTTGGTGATCTTGTTGAGCGCGACCAGGTACTTGCCCCACGGCTGCTGGCTGTCGCCGCCCGGAATCACCAGGTGGCCGACCGAGTAATAGACCGGGATCCGGTCCACGACGTCCCACGTGCCCAGCCGCCACTTCACGATCTCCGAAGAAATGAAGGCCGTCGTATAGGCGTTGCCCTGGCCGTCGAACTCCGTGTGCAGCGGGCCCAGGCCCGGGTTCTGCACCTCGCCGGCCATGACCGACTCGTAACGCAGAACCGGAATGCCGTCGATGACCTCCTCGTACTCCTCATTCTGGATCGCCTGCGTCATCTTGCTGAACGAATGCACCGGAATCACCGTGGCCAGCTTGCCGCCGGCGACGATGTACTCGCCTGACGGATCGATATCGAGACCGTGCGGCGACTTGGGCGTGGGCAGGAAGTAAACCATGTCCGAGCACATCGACGCGTCGAGCACGGTCACGCTGGTGCGCCGCTCGCTGACTGCGATCCGATCGGACCCGATGTGGTTGTGCATGTAGTCGACGTTGACCTGACGCGCGTTGCCCTGCGCCACGCACTCCTCGGCACGCCGCCAGTGTACCGCCGCAATGAAGTCCTTGTCCTTCTGCGACGCGTTGACCTCCAGCAGCGTGTGGGCCTGCTCACTGTTGTAGGAGGTGAAGAACGCCCAGCCGTCGGACGGTCCCTTGCCGCCCCGCGAGATATCGTAGTTGTAGCCCGGGACGAGAACCTGGAACGCGATGCGCATGTTGCCCGGCTCGTCCGCGCGCACGAACGACAGCGTGCCCTTGAAGTTGCCCGTGTACTCATCGATCGACATGTCGCGCTGCGGAATCGGGACACTGAAGCGTGTCGACGCGATGATGTACTCGCTGTTCGGCGTGATGAACGGCGAGGCGTGGTTGCCTGCCGAGTTCGGGATCTGCAGGATCTCGTCCGTCTCGAACGTGGTCAGATCGACACGCGCGACACGCGGCGTGTTGTTCGCATTGATGAAGATCCAGCGCCCGTCCGGAACGCCGTTCGTCTGCGAGAGCTGGGGGTGATGCGCATCATCCCAGGGAATGAAGCCGAAGGTCGTGTTCATCATCGCCTTCGTCTCCTCCGAGTAGCCCCAGCCGTTCTCCGGGAACTGCGAAAACACCGGGACCGTCTTCAGCAGGCGGCCCGAGGGCAGGCCGTGCACCGTCAGGTTGCCGCTGAATCCGCCCGAGAAGAATGCATAGAACTCGTCGTGCTCGCCGGGCGCGACGTACACCGCCTGTGCGATATCGCCCGGCACGCCGGGGGCCACGCCCGTCGTCCGGCACGCGTACGCGAGCGTGCCCGCGACACCGATGACGACCACCGCAGTGACCCAGTTCCGCCTCGCTGATGTCATGTTCTTTCTCCCTGTTGATCGCGCGCCGTGCGGCGCGCTCTGTGCCCGGGTGCATGCGCCGGGCTCGCCGTCAGCTGCCTGACTCCTCGTGCACCGATCGCAGATACTCGAGCACAGCACGGGCCTCGTCCTGTGTCATGTTCTGGAACGGCATCGGATTCATGTACTGCGCCAGCATCTCCTTCACGACCGGATGCTTCTCCACCATCTCCGCCGGGTTCAGCATCATGTTCATCACGAACTCCGGCGTGCGCCGCTCCAGAACCTCACCCAGCGGCGGGCCCACGTAACGGTCCTCCATCCTGTGGCAGGCGAAACACTTCAGGTTGAAGACCTGCTTGCCCTGCTCCGCGAGCGCGGCATCGAGAGGACCCAGGTCGAGTCGATCGATCGGACCGATCCCGTACTCGAGCTGCGCGGCCGTCAATCCGCCCTCGGGCGTCGCACCCCCCGTCGCCGCGGCGTCCCCGCCCGCGTCCGCGCCACCGCACGCCGCGAGCATCCACACCACCATCGCCACCGTCGCTACCGCTCCAGACCTGCGGTTCATTTCGCGCTCTCCTCTTTCACCCGTTCCGTCCGGCCCCTGCCGCCGCCGCTGCCCGCTCGTTCGTGCCGCTGCGTCGTCAGGAAGTCCGCGACCGTCGTGCCCTCCAGAAGCCGCCGCAACTGTCCCGACCAGCGGCTCCAGCTCTCGTGCGCCTCGCACGGGGCGCCCGCATCACACGCGCGTTCCGACAGCACACACCCGCTCAGCCCACTCCGTTCGTCGAACTCGCCGACGATGTCCGCGACCGCGATCTGCTCCGGTCGGCGCGCCAGGCGGAACCCGCCCCCCGGCCCGCGCACGGATTCGAGAACGCCGCGGCGCGTGAGCCGGTTCAGCACCTTGGAGAGGTAGTTGCCGGGGACCCCGAGGGCGGTGGCCACCGCCTCGGCGGCCAGCGGTTCTCCGTTGTCCCTCCGCGACAGCAGCAGGACGGCCCGCAGCGCGTATTCCGACGTTCTCGACAGCATGGCTCTCCGTTTACCTCAATGCCGCATGATGATATGAGGAATGCGGGGAGCGCGGCGGTCGGGGGTTGCTTGATTCGGGTCGGGGGAATGCCGACGGGCCGTCGGGAGATTGCCCGGCGGCCGGGGGTGCCGGAGCCGGGCGCGGGGCGCCCGGGCCGGTTCAGGACCTCAGTTCAGGGCGAGAGCTTTGGGCCGCCGCGGCGGGGGCCGTCGGGACGCATGCGCCGCGGCACGGGTCCGGGCGGTTTCAGACGGGGTCGCGGCGAGGGTGCAGGGGCGTGTTCAGGCCCCGGGCGGTGGACCCTTCCAGCAGCGGAACGAGGTGCACCGTGGATTCGCAATCCGGCGCAGATCCGAGGCAGGAACGGTGATGGCCATGGACGCGCCCCTACCCGGCCAGCGCAGGAATCGCCAGCTGCTCGCCCATGCGGCGCACGGCCTCGACGAGTTCATCCTCGGGTGCGGCAAAGGACAGGCGGACGAACCGGTCATCGCCGAAAGCGATGCCCGGGACGAGCGCGACGCCGGTCTGTTCGAGGAGCCAGGTGCAGAACGCGACGCTGTCCGCGATGGCCTCGTTGTAGTAGGCGTCCACCTGGAAATAGAGGTAGAAGGCGCCTTCGGGGACGACGAAGCGGGCCGCGGGCAGGTGGCGTCGGAACATGGACACGAGCCGGTCGCGGCGGTGGCGGAAGACGCCGACCATCGCGCGGATCGCGTGCTGGACGCGCGGCTCGTCGCGGAACACGGCCATGCCGGCGTACTGCGTTGCGGCCGTGATGTTCGACGTGACGTGGCTCTGCAGGGCCGTCATCTTCGCGGCCAGTGCGGGCGTGGAGTAGCTGAAACCGAGCCGCCAGCCGGTCATGGCGAAGGTTTTGGATGCGCCATCGACGAGCACGACGCGGTCGAGGCGGGCGCTGTCCAGATCGAGCACGCTCGCGGCGCGCTCGGTCCCGTAGCTGACGCGTCCGTAGATCTCATCGCTGATGATCCACAGATCGCGCTCCATGGCCCAGCGCACGATGGCATCCAGCTCCGCTTTGCTGTAGACGGCGCCGCTCGGATTGTTGGGCGAGTTCAGGATCAGGCCGCGGCACTGTTCGTCGACGTGCCGCTCGAGGTCCGCGGGTGTGACCTTGAAGCCGGCCTCGAGCGTGGCCGGCACGATGACAGGCGTCGCGCGGGCCAGGCCAATGAGTTCGGGGTAGCTCGTCCAGTAGGGCGCCGGGAGCAGCACCTTGTCGCCGGGTCCGAACAGCGAGAAGCACGTGTTGAAGAGGGCGTGCTTCGCGCCGGCCGTGACGACGACGCCTTGCATGTCCGCACGGTGGCCGGTCAGCCGCGTGATGTGATCGGCGATGAGCTGGCGCAGCGGCGGCAGGCCCGCGACCGGCGTGTAGTGCGTGAAGCCCTGGACGATGGAGGCGATGCCCGCCTGCGCGGCGAAATCCGGCGTCCGGAAATCCGGCTCCCCCGCGCTGAGGTCGATGACATCGCGGCCCTGATCGCGCAGCGTCCGACACAGCGTGCTCACCGCAATCGTGGCCGAGGCCTGGAGTTCGCTGACGTTCGGACTGACCCGCAGCGCAGCCTTGTTCGCGGGCTGGTTCATGGCCGGACAATAGGGAGGTCGCCCCGACTTCACAAGCGCCAGTGCGGGGAGGCGGGCGTGCCTGTCGAGAGCCGGCAGCCTCCGTTACATTCAACGCCCCGGAAATGGCCGGCTGACGGCCCGTGGAGAGTGGAGATGCATGACGTATCAGCGTTATACGGCCGCGTCCGTTCGTGACGTGCTGGCGCGGGCCGAAGAGATCCTGACGAGCCGGCTGCCCGCGACCGTCGAACACCGGGACGGACACAGCGTGCGCGTCACAGGCGGCGATGGCACGGCCGTGGTCTCCGCACACAAACATGGCCTCGACACGGTCGTGAACGTCGAGACGGACCAGTTCCGGACGTCGCGGCTGGATGGCGAGGTGCAGTACCTCCTGACGATGCTGCCCTACCAGCCCGGGGACAGCCACCGGCCGGGCGCCGTGCAACCGGGCGGCCTGGGCGGCCGGGCGTGACGGATTCGTTCGCGGCGCTCGGCCTCGATGCTTCGTTGAGCCGGGCCGCAGCGGACGCCGGGTTCGACGCACCCAGCGCGCTGCAGCGCGCGGCCATCCCGGTCCTGCGGCGCGGGGGCAACGCCGTGCTCGTCGCGGCGCCGGGCTCCGGCGTGACCGCCACGATCGTGCTCGGGCTCCTGGACCGGCTGCTCACCGGAACGGTCCACGCCGGCACCGACGCAGCCGTCGACCGGCCGCGCGCCCTCATCCTGACGGCGACCGAGGAACGCGCGACGGCCATCGCGGGCACCGCGGCCCGCCTGGCGCGCGGCAACGGCATCCCGATCCGCGCCTGGACCGCCGCGTGGAACCGGCTGCCATCACCCACCCTGCTCGTCGCGCCCGCCGGGACCGCCGCCCAGGCCATACGTGAGTCCGCGCTCAAGCTCGATGACCTGGAGACGCTCATCATCGATGGCCTCGATGTCGTGTTCGCGCTGGAGGACCCGGCCGCCTTCGACACGATCGTCGCAGCCATTCCGGCGTCTGCGCAGCGCGTCGTGACGCTGATCGAGCGCACGCCCGCGACGGACAGCTTCATCGCCGCGCAGGTCCGGCGCGCGATGGTCATCCCGGCGCAGCCGGCGGAGGCCGGGCAGGCCGAGGTTACCGGCGCGATGTCGTACATCGTCGTGCCGCCGGGACAGAAGATCACCGCGCTGGCCCGGCTGCTGCGCCGGCCGCGCGATGTGGTCCCGCGTATCGTCACCAGGTCCATGGCCGGTGCGGCCGCCGCACGCGAAGCACTGCAGCTGCGCGGCTGGCGTGTGGAGCCGCCGGCCGAGCAGGTGAGCGTCGTGGCCGCAACGGAAGCCGCGCAGGCGCTCATCGCGTACGACGTACCGTTCGATGCCGAAGCGCTGGCCAGGCTGGACCGCGCCGACGGCATCATCATGGTGGAAGCGCGCGAGCTGCCCCACCTGCGCGCGATCGCAGCGCAGGCCGGCATCCAGCTGACCGCCGTAGGAGGCAGCCGTTCGACGCGCGGCGGCATCGCCGCGTTCCGCGCAAGCGTGCGTGCCGCCATCGAGGAGCAGGATCTGGGTGCCCAGCTGGCGCTGCTCGGACCGCTGCTGGAGGAGCACGCGCCCGAGGAAGTGGCCGCGGCCCTGAGCGCGCTGCTGCGTCAGCGGAGCAGCGCTCCCGCGACTGCGACCACGGCGTCCGCAGAGGCGGGCGCGTCCGACGCAGGACGAGGCGCAGCGTTCGTGAGGCTCTACATCAGCCTCGGCAGCCGCGACGGGATCCGCCCCGGCGATCTCGTCGGCGCGATCACCGGCGAGGCGGCCATCGCAGGTGATCGAGTGGGGAAGATCGACATCCGTGACAACTTCTCCGT
>JBFFZF010000086.1:0-18856 GCA_041568755.1 Longimicrobiales bacterium | reverse complement strand
GCGCACGCGCTCCACGGAAGCGAGGATCTCCTCGAAGGCGGTTTCCGCGCTGCGCGACACGTCTTCCACGCCCGAGACCTGCGTCACGCCGCGGTCCATGGTGGAGGCCGCGTTCTCGATCTGACTGCGGATCTGGCGCACAGCCAGATCGATCTCGTCCGCAGCGCTCGCACTGCCGTCCGCCAGCTTGCGCACCTCATCGGCCACGACGGCGAAGCCGCGGCCATGCTCACCTGCGCGCGCAGCCTCGATGGCCGCGTTGAGCGCCAGCAGGTTGGTCTGACGTGCGATGCCCTGGATCGTCTCGACGAAGGCCGTGATGCGGGCCGATGCCCGCTGCAGCTCGGCGACTTCCTGACCCGAGTCGTGCACGATCTCGCGCACCTCGCGCAGCATCGTGATCGCGCGACCGATGTCGCGACGCTTCGCCGTCGCCAGGTCGCCGATCTGTCCGCTCAAGAGGCGCACCTGGGTCGAGGCCTCATCGATCTCGACCGCGCGGTTGCGCATGTGCTTGAGCGCGTCGTCCACGCTGCGCAGGCCCTGCGCCTGCTCCTCGGCGCCGTTCGTAATGTCGATCATCGCCGTCGAGACTTCGCCGCTCGACGCAGCCACCTCCTCCGAAACGCTGGACAGATCGGAGGCGGAAGCCGAGATCCGGTTCGCCGTCGCGACCGTCTCGCCCACGACGGTCCGGAACCGCTCGGCCATGCTGGTGAAAGACCCGGCCAGCTGGCGGAATTCGCGCGGCATCCGCCCGTTGACCGACACGGTCAGATCGCCGTTGCCGAACTGGTTGGCCGCATGGACCAGGCGTGTGAGCGGCCGCTCGATGGCGTGCAGCGTCTGGTAGGCGAAGAAGATCGCGACCAGCGTCGACACGATGAGCACGATGAGCAGCAGCCGCTGCTGATCCGCGGTCTGGGTACGCAGGTCGATCGACGCGCGCTCGACTTTGCGCAGCTCTGCCGCGTTCATCGCCCGCATCTGCGTGCGCAGCTCGCGGAAGCGTGGTGCGAGGGCGGCCAGCTGCCCCGTCACGACGGCGGCCTCACTGGCTGGCGACACGTCGCGGATCGCGGTGGTCAGACGTTCGTGCAGCAGCGCGATGCGTTCGAGGCGGCTCGCGTCGACCTCCGGGCCCGTGTTCTCGCCGTTCGTGCCCGCCGCGCCCGTCGAGGCCGCGCGGGCCGGCCCGGCCGCGAACAGGCTCATCGTGCGCGCGTGCAGCTGGCGCGCCCGCGCTGCCAGACTGTCGAACTCCTCGAGCGCCGCGGCCGAGCCGGTCAGGACGTAGAGCTGGCCGGCGTTCAGCTGTTCGATCACCGTCGACTGCAGATCGAGGCCAAGATCGGTGCGCTGCTGCATGACATCGATCTGCTCGGAAACGCCCTCCGTGACCCGGCTCATCGATGTCGTCGCGATCGTGTAGATCACGAGCGTGCCCGCGAATCCGATCAGGAACGCGCCCAGCAGGCGGCCCTGGATCCTGTCGAAGTAGCCACGCAGTTCGATCATCGGATGTGGCCTCTCGCGGCTCGCGGATGATACGCACCGCGGATTGCGGCCGTAGGTTTCCTGTCCAAGATTGACCCTACCTGGAACACTGCGACGCCGAGATGTTCGATGGCTGAAAAACCCCCGGTCCCGGCCCACGCCCTGGGAGAGAAGCGGGAAGCCACCATCAAGACCCTGATCGAAAGTTTCGCCGCGGACCGCCTCACAGTTGAGGAGTACGAGTCCCGGCTCGACCTGGCCCACAAGGCCGGGGATCCGGCCAGCCTGGAAAAACTGGTCCGTGACCTGAACGCCGTGGTGCCCGCCTCGGCGGCTCCTGCGCCCGTCGGCGGCCGGCGCGTCCCGGCGCCCCGGCCCGAGGAGGTCCGCGAGCGTCAGTTCTTCGTGGCTGTCATGGGCGGGGTCGACCGGCGAGGCGCCTGGATCCCCGCCCGCAAATCGTTCCTGCTGGCCTTGATGGGCGGGGCGTCCCTGGATTTCCGGGAGGCCCGTCTGCCGCCCGGCGTGACCGAGATCGACATGTTCGTGATGTGGGGCGGCGTCGAGATCATCGTGCCCCCGGATCTGATCGTCGACTGCGGCGGCATGGCCATCATGGGCGGCTTCGAGCACGAGGGCGGGAGCCCCGTCGACGCCGGCCCGGACACGCCCGTCCTCAAGATCGGCGGGTTCGCCCTGATGGGCGGCGTCGAGATCGTCGTGCGCCTGCCGGGCGAGTCCGCGCGGGACGCCAAGCGCCGCCTCCGCGAGGCCCGGAAGCGCCTGGCGCGCGGGTCGCGCGACGCCCAGGGATCTTGACGGGGACAACCGGGCACTGGGAAGAAGAAGCGCTGGGCCGGGCCTACGATGCCCGGCTCATGCGCCGGCTCCTGCAGTACCTGCGGCCCTACCGGCTGCGGGTCGCCGCGGCGATCGCGATCCTGCTGGTCAGCGCGCTGGTCGAGCTGGCCGGGCCGTGGCTGACCATGATCGCCCTGGACGATGCGATCCCCAGCGGCGACCGCCGGCTCCTGCTCCTCCTGGCCGCCGCCTTCTTCGCCTCCCTGCTGGCCGCCTTCGTCCTCCAGTACGCGCAGACCCTCATCACGACAGCGCTCGGCCAGAACGTGATGCGCGACCTGCGCCGGCAGATCTTCGCACGGCTGCAGCGACTCGATCTCGCGTTCTACGACCGCAATCCGGTCGGACGGCTGATGACCCGCGTGACCAGCGATGTCGAGGTCCTCAACGAGCTCTTCAGCTCGGGGGTGGTGACCGTCTTCGGCGACGTGTTCACGCTGCTCATGATCGTGGTCGCGATGATGGCCATGGACTGGCGGCTCGGTCTCGTCGCCCTGGCCGTCATGCCCGCCGTCTTCGTGGTCGCGCTGCTCTTCCGCATCCGCATCCGCCGGGCCTACCGCGACATCCGCGTGCGTCTCGCGCGGATCAACGCGTTTGTCCAGGAGCACATCTCCGGCATGGCCGTGGTGCAGTGGTTCGGCCAGGAGCGCAGCACCTCGAAACGGTTCCGCGGCGTTGACCATCACTACCTCGAAGCGCACCTCCGCTCGATCACGTACTACGCGCTCTTCTTCCCGGTGATCGAGCTGCTCTCGACCGTCGCGCTCGCACTGATCATCGTGTACGGCGGGGCGCGCGTGCTCGACGGCGTCGTGACCGTCGGCGTCATCGCGGCGTTCCTGCAGTACGCGCGCCGCTTCTTCCGGCCCATCCAGGACCTGTCCGAGAAGTACAACATGCTGCAGGGCGCGATGGCCTCCTCGGAGCGCATCTTCACGCTGCTCGACACGCCGATCACGATTCCCGCGCGCGGCCCGGGCACGGTCCCGGTCCCGGCGGGTCAGGGCCGCATCGAGTTCCGCGATGTCTGGTTCGCCTACCGGGCCAGGGACGGTACCGGCGAATGGGACTGGGTGCTGCGCGACGTGAGTTTCGTGGCCGAGCCGGGAGAGCGCATCGCGATCGTCGGCCACACGGGCGCGGGCAAGACCAGCCTGGCGTCGCTGCTGCTGCGCTTCTACGAACCGCAGAAGGGCGAGATCCGGATCGACGGCGTGCCGATCCGGACCGTGGATCTGTACGCGCACCGCAGGCGGATCGGCCTCGTGCTGCAGGACGTGTTCCTGTTCAGCCGGGACGTGCGCTACAACATACGTCTGGGCCGCGAAGATCTGGAACAGGCGCAGCTGGAGCTCGCGGCCGCCCGCGTCGGCGCGGGTCCGGTCATCGATCGGCTGCCGCGTGGATACGAACAGCCGGTCGGTGAACGCGGCACGGCCCTGTCCGTCGGTGAACGTCAGCTGCTGTCGTTCGCGCGCGCGCTCGCCTTCGATCCGCGCATCCTCGTGCTCGACGAGGCGACCAGTTCCGTGGATTCCGCGCTCGAGGAACAGATCGAGCAGGCGCTGGACCAGCTGATGCGCGGCCGGACGTCGCTCGTCATCGCCCACCGGCTGTCCACCGTGCAGAATGCCGATCGCATCCTCGTCCTGCATCACGGCGAACTCCGCGAGCAGGGCACGCACGCCGAACTGCTCGCGCGCGACGGCCTGTACGCGCGCCTGTACGAGCTGCAGTTCGCCGGCCACGGCGTGCGGGAGCGGGCCTCGTGACTCTGCGCCTGCTGCTCGCCCTGGTGATCTTCATGATCGATGTCTGGGCGATTTCGCGCGTGCTGAGCGGACCGCCGGGCCGTGCGCGCCGCGCCCGCTGGATCCTGGCGATCGTCGCGCTCCCCATCGTCGGCGTCTGGTGGTGGCATCGCCGGGTAGTGCGCCACAGCTGACGCGCGGCGCGCGCGCGCTTACGCCGCCCCCGCCTCCGCCAGCAGCGCCTCGATCAGCGCGGCATTGGCCTCGGCGCCGCCCAGGCGGCGCTGTACGAACGCCGCCGCCGCAGCTCCGGGCCCGGGGTCGGACAGCAGCGCCGTGATGCGGGAAACGACCTCGTCGGCACTGCGCACGACGTAGCCGCCGCCCGCCTCGACCAGGGCCTCCGCTTCGACCGTGTTGCCGTGCCGCGGCCCGAAGACGACCGGCACGCCCACCGCCGCCGGCTCGATCACCGAGTGCAACCCGTCCCGCCCGAACCCGCCTCCCACGTACGCCACGCGCGCCAGCCGATACAGCCCGGCCAGCACGCCCACGCGCCGGATGATGTGCACCCTGACCCCTTCCCCCTCCTCCCGCTCCCCTTCCCCCGGAAACTCTCCCTCTCCCTCTCCCTCGTCACGCAACCCGTGACGCCCCAGCACGCCCTCCAGGTAGGCGATGCGTGCGGGCACCGGCTCGTGCGGCACCAGGTACCAGGTCAGCGGTCCCTGCGCACGCAGCGCCGCGATCGCCGGCACGACGTGTTCGGCATCCGCGTCCCAGATCGATCCCGCCACGATGCAGGGTCGCCCGGGCGAGGTGATCGACGCGGACGAGCCGCCGGTCATGGCACCGAGGCGAGCGACGACCTGGTCGAAGCGCGCGTCGCCGGTCACGTGCACCCGCCCGGGATCGACACCGAACCGTGCGAAGCGCCGGGCGTCGGTCGGGCCGACGGCGCCTATGGCGTCGAGCGCGCGGTACGCCGGCCCGAGCACGGCGCGGCCGATCCCGCCCAGACGGCTCGACCCGGCGGCAAGCGGCGCATTGACCAGGGTCAGGCGCACGCCGCGGCGCTTCGCCTCACGGGTCAGGGCCGGCCAGACTTCCGTGCGCACGAACGCGATGACCTGCGGGCGAAGCGCATCGAGCGCGCGATTCACATCCCGGCGGATGTCCCAGGGCAGATACGCGGTCACATCCGCGCCCACCTGACCCGCGACGCGCTCGGCCGACGGCGAGAACCACGTGAACGCGATCTGCAGGTCCGGGCGGCGCGTGCGCAGCGCGCGGATGATGGCGCCCGCCATGAGCGCTTCCCCTGCGGACGGGGCGTGGAACCAGACGAGCGGGCGCGTCGCCACGCGATCTGTCGCCGCCCATGTCTCCATCCGCCGGACCGCTTCACGCCGGCCGGCCAGCCCGCGTCCCAGCTTGCCGGCCGGCCGCGCGAACGCGTGCAGCGTCGCGCGCGCGATGCGCAGGGCAGTGTCCTGGATGCGATCGATCACGGGCCGAAAGTAGGCGGACGCAGGCCCGGTCGGACAGGCGCCGGGGGCGGGGCGCGGCGCGGGCCGATCGGCGGGCACCCTTGCTCGCATGCTGCGGATGCGGCACCTTCGGCCCGCGCCCGACCCCCCGACCGTGGAAACCCTGTGAGCGTTCCGCCCGAGGACAACCTTTCAGCGGCCAGGGGGCCGGCCGCGCAGGCCGGCCGCCCCATCCCGCGCCGCGCCGTGGTGAGCTGGGTGCTGTACGACCTGGCGAACACGATCTTCTCGATGGGCGTCGTGTCGCTGTACTTCTCGCTGTACGTGCGCGACGCCGTCGGCGCAGGCCGGGCCGACACGCTGTACGGCATCATCACGGCCATATCGATGGCGGTGATCTTCATCATCTCGCCGCTGCTCGGCGCGATGACGGACCGCGCGCGGCGGCGCATGCCGTTCCTCGTGACCAGCACGATCCTGTGCGTGACCCTGACCGCGCTCCTGGGCCGTGCCGGTTTCGTCGTGACGGCGATCCTGTTCGCCCTCGCCAACATCGCCTACCAGGCCGGGCTGCAGTTCTACGACGCCCTGCTGCCGGAGGTCAGCACGGAGGAGAACCGTGGCCGGGTCGGCGGCATCGGCATCGGCGTCGGTTACCTCGGGTCGTACCTGGCCGTCGGCATCGGCCTCCTTCTCGGCACGCAGGACAAGCCGCTCCTCTTCACGATCATCGCCATCGCGTTTCTCGTCTTCGCGCTGCCCTGCTTCTTCTTCGTGAAGGAGCGGGGCAACCCGGATCCCGGGCCGATCAACCTGAAGATGGCCATCGATTCGACGCGCGAGACGATCCGCACGCTGCGCTCCAGCCAGCAGTATCCGGGTCTGCTGCGTTTCCTCATCGGCCGCGTCTTCTACACGGATGCCATCAACACGGTGATCTCCATCATGGCGCTCTACACGGTGAACGTGGCCGTGGCGACGGGGCTGAGCGAGGACGAGGGACAGCGCACGGCCCAGCTGATCCTGATGGGTGCAATCACGTTCGCGGTGATCGGCGGGTTCGTCTGGGGCTGGCTGACGGACCGGCTGGGTCCCAAGCGCACGCTGATGTTCGTGCTGCGCGCCTGGCTCGCGACCTTCACGCTCGCCGCCGCCATCGGCCTGCTGGGCCTGCCGCTCTGGGTGCTGTTCCTGGTGGCGGCGGCCGCGGGTTTCTCGCTCGGCGGCGTCTGGGCGGCCGACCGGCCGTTCATGCTGCGGCTCACGCCGCCCGCGCGCGTCGGCGAGTTCTACGGTCTGTACGGCATGGTCGGCCGTTTCTCGGCCATCACCGGCCCCGGCATCTGGGCGGGCATTACCTTCCTGACCGTGCAGAAGCTCGGGCTCGAGCCGCGCGTCGGACAGGGCATCGGGATCCTCACCCTGCTCCTGCTCGTCGCCACGAGCTACGTGATCCTGCGCAAGGTGTCGGACGCTCCGCGCGTGTGGTCGGGCAGCGACCTGCACCCCGGCGGGTCATGAGTCGCGCGCTGGCGCGACCGTCCGGCGCGGGCGCAGCCGGGACGCCGTCGTGACTGCGGCCGGCGACGGCCGGCGCCGCCGCGTGCTCACGCGCATCATCGGCTGGGCGGCCAGCGTCTTCCACGAGATCGAACGCGAGGGCGCCGCGGTGCCGGACGGTCCCGTTCTCGTCGTCGCGAACCATCCGAACAGCCTGTTGGACCCGCTCGTCATCTTCCGGACCGCGGGCCGACCGACACGGCCGCTCGCCAAGGCACCGCTCTTCGAGCAGCTGTTCGTCGGCTCGATGCTGCGCCTGCTCGGCGGTCTGCCCGTTTTTCGTCGCCAGGATGATGCGTCGCTCATGCACCGCAACGAGCAGACGTTCAGCGCTGCGATCGCGGCCCTGCGCAGCGGCCACGCCGTGCAGATCTACCCGGAGGGCATCAGCCATTCGGAGCCCGCGCTCGTTCCCCTGCGCACCGGCGCCGCCCGCATCGCCCTCGCCGCAGAGGCCGAGGCGGGCTGGGCGCTCGGCCTGCGCGTCGTACCCGTCGGACTGACCTACCGCCGGAAGAGTCTGTTCCGCGGGTTGGCCCTCGCCGTCGTGGGCGAGCCCTTCGGCGTCGGCGATCTGCGCCCGCAGTACGACGTCGACCCGCAGGAGGCGGTGCGCGTCCTGACCGACGACATCGCAGCGCGACTGCAGACCGTCACGCTCAACCTGGCGGAGCACGAGGACCTCGACCTGATCGAAACCGCCGACCGGCTGTACGCGCGCGAGAAGGGCATGCACCGCTGGCGTGAGCGTGAGGGACTCGCCGAGCGACTGCCCCGCCTCCAGGCGTTCGCTCGCGGGCTGGCCTGGCTGCGCGCCAACGATCCCGCCCGCCACGCCCGGCTCACGTCGGCCGTGCGCCGCTACCAGCGCGCCCTCGCGCTGTTCGGCGCGGCAGAGGCAGACATACCGCCCCGCTACGAACTCGCCGCCGTCCTGCGCTACGCCGCCGGGGAAGCCGCGCTGCTGCTCCTCCTCCTGCCGCTTGCCGTGGCCGGTACGATCGTCTGGCTGCCCGCCTACCTGGCGCCGCGCGCCGTGCTGCGCGTGGTACGGCCCGCGCACGAAGCCATCGCGACGTACAAACTCGCGACAGGCTTCTTCGCGGCGCCGCTCACGTGTCTCCTGGTCGCCGCGTTCGTGTGGACCCGGGCCGGTGCGTGGCTCGCTCTGGTCGCGTTCCTCGCCGTGCCCCTGCTCGGCCTGGCCGCGATCGCGTGGTGGGAGCGCTGGCGGCGCGTCCGCGAGGATTTCGTCGTCTTCGTGCGCGCCCTCGCCCGCCGCGGAACGGTCGATCGGCTCGCGGGCCTGCGCAGCCAGCTGGCGACGGAGTTCGATCGCATCCTCGATGAGGCGCCCGACATCCTGCAGCCGTGACGCACGCCCCTCGGATGGACGGCCTTCCCGGTCCGCCCCTATATTCGCACCGTGCGCTACATCGGCAACAAGACGAAACTGCTCGACTTCATCCGCCGTCGCCTGAAGGCGCGCGGGATCCAGGGCGGCACTTCCGTCGATCCGTTCACGGGCACGGCCAGTGTCGCCCGGGCGCTGAAGCGCTGGGGCTTTCGTGTCATCGCGGCGGACATCATGGAGTACTCGCACGTCCTCGCGAAGACCTACGTCGAGGCGGACGGCCCGCCCGACCTCGGCGGGCTGGCCGATGCCGTGCGCCTTTCCCCGGTGACGCCCGCCGGCGTGATCGCGCATCTGAACACGCTCCTGCCCGCGCCGGCTTTCATCCACGAGCACTACGCGCCTGAAGGCACGGAGGGCCGGCGCCATGGCAGGATGTATTTCACCCCGGCCAACGCGGCGCGCATCGACGCCATCCGCACGACGCTCGAGGCATGGCGACGCGATGGCCTGATCGATGCGCCCGGCTTCCATTTTCTGCTGACCGCACTGCTCGAGGCCGCGGATCGGGTTGCCAACACGACCGGCGTCTACGCGGCTTTCGTCAAGACGTGGCAGTCGAACGCACGCAAGCGACTGACACTGCGTGTTCCCGAAACGACGCATGGCCCCGGCTCGCGCGCTGAACGCGTCGATGCGCTGGCCCTCGTGCGCCAGCTCGAGCCCTTCGATCTGCTCTACCTCGACCCGCCCTACAACACACGCCAGTACGCCGGCTACTATCACATCCCGGAAATCATCGCGCTGGGCTGGTTCGATGGGCCCGTGGCGACGCGCGGCAAGACCGGTCTCATCGAGGATCGCGACAAGCGCAGCGACTGGAGCCGTGCGAACCGGGCGGCCGCCGCCTTCGAAACGCTCGTCGCGACGGCGCCCTGGTCACGCTTCGTCATGAGTTACAACGCGGAAGGCATCATCCCGGAGCACACGATCGAGCGCGTCCTGCGCGAGCAGGGCCGCGCCGCCACCTACCGGCGCTACCGGCGAGGCTACCGGCGGTATCGGTCCGATGCGGACAGTGAAACGCGGCGTTATCAGGGAGACCACGTGTACGAGTACCTGTACTGCGTCGACCGCTGATCCGGGATCAGGTCGCCGCGCGCCACGCCGTCCACGCCAGAATCGCCCAGCCCGCCATGAAGCTCACGCCGCCGAGCGGCGTGATTGCGCCCAGCCAGCGCGGCCCGCCCAGCGCGATCGTGTACAGCGTGCCGCCGAACACCAGGATCCCCGCGATGAACAGCCAGCCGGCCACGGGCGCGGCCCCGCCCGGCCACCGCCCCATCGCCCACGCAACCACGAACAGCCCGAGCGCATGGTACATCTGGTAGCGCACGGCGATCTCGAACGTGTCCAGCCGATCCGCGGAAATCCGCGGCCCCAGCGCATGGGCACCGAACGCGCCCGCCGCCACCGCCAGCAGCGCGAAGACTGCGCCCGCCACGAAGAACGTCCGCTCCACGCTCACCAGTTCAGCCCCGCATGACGGTGGTCAATGCGATGGGGGACAGCGCAACCCGCCGTCCCCCATCCTCCATCCCTGTTCCCGCCGTCTCGCGCCACCTACCGCCGGATCGGCCGACTGTTCCACTTCTCGTAGAGCCGCGTGTGCCGGTCATCGATCGGCACGCGCCGGCCCTTGATGAAGACCTCGTCGACCGTCGTGCGCACATCCAGCGGGTTGCCGGTCGCGACGAACAGGTTGGCGATCCTGCCCTGTTCGACCGAGCCCAGCTCCGCCTCGAGCCCGAAGATCTGGGCGGGCCACAGGGTGAGCGCGTGGATGGCGACCTCCGTGGGCAGACCGTAGGCGGTCGCGAGCGCGGCGTGGTACGGCACGTGCCGCGCGTTGGCGACGCCGCCCGTCGAGAAGGCGAACTTCACGCCCGCGCGGTGCAGCACGCCGGGCTGAGCGTAGATCGCGTCGTACGGCGCGTCCTGGGCCGGCGTCGACTGGATCGACCCCAGGATGACGGGCACGTTCTTCTGCGCCAGCAGCTCGGCCACTTTCCAGGCCTCGTCGCCGCCAAGGATCGCGATCTTCAGCGAGAACGTGTCCGCCAGCGCGACGGCACCGCGGATCTGTTCTTCGCTGTCGGCCGACACGATGACCAGCGCCTCGCCCCGCACCAGCGGCCGCATGGCCTCCAGCTTGAGGTCGAAGTCATCGGAGCCGGCCCGTCGCGCCGCATCGTAGCTGCCCGCCAGCCGCAGCATGTCCTTGAGCTCGCGCACGGCCGCGGAGACGCGCTCGTTCGCCTGCTGCTGCTGCTGCGCCGAAGGCGGCGGGCCAAAACCCCGCCCGCCACCGCCGCTGCGCGGATAATTCATCACGTAGGCGGCGGACATCTTCGCGGCCATGTCCTCCCACGTCCAGCCGGACAGGTGCAGAGCCGCCGCCTGTCCGCTGATCACGCCGCCGCTCGGCGCGGAGATCACGTTGGTCACCCCGTTGGAGCGGGTGATCGCGATCATCTCACTCTCGATATTGATCGCGACGACCGCCCGGTTGTGCGGGTTGTAATCGCCCAGTTCACTGACCAGGTTCATGGTCGAGATGCCGCCGATCTCGGCGAGGCCCATGGGCGTGAACGCGTCCCACATGCCGGGATAGATCGTCTTGCCGGTCGCGTCCACGACGGTCGCGCCCGCGGGGGCACCGACCGAAGGCCCGACCGCCGCGATACGGCCATCCTGGACCAGGACATCCGCGCGTGTGGTCTGGCCGGCTGTGGTCCAGACGTTGCCGCCACGGATCAGGAACGTGCCCTCCGTGCCGACGCCCGCCTGCGCCGCGGCGCCGGCCGCGCCGGCCGCGAGCGCCAGCATGGCGGCGAAGGCCACAACGGGCAGCCGGCCCGCCTTCTGCATGACCCGCTTCATGACCGCTCCTCCGTCGTCGTCCTGACCCGCGACTGCAGCAGTTTCTCGAGTGTCATCGCCGTGGCGCGGTCGAAGTAGACGCGGCCGTCGACGAGCGTCTTCTCGACGCGCGACGTGGGCGCGAACGGGTGTCCGTTGAAGATCGCGATGTCCGCGTCCTTGCCGACCTCGATCGACCCGACGCGATCCGCCACACCCAGCTGCATGGCAGGATTCATGGTGACCATGCGCAGCGCCTCGTTCTCATCCATGCCGCCGTAGTGCATGCCCATGACGGCTTCCTGGTAGAGCCGGCGGATGCGCTCGCCCGAATCCGAATTGACGGACACCGTCACGCCACGCGCCGTCATGATGGCCATGTTGTGCGGAATCGCGTCGGCCGCTTCGATCTTGTACGCCCAGCTCTCGGCGAAGGTGGACGCCATGGCGCCGTGCTCCGCCATCTCGTCGGCGACCTTGTACCCCTCGAGCACATGCTGGAACGTGTTGATGCGGAAGCCGAAATCCTCGGCTACGCGCATCAGCATGAGGATCTCGTCGGCGCGGTAGCTGTGCGCGTGCACGAGGATCTCGCCCTTCATGATCTGCGACAGCGCTTCCAGCCGCAGGTCCCGGCGCGGCGGCAGCAGGTCGCGGTTGCGCCGTGCGGCGGCGGTGTACGCATCCCATTCGGCCTGGTAGGCCTGGGCCTGCGTGAACCACCAGCGCAGCGTCTGTTCCACGCCCATGCGTGACTTCGGGTAGCGCCGCTCATCATCCGGCTGGTTCGAGCTGGCACGGGTCACGTTCTCGCCCAAAGCGAACTTCACGATGCGCGGGGCGCCCTCGAAGTAGAGGGAGTCCACGGGCAGGCCCCAGCGATGTTTCACGATGGCGCCCTGCCCGCCGATCGTGTTCGCGCTGCCGTGCAGCAGCAGTGACGATGTCGAGCCGCCGGCCAGTGCGCGGTACATCGTGAGGTCGTCCTCGCGGACGCGGACGCGCACCTCCGGTGTCACGGATTCGGAGCCCTCGTTGATGCCGCCGTCCGTCGACGCATGCGAGTGCGCGTCGATGAGGCCCGGCATCACGTACATGCCGGCCGCGTCGATGACCTGGACGTTGGCCGGTACCTGCACGTCACGGCCGACGGCGGCGATCTTGCCGTTGCGGACCAGGATCGTGCCGCCCTCGATCGTCCCGTTCGTGATCGTCAGGATCGTCGCGTTGCGGATCGCGATGTCCTGCGCCCGTACGGCCCCGGGCAGGGCCACGACCGCACACAGCAGTGCGGCGGTCCAGTGGAATGCGTGAACTCGCCTCATCGGCTGCCTCCAGACGGTACGGCGCCCGGACCGCGCCGGCGCGCATTGAACGGGACCGTCGCCATGCCGGCGGCGTCCAGTGTGCCGCGCAGCTCATCGCCCGTCACGCGGCCCGTGATACTGATTTCGATGGCGTTCATGCCCGGTGGCGACGCGGTGCCGCGCAGCGAGATCTCCGCGCCGTTCTGTTCGCCCTGCAACGCGACCGGGCCCATCTCCGTCTGCAGCTCGCCGGTCAGGGCCGTGCCCTCCTGGCGCAGCGTGAGCGTGAACGACATGGTCCCGGCCGGGCCCTCCATTTCGCCGGCCCACTCGCCCGCGACACTGGCCGCGCCACCGGGGCCGCCCGCGCGCCCACCACGCCCGCCGGCCGGCGCCTCCGGAATGATGTAGCGTTCGCCCTCGACGAAGACCTGACGGATCTTCGTGTCCTTCGCGAAGATGTCGCCCTCGGCTACGACCAGGTTCGCCAGCTTGCCGGCCTCGATCGTGCCGACGGCCGCTTCGATCCCCAGCAGGCGAGCCGGGATCTGGGTCACGGCGCCCAGCGCCGCGTCGGCCGGCAGGCCCTCTTCGACCGCCGCACGTACGCGCGCCAGGTACTGGGCCGGCGAGACGCCCCGGCTGGTCAGCGCGACGGGTACCCCCGCGGCGACCAGTTTCACGGCGTTGCTGCGCAGCTCGCGCGCCACGGCCGAGTCGGCCTCCGCGGCTGCCTTGTCCTCGCCGGACACGGGCGCGACGTGCAACTCGAAGCTGCGACCTGTGACCTGACGCGGCGTCGGGTAGTCGAGGCTCGCGATGACCGGCCGGCCGAGCGCTCTCAGCCGGTCCGCGACGCGGAAACCTTCCTGCACACCGACGAGCACGACGTTGGACAGTGCCGCCAGCCGGGCGAGCTCGATGTGCCGTTCGATCTCGCGCACGGACGAGGCCGCGATCCACGCCGGCATCTGCCCCGCCGCGGCCGGCTGCAGCGCCTGATGCTCGCCGTCGTACTTCGGCGTCGGCGCGGTCGCGGGGTTCCGTTCGAAGGCGGCCTGCACGCGGGCATCGTACTGCGCGTCGAGGAACGACTGCTCGATGTAGGCCAACGCACCGATGTACGTGTTCGGGTAGCCGCGCGTGTTGCGCCCGAACTCGACCTGCTGTGCGACAGGCGAGCGCATCACGCGCTGGCGCGCGTCGCCATCGCTGACCTTCACGACGGAAACGCGGCCGGGGAAGATCCCGCCCTCGAAGGCCAGGCCCGCCGTGGTGATGCCGGCGGCACGCAGTTCGTTGAGGTCGTTCTGCGTCGGCGCCCACACATCGGCTGCGGCGCGGGCCGGGCTCAGCTCGGGCTGTTCGGCCGACTCGCTGGCCGCGCCGCCTCCCCGCCCGCCGCCACGCCCGCCGCCCACGATGGCGGGCAGACCGCGTGAGACGGCCGGGTCGACGAAGCCCGGGTACACGGTCTGACCGTCGAGGTCGAGCGTCAGCCCGCCCGCCGGTATCTGGACCGCGGGTCCGACGGCCGTGATCCGACCGTCCCGGACCACGATGACACCGCGCTCGATGACGCGCCCCGGCGCGACCACGATGCGTGCATTGGTCAACGTGTAATCCCGTGGCGGGCGGATCTCGGTCTGGGCCCGGACTTCCGCCGCCGCGACGGCGAGGAGCGCGAGGCCCGCCACGCATGCCGCTCGTTTCATGTGCAATACTCCGACCGGTTGGTTGGAAGGAAGCGTCGCAACGTACGGGTGACGCGGGAGCGACGTCAAGCGTTTGCAGCACCCGATCCGGGCGGTCCTCACCGTGCGGAATGTCTTCCGCGACGCGCCCGTCGCAGCGATCTTGCCCTGCACCATGTCCATGCCCCGGCCCGTCCGGACCTCCGCGTGGGCAGCCGCCGCGCTGCTGCTGGCATGCTCGCCCGGCTACGTGATCCGTGCCGTCATCGAGGAAGCGAAGATCCTCGCCGGCCGCGAGCCGATCGCGCGCGTGGTCGCCGACCCCGCCACGCCCGACGAGGAGCGACGCAAGCTGCGTCTGGTCGTGCAGGCGCGCGACTTCGCCGAACGCGTGCTCGCGCTCGACGCGGAGGACAGTTACACGACGTACTCCCGCGTCGGCCGCGACACGCTGCTCCTCGTGCTGTCCGCCGCGTGGCCGGACCGGTTCGAGCCGTACACGTGGTGGTTCCCCATCGTCGGGCACGTCCCGTACAAGGGTTTCTTCGACTTCACGGCTGCGCACGCCGCGGCCGAGCGTCTGCGCGGCCAGGGCTTCGATGTGTACGTGCGCCCCAGCCCAGCGTTCAGCACGCTGGGCTGGTTCAACGATCCCGTGCTCGACACCGTGCTGGGAGCCGACGACGTCGACCTCGTCGCGACCGTTATTCACGAGATCTTCCACAACACGCTGTTCATTCCGAGTCGCGTTTCCTTCAACGAATCCCTGGCCAGCTTCGCCGGCGATCGTGGCGCGATCGCGTTCTTCTGCATGCGCGACGGGGAGCGTGCGCCGTCGTGCCTGCGCGCACGGGACGCCTGGCACGACACGCTCCTGTTCGGCAGCTGGCTGAACGGTCTGGTCGCCGAGCTCGAGACGCTTTACGGCCGGACGGACCTGACACGGGAGGAGAAGATCGAGCAGCGCGGCAGCGTGATCGCCGCGGCCAGGGACCGCTTCTCCACCGGAATCCTCCCCCGACTGCGTGTTTCCCATCGCGGCTTCGCACGCACCCGGATCGACAACGCGACGCTCATCGGGATCCGGCTCTACTACGACCGACTGGATCTCTTCGAGCGCGTGTACGAGCGTTACGAGGGCGACCTGGTCGCCGCACTGCGCGCCATCGAAGCGGCGGCGCGGAGCGATGCCGCGGATCCGTTCGGCGCGGTGGGCCGCCTGCTCGACCCGCCGTAGCGGACGTCGTGCGGGCTGCGGCCTATGGCGCCTCCATCCGTCCCGCTATATTGCCGCGTCCCGGCGTGAAGAAACCCCTGAAGAGCCCATGAGCCCGCAAGAGCGAGAGACGTACGACCCGGCCGCCGTCGAGGCGCGCTGGCAGGAGATCTGGGAGCAGCGCGGCACGAACCGCTTCACCGACGATCGCCTGCACAACGCCGAGCGCCCGTTCTTCAACCTCATGATGTTCCCCTACCCGTCAGCCGAAGGCCTGCACGTCGGCAACATGTACGCGTTCACCGGCGCGGACATCTACGGCCGCTGGCGCCGGCTCATGGGGGATGACGTCTTCGAGCCGATCGGGTTCGACGCCTTCGGCATCCACTCGGAGAACTTCGCGCTGCGCGTCGGCACCCACCCGATGGAGCTGATCCCGGCGAACATCGCCAACTTCACGCGCCAGCTGCGCAGCATCGGCGCGATGTACGACTGGAACCACACGGTCGACACGACCGATCCCGGTTACTACCGCTGGACCCAGTGGATCTTTCTGAAGCTCTTCGACGCCGGCCTGGCCGTGAAGAAGAAGGCGCCCGTCAACTGGTGCCCGTCGTGCAAGACCGTCGTAGCCAACGAGCAGGTCATCGCCGGGGCGTGCGAGCGGTGCGGCACGGCCGTCGAGCAGCGCGTGCTCTCGCAGTGGTTCTTCACGATCACGAAGTACGTCGAGCGCCTGCTCGCCAACCTGTCGTGGATCGACTGGTCGGACACGACCGTGCGCGCCCAGGAGAACTGGATCGGGCGGAGCGAGGGGGCCGACCTGCACTTCCCGATCGCACGCCCGCTCGGCGAGGATGGCCAGCACGAGTCCGCCCGCGTGCAGCCGGACCGGCACCGCATCACGGTCTTCACCACACGACCCGACACGGTGTTCGGTGCGACCTTCATGGTACTCGCGCCGGAGCACCCGCTCGTCGATGTCGTCACCAGCTCGGAGCAGCGCACCGTCGTCGAAGCCTATCGGGCCGGCGCGGCCGCGATGGACCTGGTCAGCCGGCGCAAGACCGACAAGACCAAGACGGGCGTGTTCACGGGCGGTCATTGCATCAATCCGGCCACCGGGCACGAGATCCCGATCTGGATCGCCGACTACGTCCTGATGGAGTACGGGACCGGCGCCATCATGGCCGTGCCTGGTCACGACTCGCGCGATTTCGAGTTCGCCACGCAGTTCGGTCTGCCCATCGTACGCGTCGTCGCGCAGACGCCCGACGACGCGGGGCGTCCCGTCACGGAGGCGTGGGAGGGATCCGGCACGCTCGTGAACTCGCCGCCGTTCGATGGCATGCACACCGACCAGGCCGTCGGCGCCATCACCGAGTGGCTGGCCGGCCGCGAGCTGGCCGAGGCCCGCGTGCATTACCGGTTGTACGACTGGTGCATCTCCCGGCAACGATACTGGGGGCCGCCCATCCCGATCATCGAGTGCGACGCATGCGGTCCGGTGCCCGTCCCGGAGTCCGAACTGCCCGTCGTGCTGCCGTGGATCGAGAACTACCGCCCCGATGAGTCGGGCGTGAGCCCGCTCGCGCGTGTCGAGGAGTGGTATCGCGTGCCGTGCCCGCGCTGCGGCGCTCCGGCGCGACGGGAAACGGATGTCAGCGATACGTTCCTGGACAGCGCATGGTATTTCCTGCGCTACCCGTCGGCGCATCGCGACGACGTCGCTTTCGATCCCGCGCTGACGCGGCGCTGGCTGCCCGTCGCCATGTACATCGGCGGCGAGGAGCATGCGGTACTGCACCTGCTGTACAGCCGGTTCATCACGATGGCGCTGCACGACCTGGGCCTGGTGCCCTTCGAGGAACCATACCGGACTTTCCGCAAGCACGGCCTGCTCATCAAGGACGGCGCGAAGATGTCCAAGAGCCGCGGCAACGTCGTCATCCCGGATGAGGCCATCGCACGCTGGGGCGCCGACACGTTCCGCACGTACCTGATGTTCCTCGGCCCGTACCAGGAGGGCGGCGATTTCCGCGACCAGGGCCTGCTCGGGCCGTGGGGCTTTCTCAACCGCCTCTGGGAGACCGTCGTGCCGGCTGAGGACCTGGGCAGCGCCCCGGCCGGCCCCGAACTCGACCAGAAACTCCACGCCACGATCCGCAAGGTCACCGAGGACATCGCGGCGCTCCGCTTCAACACAGCGATCGCGGCGATGATGGAGTACCTGAACGCGGTCCGTGAAGGCGGCCGCACCGCCAACCGCGCCGAGATCGAACAACTCGTCCCCCTCGTCGCGCCCTTCGCCCCGCACCTCGCCGAGGAACTCTGGCAGCGGCTCGGGCACGAGCGGAGCCTCTTCGAGGCGCCCTACTGGCCGACCTTCGATCCCGAGCGCGCCACCACCGACACCGTCGAACTCGTCGTCCAGGTCAACGGCAAGGTCCGCACGCGCATCCCGCTGCCCCGCGGCACCGACCAGGACACGGCGCGCGAGGCCGCGCTGGCCGATGCCAACGTGACCCGGTTCGTGGACGGGGCCACGATCCGCAAGGTGATCTGGGTCCCCGACCGCCTGCTCAACCTGGTCGTCGGCTGACCCGCCGCGGCCGGTTGACACCCTGTGGTTCTCTTCCTACATTTCCCAGTCTGACGCGGGGTGGAGCAGTCTGGTAGCTCGCCGGGCTCATAACCCGGAGGTCGCGGGTTCAAATCCCGCCCCCGCCATCGGCGCCGAGCGCGATGGCCTGAACGACAGATTCGGTGGGAACGCCCATGCAGCCGCACGGATTCACGACTCGAGCGCGATCGTCCGCCGGCGCCCCGCGCGCGGGTGCGGACGTCGACTCCTGGTCGCGCCGTGCGGCTGTCGGTTGATTCGGACCGATCGATCCGGATGGCCGATCAGCCCGCGCTGCCGAACCGCTGCGCGGGTTTTTGATTCCGGTCCGGGTCGGACCCTGGGGGTCAGGGCCGGTTCGTGAGGCCAGGTAGCTCAGTGGGCCTCGGTCGCCGAGGGCGACCTCAGCCGACTTCGCTACAGGCGTTGACGAAGGGTCAGTGACAGGACGGAATCGTGGTCAGGGCCGGTTCGTGAGGCCAGGTAGCTCAGTGGGCCTCGGTCGCCGAGGGCGACCTCAGCCGACTTCGCTACAGGCGTTGACGAAGGGTCAGTGACAGGACGGAATCGTGGTCAGG
>JBFFZF010000085.1:0-19051 GCA_041568755.1 Longimicrobiales bacterium | reverse complement strand
GCCCCCCGAAGACGGCGTCCGCTCGATCCTCGAGAAGTGGGAACTCGAGGCCGCCGTGATCGGACACGTCACGGACGACGGGCTCTATCGCGTACGGGAGAACGGCACGGTCGTATGCGAGATCCCGGGCGAGCCGCTCGTGACGGGATGTCCCACCTACGTGCGCGATGCGGTCGAGGACCCCGCCGTGACGGCCCTGCGCGACTGGCAGCCCGCAGCCGAGCACCTGCGGCCTGCGGTCGCCCACGCCGGCAAGATCCTTCTCCGGCTCCTGGCCTCGCCGACGATCGCCTCGAAGCGCTGGGTCTACAACCAGTACGATACCACGGTGCGCACGAACACCGTGATCGGACCCGGCGGCGATGCCGGCGTCGTCCGGATTCGCGGGACACGCCGTGGCGTCGCAGCCACCGTCGACTGCAACGGCCGTTACGTCTACCTCAATCCTGGGAGAGGCGCGCGCATTGCCGTCGCCGAGGCGGCCCGCAACATCGTGTGCACCGGTGCGCGGCCCCGCGCCATCACGAACAACCTGAATTTCGGCAGCCCGCTGCGGCCCGAGATCTATCATCAGCTCCGGGAAGCCGTGCTGGGCATGGCGGAGGCGTGCGCCGCGTTCGACACGCCGGTCGTCAGCGGCAACGTCTCCCTCTACAACGAGAACCCGGCCGGCGCGATCCTGCCGACGCCGGTCATCGGCATGGTGGGCGTGCTCGACGACGTCTCGCTGCACATCGGCAGCGCGTTCCGCAGTGCCGGCGATGTCATCGTGCTGCTGGGCCGCAACACCGATGAGCTGGGCGGATCGGAGTACCTCAAGGTCGTGCACGGCCTGGTGGCCGGTGATGCGCCCGCGGTCGACCTGGCCGGCGAGCGCGCCCTGCAGGAGGCCATGCTCGACATGGCCGGTGCGCGGCTCCTGTGCAGCGCACACGATTGCGCCGAGGGCGGACTGGCCGTCTGTCTGGCCGAGTCGGCGATGATGGCCGCCGACGCGGGGCCAGGCGTCGACGTGACGCTGGGGGACGACCTGGACCCGGCGCCGCTGCTGTTCGGTGAGGCGCAGGGCCGCATTGTGGTCTCGTGCAGGCCGCCAGACGTCGATGCGGTCCTGGCCCGTGCAGCGGCCCATGGCGTGCCCGCCGCCCGGATCGGCACCGTAGCCGCCGGCGACGGCGCTGCCACGTTCCGTATCGTGACGCGACAGAGTTCGATCGAGATGCCGATGGCCGATCTGACGGAAGTGTGGACGACGGCCATCCCCCGACTCATGGACCGGACCGCGGGATAGCCAGCATGTGCGGGATCGTCGGCGTACAGGGGACGGACAAGGCGGCGGAGATCGCGTTCATGTGTCTGTACGCGCTCCAGCACCGTGGCCAGGAGGCGGCCGGCATCTGCTCCAGCTCCGGCGGGCGCGCGCACCTGCACCGTGCGACGGGCCTGGTCATCGACGGCTTCAACGATCAGACGCTGGCCGCGCTGCCCGGGCAGACCGCACTTGGCCACGTCCGCTACTCGACCGCCGGTGGCTCGGGCCTGGTCAACGCCCAGCCCATTCTCGTGCGTTACCACAAGGGCGACCTGGCGGTCGCACACAACGGCAACATCACGAACGCACAGATGCTGCGGCAGGAACTGGAGCGCGAGGGCGCGCTGTTCCAGACGACGGTGGACACGGAAGTCATCGTCCACCTGATCGCGCGGTCCCGGAAGCCGACCGTGGATGAGCAGATCCGCGATGCACTGTCACGGCTGGTCGGCGCCTTCTCCGTGCTGCTCACCGTCGGCGACACGCTCTACGCGGCACGCGATCCGTGGGGCTTCCGCCCGCTCGTCCTGGGCCGGGCGCGCGGCGGCTGGGTCGTCGCCAGTGAGACATGCGCCCTGGATCTGATCGGCGCGCAGATCGCCTGCGAGCCCTCGCCCGGTTCCATCATGAAGATCGAGGGCGGAGAGGTCACGCAACTGCCATCGCTCGAACCTGCGGTGCGGCCCGCGCCCTGCATCTTCGAACTCGTCTACTTCGCTCGCCCCGATTCGCGCGTCTGGGGCGCCAGCGTGGACCGCGCGCGGCGCGCCTTCGGCCGCCAGCTGGCCCGCGAACAGCCCGCTGCTGCCGATTGCGTCTTTTCCGTACCGGACTCTTCCAACTCGGCGGCCCTCGGGTTCGCGGAGGAAAGCGGCATCCCTTACGAGTTGGGCCTGATCCGCAATCACTACGTCGGCCGCACGTTCATTCATCCGTACCAGAAGGGCCGGGATTTCCGCGTGCGCATCAAGTACAACGCCGTGCGTGAAGTCATCGACGGGAAGAGCGTCGTCGTGGTCGATGACTCCCTGGTGCGCGGGACGACGAGTCGGGGCCTCATCGCGCTGATCCGCGAGGCGGGCGCCAGGGAGATCCACTTCCGTGTCGCCAGTCCGCCGGTCGTGTCACCGTGCTATTACGGCATCGACATGCCGACCAAGGCCGAGCTCATTGGTGCGAGCCACTCGGTCGATGAGATCCGGCGCCACATCGATGTGGACTCGCTTGGCTACCTGTCTCTCGAGGGCATGAACCGCGCCGTGTCCGAGTTCGGACCTTTCTGCGACGCTTGCTTCTCCGGTCAGTACGCGGCTGCGCTCGTCGACATCGAGATGGGCCGGCCCGCATCGACGCGCTGCTGAACGGACCGCCACAGCCTGACTCCTGACTCCTGCGGAGATCGATTCGAGATGGCAGACCGGCTGGTGTACTCCTTCGGCGGCGGCGAAGCTGACGGCGGTCGCGAAGACAAGGCCATCCTCGGGGGCAAGGGCGCGAACCTGGCGGAGATGACGCGCATCGGCATCCCGGTCCCGCCGGGATTCACGATCACGACGGAAGCCTGCCGATTCTACCTTCGCGAGAACGACCACCCGCCCGGGCTGCAGCTCCAGGTCGAAGCGGCGCTGAAACGGCTCGAGGGGGAGACGGGCAGACGCTTCGCTTCCGTCGAGCGGCCCCTGCTGCTCTCCGTTCGCAGCGGTGCGGCCGTGTCCATGCCCGGCATGATGGAGACCATCCTCAATCTCGGGCTGAACGACTGGACGGTGGGAGCGCTGGCGAAGGACACCGGCAATGCGCGTTTCGCCTGGGACTGCTACCGGCGTTTCGTGCAGATGTTCGGCGAGGTCGTGCTGGGGATCGAGCAGGCGGCGTTCGACGAGATCTTCGACTCGACCAAGCACGCGGCCGGAGCTGTCCGCGACACGGATCTCGACGAAGCCGCGCTGCGCTCCGTCGTAGCGGCCTACAAGGCGCTCGTCAGGGATCGCTGTGGTGAGCCGTTCCCGGACGACCCGTTCGCCCAGCTGTGGCGTTCCATCGAGGCCGTGTACCGCTCGTGGGGCGGTGACCGCGCCGTGACGTACCGGCGCGTCCACGGCATCCCCAATTACCTGGGGACCGCCGTCAACATCATGACGATGGTCTACGGCAACACGGGCGAAGATTCGGGGACCGGCGTCGCCTTCACGCGCAACCCGTCGACCGGCGAACGCGAGTTCTTCGGCGAGTTCCTGCTCAACGCGCAGGGCGAGGACGTGGTCGCGGGGATCCGCACGCCGGTGTCGATCCGCGCGATGGCCGACAGCATGCCCGACGCCTACGCCCGGCTGCTCGACGTCCAGCAGAAACTCGAGCACCATTTCCGCGACATGCAGGACCTGGAGTTCACCGTCGAACACGGTGAGTTGTTCCTGCTGCAGACACGCACAGGCAAGCGGACGGCGGCGGCGGCCATCCGCATCGCCGTGGACATGGTCGACGAGGGTCTCATCGATGAGACCGAGGCCGTGTTGCGTGTCGATCCCCGGCAGCTGGATCAACTGCTCCATCCCAGAATTGACCCCGCGGCCGAGGCCGAGGAGCTCGCGGTCGGCCTGCCCGCCTCGCCGGGCGCGGCGGCGGGGCGCATTGTCCTCGATCCCGATGAGGCGGTTCGCATGGCCGCAGAAGGCGACCCCGTCATTCTGGTTCGACGGGAGACTTCGCCGGACGACTTCGCCGGCATGGTCGCGGCCAGCGCGGTCGTCACGGCCCGGGGTGGAATGACGTCGCATGCGGCCGTCGTCGCGCGAGGCATGGGCAAGTGCTGCGTGGTCGGCGCGCAGGCCCTGGAGGTCGACGCGGCAGCCGGTGTGTGCCGGGCCGGTGGGCGCGCCGTGCAGGCCGGTGACTGGATCACGGTCGACGGCACCTCCGGTCGCATCTTCCTGGATCGCGTCCCCACGGTGGACCCCGACCCCACACCCGACTTCCACCGGCTGATGACCTGGGCCGACCGCATCCGCGTCCTGGGCGTACGCGCCAATGCCGACACGCCGGCCGACGCGCGCAAGGCGCGTGAGCTGGGGGCGGAAGGCATAGGGCTGTGCCGGACCGAGCACATGTTCTTCGAGGGAGACCGCATCCAGGTCGTACGGGAGATGATCCTGGCGCGCAGCGCGGAGGACCGGCGCGGAGCGCTCGATCGACTGCTGCCCATGCAGCGCGACGATTTCATCGGGATCTTCACGGCCATGGAGGGGCTGCCCGTGACGATCCGGCTGCTCGATCCACCGCTCCACGAGTTCCTGCCGTCCGGCGAAGAGGTCGTGCATTTCGCGGCGGCGTCCGGGATCGATGAGGCCGTGGTCCGGCGTGCCGTCGATGTGCATCACGAGTCCAATCCGATGCTGGGCCTGCGCGGGGTACGACTGTCGATCTCGTATCCGGAGATCGCGGAGATGCAGACGCGCGCCATCTTCGAAGCGGCCGTGGCCGTCGCGCAGGGAGGCATGGCCGTCCGTCCGGAGGTCATGATCCCACTCGTATCGACGGAGCGTGAACTGCTCCGCATGCGGCAGATCGTCACGGCCGCCGCCGACGCCGTTCTGGAAGCGGCGGAGATCCGCCTGCGCTACACAGTAGGCACGATGATCGAGCTGCCGCGCGCGGCGCTGCTGGCCGGCGAGATCGCCCGGCACGCCGATTTCTTCTCGTTCGGAACGAACGACCTGACCCAGACGACCTACGGCATCTCACGCGACGACGCCGCATCGTTTCTACCGCGTTACCTGGACGATGGCATCCTGCCGGACGATCCCTTCCAGGTGCTGGATCGGGAGGGTGTCGGCCAGCTGGTTCAGATGGCGACGTGGGAAGGCCGGCAGCGGAAGCCGGGCCTCAAGGTCGGGATCTGCGGCGAGCACGGCGGGGATCCCGGCTCCGTCGAGTTCTTCCACGACACCGGCCTGGATTACGTGTCCTGCTCGCCGTTCCGGGTCCCGATCGCACGGCTCTCTGCCGCGCATGCGACGCTGCACGCGTCCGTCCCGCGCCGCAAGGCCATGGAGGCCCGAGCCAAACGGGCCGAGGCCGACGCCACGGAACGACTCCGCCAGATCCGCCGGACCGCTGCCGCCTCGCCGGCCGCGGACGACCTGCCGCCGCCGTGGCTGCCGCCGTGACCGCGCCCGCCGTGACGGCCGGAACCGCCAGCGCCGCACCGACGGCCTCGCCCCGCACCGATGGGCTTCTGCGCGAGCACCTCGTCCGCCTGCCCAAGACGGACCTCCACGTCCATCTCGATGGCAGCGTCCGGCCCGGCACGCTCATTGATCTCGCAGCATCCTATGGTCAGGCGTTGCCCACGATGGATCCCGTGCAGCTGGCCGCCTACATGCATGTGACGGATGCGCGCAACCTCGTCGACTACCTGGCCCGCTTCGAGATCACGCTGTCCGTGCTGCAGACGGTGGAAGCTCTCCAGCGCGCAGCGCTCGAGCTGGTGGAGGATGCGGCCGCCGAGAACGTGCGCTACATGGAAGTCCGGTTCTGTCCCATCCTCAACACGCGCGCCGGCCTGGGTGTGCACGCCGTCGTCGATGCCGTGCTGGACGGTCTGCGGCAGGGCGAAGAGGCGACAGGCATGCGCACGGCCGTGATCATCTGCGCGCTCCGCAACCTGGACGCGCGCGTCTCGATCGAGCTGGCGCAGGTCGCCGTCGACTTCAAGGGTCGGGGCGTCGTCGCGTTCGATCTGGCCGGACCCGAGCAGGGCTATCCGCCGGCGGTCCACCGGGACGCCTTCCGCCTGGCCGCACGCGCCAACCTGCCCGTCACGGTGCACGCCGGAGAGGCCTTCGGCCCGGAGTCGATCCACCAGGCACTGCACGACTGCGGCGCTCGCCGCATCGGCCATGGCACGCGGCTTCCCGAGGATCAGGACCTGATGGCCTACATCAACGACTTCCGCATCCCCGTCGAAGTCTGCCTCACCTCGAACGTGCAGACGCGCGTCACGGACACGCTGGCGAGTCACCCGCTGCGCACATTCATCGATCTCGGGCTCGTCGTTTCGCTCAACACGGACAACCGGCTGATGAGCGGGACCAGCATGACGGAGGAGTTCTGGCGGGCCCACGTGCATCAGGGCCTCGACTGGCAGGCCCTCGTCGATGTCGCGCTGATGGGCTTCGAGAGTGCTTTCCTGCCCCACGACGAGCGCACGGCACTGGTCGAGGCGATGCGCCGCGAGATCGCAGCGCTCGGCCCGCCGCAGGGTCGCTGACGGCGGTTCCGCTCAGGCCGGGGCCCCGACGTCCTGCCGGATGTACGACTCGGCCAGATCCACGAACGCCGCCGAACCGATGAACAGCGGTGTGCGCTGGTGCAGCGAGGTGGGCTCGATGTCCAGGATGTCGATCTGGCCGTTGGATGCCCGACCGCCGGCCTGCTCGACCAGAAAGGCGAGCGGCGAGGCTTCGTAGAGCAGGCGCAGTTTGCCATCCGGGTTCTTCGTGTCTCCCGGGTACATGAACAGACCCCCGTACAGCAGGTTGCGGTGGAAGTCCGCGACCAGCGAGCCAATGTAGCGGGATGAGAACGCCTTCGCGTTCGACCCGTCCAGGCCCTTGAGGTGGTCGACGAACTTCTGCTGCGCGGGAGACCAGCGCGCGTAGTTGCCCTCGTTCACACTGTAGATCCTCTGCGGCGGGTCCGGGATCCGGATGTTGGGATGGCTCAGCAGGAACTCACCGATCGACGGGTCCAGCGTGAAACCGTGCACACCGGCGCCCGTGCAGTAGACGAGCATGGTGGACGAACCGTACACGACGTACCCCGTAGCGACCTGGTTGCGTCCGGCCTGCAGGCAGTCCTGCACGTTGCCATCGCGGCCGGTCGAAGTGCGGCGGTGCAGCGAGAAGATCGTGCCGATCGAAACGTTGGCGTCGATGTTCGATGAACCGTCAAGCGGGTCGTAGAGAAGGACGTAGTTGCCCGTTTCGAACTGCGCCGGAATGCGAAGAATGCCTTCGGCCTCCTCCGAGGCCATACAGCAGAGATTGCCGCCGTGATCGAGTGCCTTGAAGATGACCTCGTGGGCCCACTCGTCCAGTTTCTTGACCTCTTCACCATGCACGTTGGTCCGATCGGTGCCACCGAGGATGTCGATCAGCCCCGCCATCTTGACTTCGCGTGCGATGATCTTCGCAGCCAGTGCGATCTCGTAGAGGATGCCGCTGAACGCGCCCGTCGCCTGAGGGTGTCTGCGCTCCTGATCGATGATGTGTCGTTCGATCGTGACGACGGACTTCCCGACCATGGCAGCCTCCCCCGTCATGCTGGCTCGTCCTCGAGTCGCGAGCCATCCGTTTCCGCTTCGCGCGCCTGGATCTCGAACGGGTTGTCGCGGTACCCGTGGCGCAGGTGGTACCCGATGTACAGGATCGGAAAGAAGACGCCGTGACTTGCCCATTGGCGGACGTGCGCCAGTTCGTGACGGAGCAGCGCGTCGGTCAGCGCCACGCCGGGATACACGATGATGCTCCGGCCCAGGGTCACGGCCGCGGCCGGCCGGCCGAAGCCTGCCAGCCACCCGCCGATGGCGGGGATCCAGCGCCCCTGCACGACGCGGGCGCCATCGGGCAGGTCCGTCGCAACGGGCGTGCCGACCAGGCGGCGCAGCCTGCCGATCAGCGCTCGGCCCCCAGCTCGAAGCGGCCGTCCGGCCAGACCCGCACCCGGACTGTTCCCGAAAGATCCGTTCGCAGCACCTGCACCTCGTGATCGCGCAGCCGGGCCATCACTTCCGGCGCCGGGTGGCCGTACCGGTTCCGGCGACCCACCGACAGCAGGGCGATGCGTGGCTGCGCGGCGGTGAGCACGGAATCGCCCGTCGATGTCCGGCTCCCGTGATGGCCGACCTTCAGGAGCGTCGACGCGAGGGCGTCTCCGGACCGCGCGGCGATGCGATTCTCGACGGATCGCGGCGCGTCGCCCGTGAACAGTGCGCTGAAACGCCCGTACTCCAGCCGGAAGACGAGCGAATAATCATTCGCATCTGCGAGAGCGTCAAGCGAGCCGTCCTCCGGCGCCAGGAAGTGCAGTGTGACGTCGTCGAAGAAGATCGTCCGACCGTCCCGCCCGGCAATCCACGGGATCCGCTGGTCGGCGACGGTGCGCAGCAGGGCCAGGAACGAATCCTTGCCTGTCGCGACGCCGGGGTCGATGACGACATCGACATCGAGCCGCTCGAGCACGGCCGCCGCGCCCCCGATGTGATCCTCGTCGGGGTGGGACAGGATCAGCGCGTCCAGCCGACGCGCGCCGTGCCGCAGCAGGTAGGGCACGACGATCGCCCGACCCGCATCGAAACGTTCCGAACGAGGACCTGCGTCCACGAGGATCCAGCGGCCTGCCGGCAGCCGGATCGCAATGGCATCGCCCTGGCCGACATCGATGGCGTGCAGTTCGAGCGTGCCGGACCCACGGGCGAGGACGAGGGGAACGAGCAACCATGCGGCGACGCCGGCGGACAGCCGAACGAGCGCAACGCTGCGTCCCGGCCGGGCCGCGTTGCCGAGCCGTCGCCGCCACGCGCGCGCAGGGCCCGCCCGTCGTGCAACCAGCGTCGCGACCAGCGCGGCCATGAGCAACGCCATCACGTCGCGACTCGAAGCCGTCTGATGGCCACCCGGCACCGCGGCAGCCCGTGCCGCGATGCCGTCGAGGAGCGTCAGCAGCACACGCGCGCCACCGGCCAGGAATTCGGCAAACGCGTCACTCACGAGGCTGGTCCCGAGCACGAGGCTCACGGCGGGAATGCAAACGGCGATCACCGGCCCCGCGAGCACGTTCGTGAGCGGACCCAGGACCGGGACCGTGCCGAAATGGAGCGCCGCGATGGGCGCCGTCGCCAGCGTTGCCGCCAGCGTCACAGCGAGTGTGGTCGCCAGCGCCGAGGGCAGGCCGCGTGTGAAGAAGCCGCGCAGCGGCTCGCGCCAGGCGAGGATGCCGTACATGCCTGCGAACGAAAGCTGGAATCCGGGATCCAGCAGCGTCATGCCGTCCGCCGCCAGCAGCACGAGCGCAGCCACCGCGAGCATGGCCAGCGGATCGGCAGGTCGCTGCAGCAGTCGTGTGGCCAGCACGAGGACAGCCTGCAATCCGGCTCGCGCCGCAGCAGCCGGTGCGCCCAGAAACAGCACGTAGAGCACGGTCCCCGCGACCGCCACGAGCGCGGCTGTCTTCGCACGCAGACGCAGGACGCGCCCGATCAGCAGCAGCGTTCCCGCGATGATGCCGACGTGCGCCCCGGAGATGGCCAGCATGTGCGCGAGCCCCGCCGCAGCGAACCGATCGCGGATCCCGGCATCCAGCGCTTCCCTGCGCGCGAGCACCATCGCCTCCGCCAGCCCGCTGTGCTCCCGGAACGCGGACCGAAGGCGCTGCTGTGCGGCTGTCCGCAGGACGAGCAGCGGGTGGCCGTGCGACAGACTCACCGCCGACACGCTGTCCGCCGAGACGGACCCGCGCCGCTCGGCGCGCACCGGCCAGCGACCGGCCGGCGTCGACCACCAGCTTCCCGTCAGCCACACGTGGGCCCCGGGCGCGAGCGCAGTCCCGTCACCGCTGGCCAGCCGGACGCGCACGACGCCGCGGCACGCCTGCGGCGCACCCGGGCCACGGATCTCTTCCGCGCGCAGCCAGGCCGGCGCGCCGGGTCCCGGGACCCCGTCGAAAACGCCGACAACGAGAACGCGGGTGCCATCCCTGATGCCGGCCCGGCAGTCATGCCTGGCCCGATCGGCCTCCGCGGCGCCCAGGCCGGCTCCGAGGAAAGCGAACGCCGCGACCAGCGCGCTGCTGCCGGCCCGGCCCGTGCCCGCAGCCATCCCGAGTGTCGCACCGGCGGTCAGCAGGGCGATCACCGCGAGCCCACCCGAGCCAGAGAGGAGGCCGGCCAGGTCTCCGGCCGCGTAGGCGAGCGTCAGCGAGACGATGGGCGTCACGATCGGGATCGGGCCGGCGCCATAGCAGAACGAGCCGCGAAGCCAGCGCTTCGCGGCTCGTACGCCGCTCGCCTCGGGACCCGGTTCGAGCCCGGGGCCGGCTCAGGCCACGCCGACCGACTCGCGCACCCGTTCGGCCCGGAACGTGGCGCCGGTCGTGTCGGCCAGCCGGACATCGACGAAGCTGCCCACGAGCCCTTCGTCTCCGGGGAAGGCCGCCATCTTGTTCGTGCCGGTCCGTCCCAGCACATCGCCCGCGGAACGAGCCTGCCTTTCGACCAGGAGCTCGACCGTACGCCCCACTTCCGCGTGCTGGATCTCCGCGGTGATGGCGCGCTGCACCTCGATGACGTGCTCGAGCCGGGCCTGCGCCTCGTCCGCCGCGACGAAGTCCGCCGCGGGCAGGCGAGTGGCTGGCGTCCCGTCCCGGGGCGAGTACTTGTAGAGGTAAGCGTCGTCGAAGCGGACCTCGCGCAGCAGGTCCAGCGTGGCCCGGTACTCCGCGTCGGTCTCGCCGGGGAACGCGACGATGACATCGGTCGACAGAGCGATATCGGGCATCGCGTCCCGGACCAGGCGGACCTTCTCCATGAAGGACGACACGGTGTAGCGGCGCAGCATGCGCTTGAGTGTCCGATCGTGCCCCGCCTGCACGGGCAGATGCAGATGCGGGCACACGGCTGGCTCGCTGGCCATGACCTCGACCAGTGCCGGTGTAACGTCGTTGGGGTGCGGCGACATGAAGCGCACGCGCCGGATCCCGTCGATGCGCGCGACGGCGCGCAGCAGGCGCGGGAAATCGCAGTCCCCGCTCTCGTAGGCGTTGACCGTCTGGCCCAGCAGCACGACCTCCGTGATGCCGTCCTCCGCGATGGCACGCACCTCGTCCAGGATGTGCTCCGGCGCACGGTTCTTCTCGGGACCCCGGACATAGGGCACGATGCAGAACGTGCAGCGGTGGTTGCAGCCGCGCTGGATCGGGACCCACGCACTGACGCGCGACGTCCGGCGCACGGGAATGCCCTCGTAGTTCTCTCCGCTGTCCAGCTCGAGCACGACCTGCGGCGCAGCGTCCAGCACGGGCAGCGGGCGCCGTGCAGGCGAGTCGGGCCGGCGGTCGGACGGCGGCTGCGGGGCGAGCCGGTCCGGCCGGAGCCGCGCGAGCACATCCGGAAGGCTCCTGTAGCCATCGGGCCCCATGACCAGGTCCACGTAGGGCGCCCGCTCGAGCAGCGCATCGCCCAGACGTTGCGCCATGCAGCCGGTCACACCGATCACCAGATCCGGGCGCTCCAGCTTCAGGCGGTTGAGTTCCCCGACGCGGCCGAGCACGCGCTGCTCCGCGTGCTCGCGGATGGCGCACGTGTTGACCAGGATGACGTCCGCCGTCTCGATCGAGGCGGCGGGCTCGAAACCGCCGGCCGCGAGGATGCCGTGCATCAGCTCGCCATCGCTGACGTTCATCTGGCAACCGTACGTCTCGACCCATGCGGTCGGTGCGCCAACGTGGCTCACGAGACGGGGCGACTCCATGGCTGAAGGGTGCGCTCGACCGGGCCTCTGGCGGACCGGACCCGGATCGGGCCCGGCGCGCCGAGCCGTGACTACTGGCCGAACAGGGATAACGTGAAGGTAAAACGCCAGAAGGACTCGGTCAGCCCCCCGGGACGGGTGGCGGCCTCGAGGCCGGACCGCTCGCCCCGCTCCAGTGTGATATCGGCCACGGCCAGCGGAATCGCCGCATCGCCGGCCAGCCGGAAGCCCATGCCCAGGGCGGCCGACCATTCGCTGGCGGGCGACTCGCCCACGTTGTAGTAGGGGAGTTGCGCGTAGTTGGCGCCGATGCGCAGCGGGAAACTGCGCCGTGTGGATCGAATGCCGGCATACTCCGCGCCACCGCCGACTCGCCATGTGTCCTGACGCATGGCAATGGCATCGCCAGCCCGGAACGCGCGGTCCGCTGCTGCGCTCGAGAAGGAATACTCCGCGCCCGCGGTCAGCAGCCACAGCGGTGACAGCAGGCCGCTGGCACCGACGCTGAGGCGGGTGGGCAGCACCGTCTCGTCATCGCGGGCCTCGTCCTCGAGGCCGTCAATCTCGAGCGTTCCGCCGGTCGTGACGGAAGCGCCCAGCCGGGCGACACCGGCGATGTCGACGCGGCCGCCAAGCGTGGCGAACAGGCCCTTGTACCGCCAGCGCAGGCGGCTGTCGAACGGCTCGAGGTCGATGGCGGAATCGGCAAAGGTGCGCTGCACGCGCCGGTCGAGATTCCCCGTGTAGGCACCGACCGCGCCGCCGACGGCGAAGTTCGGTCCCGCCCAGCCCATCGCGAGGGACAGCTGGGACACCCCGCCCGTCGACTCGATCACATCGCGCACATCGACGGAGTCCGACCCGACCAGTTCACGCTCCTCGATCTCGATGCCCCACGACTGCTCCAGCAACCCGCCATAACCCAGACTTGCTGTGAGCCGCGTGCCGAACGGAAAGAGGATGCGGATGCCCGGAAAGCGCGAGCCCGTGAAGTCGCCACTCTCGCCATCGATCTCCGATGAGGCCGCGACCGGCTGGAGCGACGCCGAAACGCCGCGCCGCCGCAGTCCGCCGATCTCGGCAGGATTCACCAGTGACGTGTGAAATCCGAGCAGGCCGACACCGATGCCGCCGAGCGCGCGGGCGCGCGCGTCGACCGGCGCGACCGGCAGCCCCATCCCGCGCGTGGCGAAGAGCGACTGCGCACCGGCCGGCAGCGTATCGGCAAATGTCACCAGCGCTGCGACGCCGAGCACGACCGCCCCGCAGCGGAGCTTCGAGCCCAACCGGCGGCGCCGGTGCGATCCGCGGGCCATCACGTGGCTGTCTCTCATCGCAACTGCAGCTCCGAGCCGATGGTGAGGATGAGTCGGAGCCGCGGCCTCGCCTCGAAAGCGGCGATGCCGAAATCGATCGACTCGACGAAGGGCATCAACGCCATCCAGCGCGTTGGCAGCAGTTCGCCGGCGCCCGTCGTATCGCGCGCGAGGGCCCGCACGATCTCGGTGACCGGAAGTTCGAGAGGCGGTCCGCCCGCCGGCGCCGTGAACGCGGAGGGTCGGACGAAGCGACGCGATAGCCCGAAGACATCGCCCAGGAGCGAGCGTGCGAGCGGGACGTTGGGCGAGGAGATCAGCGTGCGCGCGGTGATCTGCAACGAGTCTTCGGGCAGGAAACCGGCCGGGGCCACCGCCGGCACGAGCAGCAGCGACGCGAATGTGACGCTCGCATCACGCAGTCGGACCCGGCATCCCGGGGCGATCGCAGGGCAGGCCACGCTCAGCGTATCGAGGCTCTCGCGGAACTCGATGTACGTGCGCCAGGCGGGATTGCCACCCACCAGCGCGGCACGGCTCGCGGCCGGCAGCCGTGGATTGAAGATGAACCGGTTGCGGAGTGGCCGGAGCGTGAGCGTGACGACCGTATCCGCACGGATCGACGAGCGTGCGTCGGCGCGCAGCACGAAATCGGATGCCCGGACGCGCCCCCCGGCAGACTCGAGCAGCACGACCGCGCCGCGCGCGCTGCTCGACGTATCGGCCCACGCTGCGAGCGTTGCCGAGTCGACGGGGATGACGAGCGTGTCCGCGCCCTCCTCGACCATACCCGCGCCGATCTCCCGCCCGCCCGTCGCGCCCGCGTGGGCCCACGGCAGACGCACTCCCGCTGTATCGATGCGCTGCGTCCAGGTCGTGCTGGCCGGGTCCCACGGTTCCTCGATGCGGAATGCCCGCGCGCGGATCGGTCCATCGACCGCGCTGCGCAGCGTATCCAGCTGGAAGACGAGGCGTCCGGCGAAGAACACCGGCAGGGTGTCGGCGCGCTGCGTCCCGGTCGAGTCCGGCAGTGTGATCGTCGTCGGAATGTCGAAGCGCGTGAGCGCGTGCGCGTCGAGCGAGCCCTGGTACGCATTGGCCAGGACCAGGAACGTGGCCAGGGCCGGATCCGAGTAACCGGAGAACGAGGTATCGCGCGCCAGGAACGCGGCAGGCTCGAGAATGACCTCGATCGTGCGGATCGCCTGGCCGGGCAGCAGCGACCCGCCCACGTCGGTCGGGCTCTCCTGACCGCACGCGGCGAAGAGCAGCGCACCCAGCCCCAGCGCGGACCAGGCGCGGCGGTGGCGGTGCGGCATGCCGGGGGTTCGTCGAACGTCCGGGGTGCGGCCTGGTTTCACGGGCGATCACTCTCGGCGGAGGCGCCGGAGCCGCCCGGCAGCGTGAACTTCTCGGGCAGCAGCGCCGCCAGCGACCAGCGGGCCACACGGCCGTCCCGTGCGTGCGACTCGATCTGGATGTCGGGAGCGAACTCGGCCAGGACCTGACGGCACGCGCCACAAGGTGCGACGGGCGCCGCACCGTCCGTGACGATCACGACACGCCGGAACCTGCGCTGGCCGGCGGATACGGCCGATCCGATCGCGATCCGCTCGGCGCACATCGTCATGCCGAACGACGCATTCTCGACGTTACAGCCTGTGAACAGAGTGCCATCCTCGCTTTCCAATGCACAGCCGACGCGGAACTTCGAGTACGGTGCCCAGGCCGACGCCTGCACGGTACGCGCCGCCGCGACGAGTCGATCCTCCGTCATGACCACTCCACCCGGGGCAGACGAGGCGTGAGGCCTGTCAGGATCTCGTACGAGATCGTGCCCGCCTGCGCGGCGACGTCGTCCAGAGGGATGTGCGACTCTCCCTCTTCGCCCACCAGGGTCGCCACGTCGCCGGGTACCACGTCCGGCACGGCCGAAACTTCTACAACCGTCATGTCCATCGAGATCCTTCCGATGATGGGAACGCGGCACCCCCGCACGAGCGCACAGCCGCGGTTGCCCAGCGCCCGGGGCAGGCCGTCCCCGTACCCGATGGCCAGCGTGGCCCACCGCTCCCAGCCCTGCGCAACGTGTGTGGCACCGTAGCCCACCGTCGTGCCGGGCGGCACCCGCCGGACCCGGATCACCCGCGCCCGGACCGCCGCGACCGTGGCCGGCGCCGGCGTGCCGGTCACGGCCGCAGCCACGGCCCGCCCGCCGTACAGGAAGATACCGGGCCGGACAGCGTCCGCCCGGACCTCGGCCCAGCGCAGGGCCGCCGCGCTGTTCGCGGCGTGGACGAGCAGCTGGTCGCGCGGCATGGGCAGCTGGGCCACCGCGTCCCGGAACCGCTCCCACTGCGCGATCGTCGGGGCGGCGTCCGCCGCGTCCGCACTGTGGAAGTGCGTGAACACCCCCCGCCAGCCGAGCCTGCCGCGGGCCGTGGCCAGGACCTGCTCCGCCCACGCCGCGGTCTCCCGCCAGTCGAAGCCGGCGCGGCCCATGCCCGTATCGATCTCGACGTGGAAGTTCAGCGGACCCAGGCGGTCGGCGGCCGCCGCCCAGCGGTGCAGCGCGTCCAGGTCCGACACGCTGACGGCGAGGCCTGCTGCGGCAGCCTCGTCCTCCGCCTGGGGTGCGAGCGGTCCGAAAACGACGATCGGGCGGCGCACGCCGGCCTCCCGGAGCGCGACGCCCTCGTTGGCCGTGGCGACGCCGTAGCCCCATGGGTCGGCCGGCTCGAGCGTCCGGATGACCCTCGGCGCGCCCAGTCCGTAGGCGTCGGCCTTCACCATCGGGATGATTGCGCGACCCTCCCCGACGATGCGCCGGATGGCTTCGAAGTTCGCCCGCAGCGCGGCGAGATCGATGTCGACCCAGGCTCGCGCCTGCGATGGGTTTGACATGGTTCCGAAAGCGGTCAACTATAGGCCGGCCGACAACTCCGGGCAAGCCGACGACACCGCTGCGATGCGCGAAAACGAACCTACCGGAACGCTGGATCGCGCGCTTGCGCTCATCCGCTTCCTGCGTGCGAATTGCGAATGGGACGCCGCACAGACGCCCCGCTCGCTGATCCCCTACCTGCTCGAGGAATCGCACGAGACCGCGGAAGCGATCCTCCGTGAGGACGAGCACGCGCTCGCGCACGAGCTCGGTGACCTGCTCCTCAACCTGGCGTTCCAGGTCGTTCTGGCCGAGGAGCGGGCCGCGTTCACCGCGGAAGACGTCGTCCGGCACATGGAGTCCAAGATGCGCCGGCGTCACCCCCATCTGTATGGCGAAGGGCCTGCCCGGCCGTGGGAGGAACTCAAGGCCAGGGAGCGGGCGGACCGTCCGTCCGCATCCGCGCTCGAGGGACTCGCCACGGGCCTGGACGCGTTGTCCAGGGCGCAGCGGATCCAGGACCGCGTCGCGGCCATCGGCTTCGACTGGAGCGAGCCCGGTGGTGCGCTCGACAAGGTGCGCGAGGAAGTCGATGAGCTGGCCGCCCACATCGGGATGGGGTCACCGCAGGACGTCGAGGAGGAGCTGGGGGATCTGCTCTTCGCGGTCGTCAACGTGGCCCGTCTCACGGGCGGCCACGCGCTGCTGGCGCTGCAACGTGCCAACGCAAAATTCGAGCGTCGATTCCGGGCGCTCGAGGCGCTGGCCCGGGCCCGCGGCATCGATCTGAACGACGCGTCGCTGCCCGCGATGGATGCGCTGTGGGAGGACGTGAAGCGCACGGAGCGTGCCGGGCCGCCGCAGGGTACGGCCCCGGACGGTCAGGGGTAGATGCGGCTCAGCATCCTGGGGAACGGAATCAGCTCACGGATGTGCGGGCGGTTGCAGACCCACGCCAGGAAACGCTCGAGACCGAGCCCGAAGCCGGAGTGCGGGAACGTCCCGTAGCGACGCAGGTCCAGGTACCAGCGGTAGACGTCTTCCGGCAGATTCTCCTCGCGGATGCGCGCGAGCAGGCGATCGTGGTCGTCCTCGCGCTGGCTGCCGCCGATGATCTCGCCGAATCCCTCGGGTGCGATGAGATCATCGCACAGCACGGTGCGCGGGTCCGCAGGGTTCTCCTTCATGTAGAAGGCCTTCGCGTGTTTCGGGTAGTTGCACACGAAGACAGGCCGATCGAAATGCTCGCCCAGGAACGTCTCGTCGGGCGCGCCCAGGTCCTGGCCCCATGTGATCTCGTGGCCATGCTCCTGGAGCAGGCGGACGGCCTCACCGTAGTCGACGCGGGGGAACGGCGGCTGCACGCGCCGCAGCGGCTCGACATCACGCTCCAGCACTTCGAGTTCCGTGGCGCAGCGTTCCAGCACGCGTTCGACGAGCGCGCAGACCAGTTCCTCCTGAAGCTGCATGTTGGCGTCCGAGTCGTTCCACGCGACCTCGGGTTCCAGCATCCAGAATTCGGTCAGGTGCCGGCGCGTCTTGGACTTCTCCGCGCGGAACGTCGGCCCGAAGCAGTACACCTTGCCGTGCGCTGCCGCGGCCGCTTCCACGTACAGCTGGCCCGTCTGGGCCAGGTAAGCCAGCTCGTCGAAGTACTCGACTTCGAACAGTCCCGCGCCGCCCTCGCCGATCGCACCCGTCAGAATGGGCGTGTCGATCCGGACGAAGTCGCGCGTGTAGAAGAAGTCCTGGATGGCCTGCTCGACCTCGTTGCGCACACGCAGCACGGCGTGCTGCTGGCTGGACCGCAGCCACAGATGGCGATGATCGAGCAGGAAATCGATGCCGTGCTCCTTGGGTTGGATGGGGTAGTCGATGCTGGTCGAGAGCAGTGCGAGTTCCTCCACGAGGATCTCCCAGCCGCCGGGTGCTCTGGGCTCCTTCTTGACGGCACCGGTCACCGTAACGGTGCACTCGAGCGTGAGCTGCTCGAGCAGTGCCCAGACCTCATCCCCGACCTGCGCGCGCACCACGACGCACTGCACGGTACCGCTCCCGTCGCGCACCACCACGAACCCGACTTTGCCGTGCAGACGCGTCGTCTGGACCCAGCCGCGAACATTCGCGACTTTGCCGTCGAAGCGGTCGAGGTGGCGGATCTCTGCTGGAGCGGACATAATCGGCCGGTGTTTTCGGATGACGCCATGAAGCATCGTTTTGCCTGTGCAGGGCCGTCGAAGCTAGGGATGCGCGTGCGGGGTGTCAATTCGACGCTCCTGTTCGGCGTGTGCCTGCTGATCGCGTGTCGGCCTGCACGACCGCTGCCGGGTGTGCCGCCGGGTCAGTGGAGTTCGCTGCTCGGTGATGCGCACCGGTCCGCGTATGTCGCGGAGGTCGTGCCCGAGCGGGTCGAAATCGCCTGGCGCAGAACCGTCGGCCCGGGCATCACGGCCGCGCTGCAGGTGCACGGCGATGTCGTCCTGGCCACGACCACAGCCCGCGCAGCCGTCACCCTGCGTGCCGCCGACGGTGCGCAGTACTGGCGGTCCGGATTCAGCGCGACCATCGCGGGCTCCGTTCTCAAGCAGGGGCACCGCGTCATCGTCGCGACGGGGGACCGGGACCGGCGCATCCACGCGCTCGAGATCACGCAGGGCCGCCGGCTGTGGTCGCGCGACGCCGGAGCCGTCCGCGTCGAGCCCGTACTGGTGGACGATCGGATCGTGCTGGCCAACGAGGCCGGCTGGGTCGCGGCCTTCGCGCAGGCCGATGGGCTCAACCTGTGGCGCGTTCAGGTCGGCGCAGCACCGGCCGCAGCGCCCGTCGTCTGGGACGGTCGGGTGGTCGTGGCCACCCTCCGGGATTCGCTGTTTCTGATCGATGCCGAGGATGGCCGGATCGCGGGGCGCACACGGCTTTCCGCGCCACCGTCCGCCCCCGGCCTGATCCGCGCGGACACGCTCATCCAGCCGCTGAGCGATGGCACCGTGGCCGGCATCGTCCTGCCGTCGCT
>JBFFZF010000084.1:0-19523 GCA_041568755.1 Longimicrobiales bacterium | reverse complement strand
CCCCGTCTCCCGCCGTCCCGCCCCCTCTCACTCAGCCCTTAGCGCCACAAGCGGATCCACGCGCGTCGCCCGCCGCGCCGGTACCCAGCTGGCCAGGCCGATCGTGCAAAGCAGGACGACGAGGATGGCGCCGAAGATCACGGGGTCGCGCGGGCTCACGCGGAACAGCAGCGCAGCCATCAGTCGTGTGACGGCGAGGGCGAAGAGCGTGCCAAGGCCGAGGCCGAGCACGGCCTGGCCGGCACCCTGGCGGAAGATCCAGCGCATGACATCCTGCGAGCGCGCGCCGACGGCCATGCGGACGCCGATCTCGCGCGTGCGCTGACCGACCGCGAAGGCCATGACGCCGTAGAGCCCGACGGAGGCAAGAAAGAGCGCGGCCAGGCCGAAGGCGATGAAGATCGTGCCGAACACGGCGTAGGGCCAGTTGCCCTCGCGGATGCGCTCGCCCAGCGAACCCGGCTGATCGAGCGGCAGGTCCGGATCGATGCGTGCCAGCAGGCTGCGCATCGGCGGGGCCAGCGTGGCGGGCGCGACGCGCGTGCGGGCCAGGACCGTGAGGAACGTCGGCGCGGTCTGACGGATCGGCCGGTAGAACGCCTCCGGGCGGCGGTCCTCGATGCCGGATGCGAGCAGATCCGGCACCACACCGACGACGGTCAGCCATGCGTCGTCCGCCCCGGACGCGAAGCGGATGCGCTGGCCCAGCACTTCCCTGCCCTCGAACCAACGGCGCACGAACGCTTCGTTGACCAGGGCGACCGCCGTGCTCGTCTCGTCGTCACTCTCGGCGAAATCGCGGCCGCGCAGGATCGGCGCGCCGAAGACGTCGAAGTACCCGGGCGCGATGATGGCGTTGGTGCTGACCGGGTAATCGGACTCCCGTGTGTACGTCTGCCCTTCGATCGCGAACTCGCTCGCACCGCCGCCGAGACCGGGCGCCGCGCTGCCCAGCGTCGCCGCGGTCACGCCGGGCAGCGTCTCGATCCCGCGCAGGACCTCGTCCGCGAAGCGCTGCCGGCTCTGCGCGTCGGGGTACGTGTGTTCCGGCAGGATCAGACGGGCGGTGAACACCTCGTCGGCAGGGAACCCGAGGTCCACGTTGTAGACCTGGATCACGCTCTTGATCATCAGACCGGCGGCAGCCAGCAGGCCGACGGACAGGGCCATGGCGAGCCCGACCAGCATGCGGTGCAGGCGACCGATGCGGAAGCTGGTCCCGCCGCGTGATTCGTCCTTCAGGATCTCGTGGGTGCGTGCGCGCGCGGCGCGCAGCGCCGGGATCGTGCCGGCGGCCGCAATCGCGATGAGCGCGGCGCCGAACGCGGCCAGCAGGGCGGATCCGTCGACGGCGAAGTGCATCCAGAACGGGGGCCGCGTCCCCGCGATGGCGTTGTTGAACAGCCGGATCCCGACCGTGGCGAGGAGCGTGCCGGCGAGTCCGCCGGCGAGGGCGAGCAGGGAGGCCTCGCTCAGGAACTGGACGGCGATGCGCCGGTGCGTCGCGCCCAGCGCGGTGCGCACGGCGACCTCGCGCGAGCGGCCGACCGCCTGCGCCATGAGCAGGTTCGCGACGTTCGTGCACGCGATCAGGAGCACGAAGAGCACGGCGCCGAACATCGTCCACAGCACGGCGCGCTCCTCCGGTCCGAGGCCGCGTTCGGTGAACGGGTACAGGCGGACGCGCACGCCTTCATTCGTCTCCGGCCAGGCCTGCGCCAGCCGTGCCGCGATGGTGTTCAGATCGAGTTCGGCCTGGTCACGCGTCGTGCTGCCGCGCAGCCGACCGACGCCGTCCAGTCTCCGGCCCTGCCCGCGTGTCATCTGCAGCGGATCCATGCGCAGCGGCAGCCACGCGGTCTGAGCGCTCGGGAACCCGAAGCCCTCCGGCATCACGCCGATGATCGCCGTCTCCTGGCCGTCGGCGCGCACCGTCCGGCCGAGCACGTCGCGCGAACCCGCGAAGCGGTCCTGCCAGACGCGCCAGGAGATGAGCATGACAGAGGGCGCACCCGGCAGGTCCTCCTCTTCCGTGAAGAGGCGGCCGAGCACCGGTCGCACGCCCAGGATCGCCAGGGTCGAGGGCGTGACCCGCGCCGCCGCCAGCCGCTCCGGCGCTTCGCCGACGGCGCTCAGATTCACCGAGGTCGTGTAGAACGCGCCGATATCCTCGAACGAGCGCTGCCCGGCGCGCCACTCGACGAAGTCGTGGATGGTGACGTCCAGATCATCTTCGCCCTGCGACGGATTCGTCCGTGTGAACGCGACGATCTCGTGCGCCTCCTCGAAGGGCAGCCCGCGCAGCATCGCGCCGTAGATGATGCTGAACATCAGGGTCGTCAGGCCGATGCCGAGCGTGAGCGCGACGATCGCGATCGCAGACGCGCCCCGCTCCTTGCGCAGGCGGCGGAGACTCAGACGGAGATCCTGGAGCAGCGTGTCCATGCAGTCCGGTGCTCGGGCGGCGGGGCTCCGCGCTGCGGCGCGGCAGCGTGCACGCCAACACTACGTCGGAGGAGCTGCCCGGTTTCGCGTCAGGTCGTGTGACCCTTCACGCCGTGCGGGCGGTACGGGGCCTCGAGCGCGGCGCACTCTTCAGGCGTCAACGCGAGATCGAGGGCCCGGATCGCAGCATCGAGATGCTCCAGTCTGGATGCGCCGATGATGGGCGATGCGACGCCCGGCCGGCCGAGCAGCCATGCCAGCGCCACTTCGGCCATGGAGACGCCGCGTGCCGCCGCAACCTGTTCGACCTGACCGACGACGTCGAAGTCGCCGGGGCTGTCGTACAGCCGGGGTGAGTAGTCGTCGCTGGTCGCACGCGCGGTCCCCGCGCTGCGGATGCGCGCGTCGGCGGGGCGCGGCCGGGCCAGCAGACCGCGCGCGAGCGGGCTCCACGGGATCATGCCGACACCGGCGTGCAGGCAGAGCGGCGCCATCTCCCGCTCCTCTTCACGGTAAATCAGGTTGTAGTGGTTCTGCATCGAGATGAAGCGCGCCCAGCCATTGCGCTCGGCCGCCGCCAGCGCCAGCGCGAGCCGCCACGCGGGCCCGGAGCTCGCCCCGATGTAACGCACCTTGCCGGAGCGCACGAGATGATCGAGCGCCTCGAGCGTTTCCTCGATGGGCACGTGTGGATCGAAGCGGTGGATCTGGTACAGGTCGATCGCATCCATGCCCAGCCTGCGCAGACTGGCCTCGCACGCCTGAACGATGTGCTTGCGGGACAGCCCCGCCATGTTCGGCCCACCGCCCATCGGGAAGAACACCTTGGTCGCGAGCACGACCTCGTCGCGCACCGCGAACTCGCGCAGCGCCCGACCCGTGACCTCCTCGCTCACGCCCAGCGAATACATGTCCGCGGTATCGAAGAAGTTGATGCCCGCCTCGATCGCGCGCCGGAAGAACGGCCGGGCCGCCGCCTCATCGAGGATCCACGGCCGCCATGCCGGATTGCCGTACGTCATGCAGCCCAGCGCCAGCCGCGATACCATCAACCCGCTGTTGCCCAGCCTGGTGTACTCCATGCCCCCCCGCTTTCCCCCATCCTGTCCGTTCATCCGTTGATCCGTTCCCCATCCGCCATCCCCACCCCCCATCCCCCTGCCTGCCTGCCGTTTCCGTCCTCACACATTGAACCTTACATGCACGATGTCCCCGTCCGAAACCAGATAGTCCTTGCCCTCGACCTGCAGCTTGCCGGCCTCCTTGACGGCCTGCTCGCTGCCGTACGCCATGAACACGTCGTACGGGATGACTTCGGCGCGGATGAATCCGCGTTCCAGATCGGAGTGGATGCGGCCGGCGGCCTGTCGGGCGCGTGTGCCGCGGCGGATCGTCCACGCGCGCACCTCGTCTTCGCCGACGGTGAAGAACGCGATCAGATCGAGGAGTCCGTAGGCGGTGCGGATGAAGCGGGCCAGTGCGGGCTCGCTGAGGCCCAGATCCTCGAGGAACGCGGCCTGGTCGGTCGCATCGAGCGCCGCGATTTCCGCCTCCACGCTCGCGGACAGGGCGAGACCGGCCGCGTGCAGTTGAGCGAGTCGTGCGCGCAACGCCGGCTCGAGTGGCTGTGCGGCGCGCGATTCGCCGCGGTTCAGCGCGACGAGCAGCGGCCGGTCGGTCAGCAGTCCGTAGCCACGCAGCAGGTCCCGGTTGAGCGTTTCGTGCGGCACGGACCGGATGGGCAGTTCCTGCTCGAGCGTTTCCTTCATCATTTCGAACGCCGTGATCTCGAGCGCCGCACTGGCGATCCGCTCGTGGGCGCCGGCGTCGGACTTCTCCTTGAGCGCCCGCTCGAGGCGGCGCTCCACGACTTCCAGATCCGCGAGCACGCACTCGGCGTGGAACGCCTCGAGATCGGCCGCGGGATCGGGCTCACCCTCGATGGCCGGATTGTCGAAGTCGCGCAGCACGAGGCAGAGTGCGTCCTGATCGCGGATCTGCTGGAGCGCGCGTCTGGACAGCCCCTTCTTCTCCGCGCCGTGCTCGCCCGGGATATCGCAGAACGTGATTTCGGCGTAGACGGTCTTGCGTGGCCGGAAGATCGCGCTGAGCCGGTCGATGCGCTCGTCCGGCACCTTGACCGTGCCCAGTCGCATCTCGCCGCCGAAGCCAACGGGCACATCGAGCCCGGTCATCGTATTGAACACGGTCGTCTTCCCCGACCCCGCGAACCCCACCAGTCCGATCTTCATCCGGTTTCTCGTTCGTTCGTGTCACGCGCGCAGGTGCGCTGCCCTGCGCTGGATTGCCGAAGGGGACACCGCCCGGTCGGTGAAATCGAGACCGGAAGATCCGGCCCGGCGGCCGCCGGGGCAACCGTCAGCCGACGCTCCTTGTACCGGGACGCTGCTCTATGCATGATTCGTCCGTCCGACTGCCGGAGTGTCCGGATGCCGATCGCAGTACGAACCCTCGTGCTGGTCGTCGCGTGCACGGGCTCGATCGTGGCCCGCGCCGACGCCCGGAGTGCGCAGCAGATGCACAGTTCCTTCGATGTGGCCGAGGCCAGCGTTGCCGACCTGTCGTCCGCGCTGGCCGACGGGCGCGTCACGTCGGTCCAGCTCGTCGAAGCGTATCTGGCCCGTATCGCGGCCTACGACCAGGCAGGTCCGGCACTGAACGCGATCCTGCGCATCAACCCGCGCGCCCGCGCGCAGGCGGCCACGCTCGATGCGGAGCGCGCGCGCGGCGCGGTGCGCGGCCCGCTGCACGGTATTCCGATCCTGCTCAAGGACAACATCGACACGCACGACATGCCGACGACGGCCGGTTCGATCGCGCTGGCCGGCATGGTCCCGCCGGATGACGCCTTCCTGGTGCGCCGGCTGCGGGAGGCGGGTGCCATCATCCTGGGCAAGACGAACCTGCACGAGCTGGCGGCCGGCACGGTCACGATCAGTTCGCTCGGCGGACAGACGCTGAACCCGTACGACCCGACGCGTAATCCGGGCGGGTCGAGTGGCGGGACGGGCGCCGCCGTCGCGGCCAGCTTCGCGGCGCTCGGCTGGGGCAGCGATACGTGCGGTTCGATCCGCATCCCGGCGGCGTACAACAACCTCTTCGGGCTGCGCCCGACGCAGGGACTGTTCAGCGGGGACGGCGTCATCCCGCTCTCCCACACGCAGGACGTGGCCGGCCCGCTCGCGCGCACGGTCACGGACCTGGCCGTCGCGCTCGACGCCACGGTCGGCGTCGACGCGGCCGACGCGGGAACGCGCATCCTCGAGGGCCGCCCGCTGCCCCGCTTCGCCGCGGGGCTCGACTCCGGGTCGCTGCGCGGCGCGCGTTTCGGTGTGCTCAGCGCGCATTTCGGGGACACACCCGACGAGCAGGAGACGACGAGCGTCGTGCGCGCGGCGATCGACGCGCTGCGCGCGCTGGGCGCGACGGTCATCGACATCGAGATCCCGGACCTCGATACGATGCTCGAGGGGTCCGGGGTGATCGACTACGAGCTGAAACCGGACCTGGCGGAATACCTGTCGACGGTACCGGACGCTCCGGTCCGCTCGCTGGCCGACATCCTCGAGCGCGGCCTGCACCACGTGGCGCTGGCCGAACGGCTGCGGCAGCGCGAGGCCCGCGGCACGCGCGATGGCGCCGAGTACCTCGCCGCACTGGCCCGGCGTGCGCCGCTCGCGGATGCAGTCAGGCTCGTGCTCGAGCGCGAGCGGCTGGATGCGCTGCTCTATCCGACGGCCCGGCGCGGGCCGGCGCTCGTCGGTGAGCCCAACCGCGGCGCCAACTGTCAGCTCAGCGCGTCCACCGGTTTCCCCGCGCTCAGCATGCCGGCCGGCTTCACCGCCGGCGGGATCCCCGTGGGCCTCGAGATGCTGGGCGGGCCGTTGGCCGACGTCCGCCTGGTCTCCCTGGCCTACGCGTACGAGCAGGGCACCCGCCCTCGTCGTGCCCCCCTCTGGACGCCCCCGCTCGCGGCCGGCGCAGCACCAGCGGCGGAGCGGTTCGAAGGGACCGCCATGCGCAGCGACGGCGAGGGCGTGCTGGCCACGTTCACGTTCGAGCCGGCCGGGAGCGTGCTCGGCTGGAGCCTGTCCGCTGCCGGAGCTACTCCCGACGACGTGCTGGCTGTGACGCTCGAGCGGTTGGCCGGCGACCGGCCCGCCGGCGTCATGCTGCGGCTGGCCGGCCCGGGCCTGATCCCTGCGGCGGGCACGGTCCGCCTCTCCGCCCAGGAACGCGAGTCGCTGCTGGCAGGCGGGCTCATCCTGGCCGTGTACCTGGCCGACGCGCCCGTCGCACCCGCACGCGCACCGGTGCGGCCGCGGCGCGCGCCGTGAAGGCGACGGCTGGCCGCGCAGCCCGAACGGCCGTACACTGCCGGACCGACGGGAAGCTTCCATCACGGAGGGACATCGCATGAACAGCGTCGTGCAACGCGCATTGAACGATCAGATCAGACACGAACTGGAATCGGCGTACGTGTACCTTGCCATGTGCGCCCATTTCGAGGCGGCGAACTATCCGGGATTCGCACACTGGATGCGGCTGCAGGCCAAGGAAGAGCTCGACCACGCCATGCGGCTCTTCGATTACATGCACGACCGCGGCGGCCGCGTCGAACTGCAGGCGCTCGGCAAGCCGCCGGCCAAGTTCGGTACGCCGCTCGAGATCTTCGAATCGGCCCTCGAGCACGAGCAGAAGATCACCGGACTGATCCACAAGCTGCATGCCACCGCGGTCGAGAAGAAGGACTACGCGACGCAGGTCTATCTGCAGTGGTTCATCACCGAGCAGGTCGAGGAGGAGAAGAGCGCGGGCACCGCAGTCGAGCAGTTGCGCATGGCCGGCGACGCCCCGGCGGCGCTGCTCATGCTGGATGGTCGCTTCGGGGCGCGCAGCGGCGACGAGCACTGAGGGCGGACCCGGCCCGGAACCTGATCCGGCCGGGCGCACGCGAAAACACGAGGCCGCACGCGGGGATTGTTGAGGCACTCCGCGTGCGGTCTTTTTTTGTCTATATTCATGGTGCTATGCCGACCTACCTGGCCGGCTCGACCTGTTGAACCGAGGCTAGCGCGCGCCATGCGATTCACGATCGTCCTGCTCACCGGCCTGGCCCTCACGGCCACGGCGTGCGACTTCATCACGGACGACGGACAGCTCGACACGTTCACGTACACGGAGGAGTCGCACGGCCAGCCGGTATCGGCCGGCATCGACGCCGTGGGCTTCCGTGGCGAGATCCATGTGATGGGCCACATGAACACGCCCAACCCGTGTCACGAACTGCGCGGCAAGATCGAGACACGGGGTTCGGAGATCACGCTGTCGATCACGGCGCGGCCGACCGGATCGCAGGCCTGCGTGACGGTCATCGGCTCGTTCCGCTACCAGGCCGCCATCCAGGGCCTGCGGGCCGGGACGTGGCAGCTGGTCGTCCGCCACGAGTATCCGGGAACGGGCTGGGAAACGCAGGAGCTCCGCACGAACGTGGACGTGCGCTGACGCGTCCGATCAGCGCACGAGCAGCAGGATCCCCAGGACCGCGCCCGCTCCGATCCACGCCCGCCGACGACGTGTAGACCTCGACGCCCTCGATCGCCTCCGTGTTGATCAGCTCATCGAGAGACAGTTCAGCGGACTGCTCGACGCGCAGCGCGTCGATGTAGATGGCGGGCGCGCACGGCCCGGCCGGCCCGCGCACTGCGATCAGGTTGCGCTCCCGGTTCCGGCCGCGCACCCGCTGGTGGTCAACCAGACGTGCTGGCCGGTGCCGCAGTCCGAGATCAACAACAACCCGAACTGGCCGAAGGGCTGAGCCGGCCGGTCCGGACCGCGTTTCGAGGGGCGCACCGCTCACGGGCGGTGCGCCCCTCCTCGTTCAGGGCAGGTTGTGATCTTGCGGAACCTGATCGGCCATACGATCGACCAGCGATTTCAGGCGCGCGCGCCAGCGCGCAGTGACCGCGTTCCACAGCAAGCGGGCCGCGCCCAGCCCGCCGAATGCGCCCAGCAAGAACCCGGGCTCTGCGGCCAGTCCGAACGCGCGGAACGCCACGGCCCCCGCAATGAGACCGCCAATCGGGGTGAGGATGCCGAGGACGGCGAGCGTCTCGCTGCGGTCGGCGCCGGCGACGACACGGGTCGACCCGCCGCGCCGGTCGATGCGCAGGAACGTGCTGCCCATCTGGTCCTTGCCTCGCCATTCCAGGGCGCCGAGCGCATCGCCGGTCTCGCCCTGGACACCCGTCTCGCGACGCACGAGGTCGAGCATGGCCGCAGCCTCGTCATCGGTGATCTCGCGCGCGATGCGTCGTTCGAGGGAGAAGCGTGGCGGCTCGCCGACGAGGACGCGCGTGACGCTCCTGCCAGGCACCGGCTCGAGCTGCGCCGCGGCCTGCTCGACCGCTCGCGCATCGATGCCGGCCTCGCGCGCGATCTCGACGATCTGCGGCAGCCCGAGGCCGCGCGTGGCACGGCCGTGGCCCGAGCCCGGCGTACTCTCGAGTTCGGCCGCCTTGCGCAGGATGAGCGCGACCTCCGCTTCGCTGTAGGTACGACCGGATCCGGCGGAATCGCTCATGTCAGTCCTGCCACGAGCACCACGGCTCGACGTCGAGACGCGCGCGCCACTCCCGGGCCAGCGCACTCAGCGAACCGCTGCCGAGCCAGTCCATGGCCGGCTCACCGATCGGCGCGCCCGGCGGCGCGTTCGGCGTCTGAGGCTGCGTGTAAGGACCGGCCGGCCGGTCGAGGAAGCGGCGGATGTCGACCGCCAGCAGCGCGGCGTGCGCATCGTCGCCGCTCTGCCGGTCCTGGCTGGCGGCCAGCGCACCGGCGCGGGTGCGCAGTCGCTGTGTCGCGATGGCGCGCACCTGCGGCATCGTCGCGGCGCCGGCCAGGCTCATGATCTGCTCGACCGCAACGCGCTGCACCGCGCGCCGGATCTCCTGCTCGTAGGGGCCGGCCGTCGGTGCATTGAAGGCGACATCGAGCACGGCGTCCAGGACCTCGCCCAGACCGGGCAGCGACGGGTCCAGCATGTTCTGCTGCACGAGGCGCGCGGAGCGGGAACCGGTCAACATGGCGGAGAACACGTGGTCGGCCGCGACGACGGCCGGGGTGATTGCGTCGAAAGCACCGCCCGTGTAGCGCGGGAACAGCTCGCGGTGCATGCCCCAGCCGGCGGGTCGTGGCGGAATCGCGGCAATGACGGCGGGTGGCAGCGCGAGCGCCGCCGGACGCACGGTGGCGAGCAGTGAACGCAGCGCTGCGCGCTGTTCGTCACCCGATGCGCGCCGGTACGGCTGTCGTCCGTCGCCGCGCATGGCATAAACGTAGTGCTGCCCGCCCAACACGGTCGCGGCCGCCTCGACCTGATAGCGGTGATGCAGGTAGAGCGGCACGAGCGCCTCTTCGATCGTCGCCATGGGCATGTCCCGCCGGATGGCGCGCTCGCCGAACCTGGCCAGCGAGACGCGCCGCACTTCCATCATGCGATCGAGCTCGGCCGCGGCGTCCGTACCGTTGGACCACTGGTCGACGGCCGGGTGCACATCGACATCCTGGTTGGACATGTAGCGGACGTCGCGTTCCCATGCGTCATCGAGGATGCGGCGCAGCGCCACCGGCTCATCCGTCCCGGGCGGGAAATGCTGGTAGCCCCAGATCACGGATACGGAATCCCACTCGGCGATGCCGTTCTCGTAGACTTCCGAGTAGTCCAGCGACCCGTCGGCGCGCAGGGTGACGAGCGGGTGCGGGTAGTCCATGACGGAGATGCGGCCGGCGCGGCTGTCGTAGTAGTTGTGGCCGTACCCGAGCGTGTGGCCCACCTCGTGCGCGGAGAGCTGGCGGATGCGCGCCAGCCCCCATTCGGCGAGCTGCGGCGGTGTCTCCGTTCCGTTCGTGTAGGGCGAGAGCAGCCCTTCGGCAATCAGGTAGTCCTGGCGGATGCGGAGCGAGCCGAGCGTGACGACGCCCTTGATGATCTCGCCCGTCCGCGGATCGACGACGGAGGCGCCCGTGCTCCAGCCGCGCGTCGAACGGTGCACCCAGTTGATCACGTTGAAGCGGGCGTCCAGCGGGTGGATGCTGTCCGGCCGGATCTCGACGCGGAACGCGTTCCGGTACCCGGCCGCCTCGAAGGCCTGGTTCCACCAGCGCGCGCCATCCAGCAGGGCGGAGCGGATCGGCTCGGGCGCACCCGGGTCGAGGTAGTAGATGATCGGGCGCACGGGATCACTGACGCGAGCGGTCGGGTCGACCTTGGCGAGCCGGTGGCGGCGGATGAACCGGCGCTGCATGTCCTGACCGAGGGGTGTGGCGTAGTCCGCCCAGCTCACGGCGCCGAAGCCGGAGCGCGGGTCGAACGCGCGCGGCTCGTAGCCGGCATCGGGAAGTGCGACGAACGAGTGGTGCACCCGCAGCGTTGCGGCTTCGCCGGTGGCCGCCACGCTGCCCACGCCCTCGAAGAAGTTGCCACCCCCGCCACGCCCGCCGCCCGGCCCGCCCCCGGCACCGCCGCCCGGCTGGATCGCGAAGGTGAGCGAGACTTCCATTTCCGTGTTGGTCGGGAACGCCATGGTGCCCGGCATGTGGATGGCGCTCCGGCTGTTGTCGAGACGATACGTGCCCGGCTGCAGCCGTGGGGTGATGTTCGTCGCATCGCGCAGCAGGAACTCGTTCAGGTCGACGAGTACGCGGCCGTCGGTCTCGGCCGCGACGGTGAACCCCCAGAGGGTGGAGCGCGCGAAGGCGTCCTCGACGGCGCGCACCTCCGCGGAGTTCGTGCTGCTCGCGCGGAAGTCCGTGTTGGGTTGCACGACCAGGATCTTCGGCCCCACCCGCTCGAAGCGGACGATGCGGGAGCCCTGCAGCACGCCGCGGTCGAGTCCGATGTCGTTCGAGCCGAGACCGGCGGCCAGGCCCGCGATGTGAATGACCTCCATGCCGATGCGCGGGATCTCCATCCACAGCTGGCCGGCCGCCTCATCCCAGTAGAGCGGCAGCAGCCCGTCGATCCTCTGCATGCCCTGCGTCCGCTCCGCGATGCTCGGTGGCGGGGTGGACCGGCGAGCCTGCGCCGCCTGCGCCTGCGCGGCCGCGACGGGCTCGGGCAGGGCACTCGCCAGGACGAGCAGGGTCGCGGACAGCGGGAGCCGGACGGCGAGGTGCAGGACGCCTCGGGGCATGGACGGCATGGGATCCTCCGGAAAGGGCCTGGGTCTGGACCGCGACAGTGTAGGAAATGCCGGGGCCGCCTGCCAGCCACACACCGGTCGTGCGTGCGCCAACGCGCGGGCGAGCGTGCGCGTCTTGACTGGCAATAGCGCGCGCTCGAAGTTGCCGCGCCGCGGGCGGCCGCACGGCCGCGGGCGACGCCGATCCCCCAGCACAGGAGCCGTATCCATGACAGCCCGTTGGCTCACGCTCATCGCAGGATTGGCCAGCCTGGCCGTCACCGCTGCGCCCGCGCAGGCGCAGGGCGGCCGCGGTGGCCAGGCGACGCCGGGTCCGGCGATCAACCAGTCCGACGATCCGATGCTGCGCCCGTTCCGCTGGCGTGAGATCGGGCCGGTCGGCCAGGGCGGGCGCGTCGACGACCTCGCCGTCGTCGAGTCGGACCCGAGCACGTTCTATGTCGGCTTTGCGACGGGCGGGATCTGGAAAACGACGAACGCGGGCACCACGTTCGCCCCGATCTTCGACACCTACGGCACCCACTCGATCGGCGATCTGGCCCTCGCGCCGTCGAACCCCGACATCCTGTACGTGGGGACCGGCGAGCCGAACAACCGGCAGAGCTCGTCGTTCGGAGACGGCATGTACAAGTCGACGGACGCCGGCCGGACCTTCACGCACATCGGGCTGCGCGAGACGCAGAGCATCGCGCGCGTCGTCGTGCACCCGACGAATCCGGACATCGTCTGGGTCGCCGCCATGGGCCATCTGTTCGGCCCCAACCCGGACCGCGGCGTGTTCAAGTCGACGGACGGCGGCCGCACGTGGCGCAAGACGCTGTTCGTCGATGACTACACCGGCGCGACCGAGATCGTCATCGATCCGTCCAACCCGAACACGCTGTTCGCGGCCACGTACCAGAGGCAGCGCACGACGTGGGGCTTCCGGGGCGGCGGGCCGGGCAGCGGGATCTGGAAGTCCGAGAACGCCGGGGACACGTGGACGCGCGTCACGGGCAACGGCCTGCCCGGCGGCACGATGGGCCGCATCGCGCTCGACTTCGCGCGCTCGAATCCGAACGTGATGTACGCGCAGATCGAGGTGGGTCCGGACCGCGAGCCGCCGGTCGTGGCGCAGCCGCAGCAGGGCCGCGGTGGCGCCGCTGCCGGTGGCGGCGGCCGCGGGCGGGGCAGCAACCTGCCGCCGGATCCGCAGGTCTCCGGCATCTGGCGGTCCAACGACAAGGGCCGGACCTGGACGTTCGCCTCGAACGAGAACCAGCGGCCCATGTACTACAGCCAGCTGCGCGTCGATCCGAACAACCCGGACATCGTGTACGTCGGCGGCGTGAGCGCTTCCAAGTCGATCGACGGCGGCAAGACGTTCAACTCCATGCAGAGCGGCATGGGCCACGTCGACCACCATGCCATGTGGATCAATCCGCAGAACAGCCAGCACGTGATCTACGGCAACGATGGCTCGATCGACGTTTCGTTCGATGGCGGCGAAGCGTGGGTCTCTCTGCGCACGTGGGCGGTCGGACAACCGTACCACGTGTCGGTCGACATGCGCAGGCCGTACTTCGTGTGCACCGGGCTCCAGGACAACGGCAGCTGGTGCGGGCCGAGCGCGGTGCGCAGCGGCTCGCTGTCCAAGGAAGACTGGTACAACGTGGGCGGCGGTGACGGGTTCTACACGGCCGTCGATCCGACCGACTGGACGATCGTGTATTCCGAGTCCCAGAACGGCAACATCAACCGGCTGAACCTGCGCACCGGCGAGCAGCAGAGCATCCGGCCGCGCGGCCGGACCGCGGCCGGCGGTCGTGGCGGCGGCGGCGGTTTCGGGGGCGGCAACTTCCAGCCGAACATCGTGCCCGAGCCGCCGGCCGGGACGCCGTTCCGGTTCAACTGGAACACCCCGATCGTGCTGTCGCCGCACAACCCGAACATCGTGTACACCGGCGCGAACTACTTCTTCAAGTCGCTCAATCGCGGTGATACGTGGACCATGAGCGAGGACCTCACCAAGCAGTTGTACGGTGACGGGCTCGCGGTCATGGACCAGCCCAACACGATGCCGGGCTGTGGTCGCGCCCGCGTCGGCGCCTGCATCCTGTCCAAGAACGACGGCACGAACACCTGGGGCACGATCATCACGATCAGTGAATCGCCGGTCGTCCCGGGCATCCTCTGGGTGGGCACCGACGACGGCAACATCCAGGTCAGCCGCGACGGCGGGGCCACGTGGACGGAAGTCGGCCGCAACGTCCCCGGCGGGACGAAGGAGTACTACGTCTCCCGTGTCGAGGCGTCTTACGTCGATCCGGCGACGGCCTACGTTTCCGTGGATGGCCACCGCCACAACGATCTGGCGCCATACGTCTTCGTCACACGCGATTACGGCCAGACGTGGACATCGATCTCGGCCGGTCTGCCGCAGTACGGCAACGTGAACACGGTCCGCCAGGATCCGAAGAACGCGAACCTGCTCTACGTGGGGACCGAGTTCAATTTCTTCATCTCCCTCGATGAGGGCCGGACCTGGAAGAAGTTCATGAACGACCTCCCGGTCGTCCGCATCGACGACGTGCTGGTCCATCCACGCGACAACGACCTGGTCCTGGCGACACACGGCCGCAGCATCCAGGTCATGGATGACATCACGCCGCTCCAGCAGCTGAACGACGAGGTCATGACGGCGGACGCGCACCTGTTCGAGCCGCGCAGCGCGGTCCTGTGGAAGAACGACCGGACGCGCAGCCGGGCCGTGACCGGCAGCCAGAACTGGCGTGGACCGAACGCGGCCACCGGCACGGCGATCTCTTACTACCTGCGCGCGGCGCCGGCCGGTGATGTCCGGTTGACGATCACGGATCTCACGACGGGAACCGTGTTCCGTAACCTGACCGCTACGAAGGAAGCGGGCATCAATCGTGTGCAGTGGAACCTGCGCGGGGATCCCCCGCCGCAGGCGGAGGGACAACAGCAGGGCGGGTTCGGAGGGTTCGGCGGCCAGCAGCAGGGACCGCTGGCCAGCCCGGGTGTCTACCGGATCACGCTGAGCGTCGGCGGGCGCGATTACGTGCGCAACGTCGTCGTCGAAGAAGATGTGTGGCTGATGGAACGTTGACCGGCGGAACGCGGTCGGGCACGAGAAAGAGGGCCGCCGGCAGGAGCCGGCGGCCCTCTTCAGTTCAGCCGGGAATGTCGCCCCGGCGGGCCAGCGCCGCGATTCGGTCGGCTGCGCGGAAGGCCAGCGCCTGGATCGTCATCGTCGGCTGACCGCGCCCCGAGGTCACGAAGCTGCTGCCGTCGCAGATGAACAGGTTGGGCACATCGTGGGCGCGGTGGTCGCCGTTCACGACGGATGTCGCGGGATCCTCGCCCATGCGGCACGTGCCGAGCAGGTGCGCGCCAACGGTCTGCGGGCCCGGCGGCTGGCTCCACTTGCGCACCGCGCCGGCCGCATCGAGCAGCTCGTTGGCGCGGTCCTGCAGGAACTGCATCATGCGCAGAACATCGTCGTGGTCGCGGTACGTGACGCGCAACGCGGGACGTCCCCAGCGGTCCTTCACGACCGGGTCGAGCGTGATGTTGTTGCTCTCCCGCGGCAGGGTCGTGGAGTGACAGGCGATTTCCACGGAGCGCGGATAGATGTCCCGCAGCGCCGACTTGAACTCAGCTCCCCACATGGGCACATCCGGCGGCATGCCGAAGAGCCCGAACAGCAGCGGCCCGAAACTCAGCCGGGCATCGAAACCGCCGCCGCCGTAGAAGCCGCGCGCCGGATCGCTGTCATAGAAATCCCACACGATGCGCGTGACCTGCACGCTCTTGTATTCGTTGAGCGGGTGCTCGAACATGCCGAACGCAGCAGTCTGGCCGTTGAACATCAGGTACTTGCCGACCTTGCCGCTGCCGTTTGCCAGGCCATCGGGGAAGCGGGCTGATTCCGACATGAGCAGCAGTCGCGTCGTTTCCGCCCCATTCGCCGAAACGATGACGGCCCTGGCCCGCTGGCGCTGCTCGGTGCCCTGCGCATCCCAGTAGAGCACGCCCGTCGCGCGGCCGGCATCGTCCGTTGCGACACGGAACACCGTGGCCTCGGCCCGGACCTCGCAGTTGCCGGTCGCGACCGCGCGCGGAATCATGGTGACGAGCGTGGACGACTTGGCGCCGAACTCGCAGCCGTAACCGATGCACCACCCGCAGTGGCCGCACGCGTTGCGCCCATCGTACGGCTGCGAGAGGATCGCCATGGGCGCCGGGTCCGCGTGCCAGCCCAGCGCGCGGCAGCCCTTCTCCAGCAGCACGCCGGACGACTTGACCGGCAGCGGCGGAACGGGATAGGGCCGGGAGCGCGGTGGATCGAAGGTGCCCGGTGCACCGGACACGCCGATCTCCCAGTCGACCTTCGTGTAGTACGGTTCCAGCTCCGCGTAGGTGAGCGGCCAGTCCGCGAACCCGGTGCCCGCGATCGGGCCCAGCCGGGTCCGCTCGACGAAATCGATTTCCCGGAAGCGCCAGTAGTTGGCGGTGAAGTGGACGCTCGAACCGCCCACACCGCGGGCATACAGGAGAGGCGGGAACGACGGCGAGACGGCCGCCTCCGTCGAAGCATCCGCGCGGAACGTCTGCGGGTAGTCCTGCGGCGAGCCGACCAGATCGAAGAGCATCCAGTTGGCGAACTCGTCGTGGTGGCGGAAGTCCTCGTTTCGACGCCACGGACCCTGCTCCAGCACGACGATGGAGAAGCCGGCCGTCGCGAGCTCCTTCGCCAGCACGCCGCCCGCCGCGCCCGAGCCGACGATGACGAAATCGACGGGTTCGTCGTGCGGGAAGACGCGCTGCCGTGTCACGGTGCGCCTCCTCCGGATCGCCCGGCCTCGGCATCGTAGTAGCCGAAAGGCGGCTGATACACACCCTCGTGGCGGTATCCCAGGATCTGCTCGGCCGCGCTGTTCCGGTTGCCGCCGTGGACGGGATCGGAAAACACGCCGGCCAGCACGAGCGTGCGGGTCGGGCCGAACCCCGGATCGGTTTCGACATCGCGCAGCAGCGCATCCTGGCGGGCGGCGTCGAGCATCGCGAACCGGGCCGCGTCCTGCACACGTGCGCGCTCGTCGACCGAGGACAGCAGACCGCGCACCGGCTCGAGCAGGGCCGGGAAATGCGTCGTCAGTGCGGCGTCCACGAACCAGGCTGCGCCGGCCTCCTCGGCACCGGGCGAGGCCTCGTCGGAGGGCAGCAGGCGCGCGGCGACGGCGCGCAGCGTCGCGAACTCGTCCGGCGTGAGGGTCTGCGGAGGCGCCTCCGTGCGCGCGGCATCGCGCGCGCACGCGGCCAGCAGGCCGAACGATGGCAGACGCAGCCAGAGCCACGCGCCGCCCAGCGCGCCGGCGGAATCGGCGATGAACTCGCGTCGTGTGGGTTCGGGTCGCGCCATGCCGGACTCGTTTCGAAGGGGCGATCAGGCCGCTGGCAGACTCGCGGTGATCCGCCCGGCTGCGCAAGAGCGAAGCACGTCTGGCGCCGGGCGGCGGATCCGTTGGCAGCGCATCCGGGGATCGAGATCCGCGGCTACCGCGGCGGACCCGTCGACCAGCGCGGGTGACCCAGACCCACTTCCCCGCCCGGGGCGCCACGGACGCGAACTTCGATCACGCGGTCGGGCGGCACCGCCAGTGTCACCGTCCGCGGCGCATCGCCGGGCCCGAATACGAGCACCGTTTCAACACCGCCCGCGCGCAGCACGACATCCGCGGTGCCTGCCGGCGGCGCTGCGGCCAGCCCCACATCCGCGACGAACGCGTGCGTGCCGGCCGGCGCGCGGAAGGTCACACGCCCGGCCGCCCGGACCGTGACGCCTTGCAGATAGCCGCTGCCTCCGCCGCGTCCCGTGAGCCACAGCAGGCGGCCGCCCCGCTCGAACTCGAACCGCGCAACACCGTCCATGTCTGCGGGTCGCGCCGGCAACCATTCCGCGAGGGCGTCCGGCCCGAAGAACGGCAGCGAGCGCAGATGCCTTGCCTCGAACGGCAGAAGCGAGTCCGCCGGCCACGCCCAGTGGCACTGCATGTTCGTGATGACGAGGCTGTCGCACCGGAAGCCGGGGCGGAACGCGTCCGGGTGCGGCAGGCCGAACGTGTGCCCCAGCTCGTGGGCGACCGTGCCGCGGTACGTGTTCCAGTTGCACCACCAGGCCGTGCCGGTCTCCGGCCGCTGCCAGGTTGCGGTCCCCTCCGTCGGGCAGACGCCGGCCACGATCCCGCCGATCGACGAATCGCCGACGACGGCGAGTCCACCCAGGCCGCCGTTCGGCGCACGTCCGGCCTCCGCCTCCGCGGGGATTCCGCCGTTCTCCGAGTCCGCGCCGGCCCAGGCGCCGGCGCCCTGCGCGAGCAGCAGCAGCTTGAACCGCGTGCTGTCGTTCCACGGCAGGCCCCAGCCGGCGAACTCGGCCTCGGGCAGCGGCCACCAGTTCTGGAAGGCGGCGCCCGCCAGCTCGGCGAACGTGTGCGCCGACCGCTGGACGAGCACGGGGTCGGCGTAGAACGACGGACCGCCGAGCCGGTCGGCGTACCAGGCCTGCGCGTCGCGCACCGCACGGACCTGCCATGCCAGGCGAGCCGTGTCGAGCGGCAGATCGGCCGGCACAAACACGATGGGCAGAACGCGGTGGCCCGGGGCCTGCGCGGGTGCAGGCTGCGGGCCGAGGATCGCCATGCACAACGCGAGCGCGGCAGCGCCGGTGGCGCGCCCGCTCGACACGCTCCGTGTCCCGCGAGTAAGTTCGCACGAACCCGATATCGTCACGGCACACCGTCCGATCCGCGAGGGATCCGATGAACATGCGCGCACGCCTCCGGCACGGTCTGCTCCATGGCGCCCACGCACGCCTCGCCGCGCTGCCGGTCGTTGTCTTCGTGCTCGGCTCGGCACCCGGTGCGCTGAGCGGTCAGACCCTTGCACTGCCTTACGAAGGCTGCACCGAGTTGCAGCCCATTCATCCGGCCGCGGAGTGGACGGCGCTGGGCCGTGCCGAGTGCGCGGGCTTCTCGACCAACGGGCTACAGGCTGTGCGCGACCACCTGGCCACGCTGCACACGACCGGTTTCATGGCGATCGTCGGCGGTCGTGTGCTCATGGAGTACGGCGACGTCAGCATCGTCAGCTATCTGGCGTCGGTGCGCAAGAGCATCCTGTCGATGCTGTACGGCATCTACGTCGATCGCGGCGCCATCGACCTGGACGACACGCTTGCCGATCTGGGCATCGACGACATTGGCGGTCTCACGGCGGAGGAGAAGCAGGCCACGATCCGCGATCTGCTGCGTGCACGGTCAGGTGTGTACCACGAGGCTTCGAACGGTGGCGACGACCTGGCCAGCGCGCCGCCGCGCGGGTCGCAGCGACCGGGCGCGTACTACCTGTACAGCAACTGGGACTTCAACGCGCTGGGCACGATCTTCGAACAGGAGACGGGCCGCGACATCTACGATGCGCTGGAGGAACTGCTGGTCCGACCGCTGGGCATGCGCGACTTCGATCGGTCGACACACCGCCGCACGGGCGACGCGAGCCGGTCTGTCCACCTGGCGTATCACATGAACCTGTCGACCCGTGACATGGCCCGCGTCGGCTACCTCATGCTGCGCGAGGGCCGCTGGCATGATCGACAGATCGTGCCGCGCGAGTGGGTGCAGGAGAGCACGCGCCTGCACACGCCGCGCACGCAGATGAATCCCGAGCGTCACCGGAACGGCGTCTTCGGCTACGGCTACCTGTGGTGGATCTTCGACCGGGAGGACATGCCGGCCGCGTTGCGGGGCGCGTACACGGGTCTGGGCGCCGTCGGCCAGCAGATCCTGG
>JBFFZF010000083.1:0-19550 GCA_041568755.1 Longimicrobiales bacterium | reverse complement strand
TACAGGCCGACGGCGCCGAGCACGAGCGCGACCCCCGCGGAGACGCCGATGAGCAGCAGCGCGAAGGACAGGCGGTTCATGGAACGCGCCACGACGTGGCGCATGGTGCGCGCGTCACCGATCGGGATCTGCGGATCGACGGCGGCCATCGCGCCACGCAGCTCGGGCAGCAACGACAGCACATCCGCCCGGGTCGTGCGCACCGTAACCGTCGCGTTCCGCACGAGCGCGGCCGGCTCGCCGGGGATCGGCTTCATCGGATAGTAGACGAAGTCGACCACGGGCTTCTCGAGACCGGCTGCCCGGATGTCCGCGGTGACGCCCACCACGCGGTAGAACGGCGGGCCGTCCTGGAACGGCTTGATGCCCTGGCCGAGCGGATCGCGGCCCGGCCACAGCCGCTCGGCGAGGCTGCGCGTGACGAGGGCGGGCCCGCTTCCGGAGGCGACGTCCTGCGCCTCCAGCGAACGGCCACTGACGGGGATCCCCATGGCCTCGAACCAGCCCGGCGTCACGAACGCCGTCGGGATGCACGCCGGCCGCGTGTCCGCCGGGCGGCCGACCTCCGTCATCGCGGCGAAACAGCCGCCCTGGCCGTCCAGGGCCAGCTGCGTCGTGGCGCCGGCTGCGACGACGCCCGGCAGCGCGCGGATGCGTGCGAGCAGTCCGTCGTAGAACGCGACGGCCTGCGAATTCAACTCGTACGGCTGAACAGGCAGCCCGACATCGAACACCAGGAGCTGGTCCGGCTCGAACCCGGGATCCACGCGGGTCAGGCTGGCGAAACTGCGCAGCAGGAGCCCCGCGCCCGTCAGCAGGACGAGCGCCAGCGCGACCTGCGCTGCGACCATCACGTGGCGGGCGCGATGCGTGGACTTCCCTGCCGTCGTCCTGCGCCCGGATTCGTGGACCGATTCGAACGCGCGGTCCGCCCGGAAGCGCAGCATGCAGATCGAACCGAAGAGCGCAGTGGCCGCGACGGCGACCGCGAACGCGAATACCACCGCGCTCGCATCCATCCGGATCGCCTCGAGCCGCGGCAGACTCGCCGGCGCCAGCAGCACGACCCCGCGCAGCACTGCCCACGCCAGAGCCAGGCCGGCGACGGCCGCCGCACCGGCGAGCAGCGCACTCTCCACGTACCAGGTCCGCGCCAGAGCCGCCCGACTCGCGCCGAGCGCCGCGCGCACCGACACCTCGCGTCGTTTCGACTCGGCCCGGACCAGGAAGAGATTGGCCACGTTGGCCGCGGCGATCAGAAGCAGAAGGCCCACAGCCCCGAACAGCGTCCACAGCACGCGCGCGACGTCGCCCAGCACCTCGTCGCGCAGCGGGCGGACCTCCGTCGAGAAACCGAACTGACGCATGAAGTCCGGCGAATACGCCTGCGGAAAGAGTTCCGGAAAGCGGCCGGTCAACCCGAGCAGCTCGGCCTGCGCCTCGGGGCCCGAGACGCCGGCGCGCAGCCGTCCGACCGCCGCCAGCCAGTGGCTGTTCACGGCGGGCGCCGAGGGATCGAGCTGGAAGGGCAGCCAGATGTCGACCGGCACGTCGGGCAGATGGAACCCCGGCGGCGTCACCCCCACGATCTCGAGCGCGTTCCCGTTCAGACGGATCGTCTGCCCCACCACGCCGGGGTCCCCGCCATAGCGCGTCCGCCATAGCCCGTAGCTCAGCACGGCCACGCGCGGCGCTCCGGGCACATCGTCCGCTTCACCGAACAGGCGACCCACCACCGCCGTCGCCCGCAGCACGTCGAACAGGCCCGCACTGATGTATGCCCCGTCCAGCCGCGTCGGCGGTGCGCCCTCGTCCGCCAGGTTGACCGCGTTCACCGCGTACACGCCCAGCGACTCGAGCGTCGTGGCCTGCTCCCGGAACTCGAAGAAACCGGCCTGCGACACCGGCCAGTTGCCGTCCGTCGAGTAGCCCGGCACCGGATGGCTGACCGTGACGAGCCGATCCGCTTCGACGTACGGCAACGGCTCGAGCACCACCGCGTCCAGCACCGCGAACAAAGCCGCCGTCGCGCCGATCCCCAACGACAGCGTGAACAGCGCGATGGCGCTGAACCCCGGCGCACGCCGCAGCCCACGCAGCGCAATGCGCGTCTCCGCGCCCAGCGCCGGCGCGATCCGATGTCGCCCGAGACCGTCCGCACCCGCCGAGTCGACGAGCGCACGCGCCGCGACCGCATCGACAAATGCGCCCCGCACCGCCTTCAGCGGCCGCCCACCCGCACGCCTCGCCTCATGCCACAGCTCCGCGTGCCACTCCTCCACCCAGTCGCCACGCAGCCGCCCCGGGACCAGCACCGACGCGACGCGAACCACAAGCCGCGCAATCCGCTCCCCAACCCGCATCGGTTCAGCCCCCGCCCGCCTCGCCACCCAGCAGCCCGTCCAGCAGCTGCTGCTGCACCCGCAACCTCGGCAACGCCTCCGCCAGCGCCGCCCGGCCCGCCGCCGTGATGCGATACTCCCGCCGCCGCGGCCGCCCCTCCGCTTGCGCCTCCGACGCCCGCTCCCACTGCGAACGCACCAGCCCGCCCGCCTCCATCCGGCGCAGCAGCGGATACACCGTCCCGCTCGGCAGCCCCGTGACACGCATCACCTCGAACCCCCACGTCCCCCCCTGCCGAATCGCCTCCAGCACAACCGCCCCATGGAATCCCAGCATAGCCCCCCCCTTGATCCTGCCCCGTCTCCCTCTCCCTCTCCCTCTCCCTCTCCCTTCCGTTCTACATATATGTGCCTCTACATAGGTCCGCAACCCCCACGTTGCGGGCCGACGAGCCGCGCCGGACATTGGGCCGCCATGAGCGGGAACGGCTACGGGCAGGACGGACTGCAGCGTGTGATCCGACTGCGCCATGCGACGGCGATGGTGATCGGCACGATCATCGGCGCCTCGATCTTCGTGCAGCCCTCGGAGGTGGTCGGCCACGTGGGGACGGTGGCGGGCGTGTTCGCGGTGTGGCTGGTCGCGGGGGCGCTCACGCTGGTCGGGGCGCTGGTGTGTGCGGAGCTGGCCAGTCTGTACCCGCGCAGTGGCGGCGTCTACGTGTTCCTGCGCGAGTCGTACGGTCCGTGGCTGGGATTCCTGTGGGGCTGGGCGATGTTCTGGACGATGCACTCCGGGATCATCGCCGTGATCGCGATGGTCTTCGCGCGTTATGCGGCGTGGGCGATCCCGATGGGGGATGTGGCGCTGAAGGCGACGGCGATCGCGGTGATTCTGGTGCTGTCCGCGGTGAACTGGGTGGGTGTCCGGCAGGGCAGCGCTTTGCAGACGGCATTCACGGCGGGGAAGCTGATCGCGATCGCGGTGATCATCGTCGCGGGCTTCGCGCTGGGGCCGGCGGCGGGCGGTCCGGAGCCGGCGGCGCTGGCCGGTGGTGGCGGAGCGGCATCCGTGGACGGCCCGGCGGGCGGCCTGGGTGCGTTCGCGCTCGCGCTGGTGGCCGGGCTGTTCGCGTACGGCGGCTGGCACATGGTGACGTACAGTGCGGACGAGACGGTGGATGCCGCGCGCACGATCCCGCGCGCGCTCGCGTGGGGCACCCTGGTCGTGACGGTCTGCTACATCGCCCTGAACGGCGTCTATCTGCATGTGCTGCCGCTGGAGGCGGTGGCTTCTTCGACGCGCATCGCGGCGGATGCCGCGGACGCCGTGCTGGGCCGGGGCGGTGGCGGGTTGCTGGCGGGGCTGGTGCTCTTTTCGACGTTCGGCGCCCTGACCGGCATCATTCTGGCCGGGCCGCGCGTCTACTATGCCATGGCGGCGGATGGTCTGCTGTTCGGCTGGCTGGGCGCGGTGCATCCGCGTTTCCGCACGCCGCACCGGGCGATCGCGCTGCAGGCGATCTGGTCGTCGGTGCTCGTCGCGACCGGGACGTACCGGGCGTTGTTCACGCGGGTGATCTACACGGAGTGGATCTTCTTCGCGCTGATGGCGCTGGGTCTGGTCGTTCTGCGCCGGCGGGGCGCGGCGCCGCCGTACCGGATGTGGGGCTATCCGCTGGCGCCGGTGCTCTTCGCGCTGGCGGCTTTCGCCATCGTCGTGAACCAGATGCTGACGGATCCGCAGGAGAGCGCGGCGGGACTGGGTCTGGTGCTCGTCGGGCTGCCGGTCTACCTGATCTGGGGGAGGGGCAGACACGCATGAGGGTGATCGATTTTCACAACCACTTCTACCCGCCGGAGTACCTGCAGGCGCTGCGTGCGGGCTCGAGCCGGATCCGGGTGACCGAGGACGACGCGGGCAATCCGGTGCTGCACTATCCCGGCGATTACAACGTGGTCGTGCCCGGCCACCGCGACATCGACTTCCGCACCGGCGTGCTGGAGCGCGCGGGCGTGGACACGCAGATGCTCACGTTCACGTCGCCCGGCACGCACGTGGAAGAGCCGGCCGCGGCCGTGCAGCTGGCCGCCATGGTGAACGACGCGCTCGCGCGCATCGTCGCGGAGCGGACGCCCCGCTTCACGGCGCTGGCGACATTGCCCCTGAACGATCCGGCCGCCTCCGTGCGCGAGTTCGAGCGCGCCACGGGCGAGCTGGGCTTCCCGGGCTGCATGGTCTTCAGCAACGTGAACGGCGTCGCGCTGAGCGACGAACGTTACTGGCCGTTGTGGGAGCGGGCCTCGGACCGTGGTTCGGTCATCTACATCCATCCCATCGATCCGGTCGGTGTCGAGGCGATGCTCGACTACTGGCTCATGCCGCTCATCGGCTTCCTCATGGACACGACGCTGGCCGCGGCATCGCTGGTGTTCGCGGGTGTGCCCGAGCGCTTCCCCGGCATCCGCTGGGTCCTGGCGCACCTGGGCGGTGCGATTCCGTATCTGGCGGAGCGTCTGGATCGCGGGTTCGAGGCGTTTCCGGAGTGTCGCCGTCACATCGACCGGCCGCCCAGCAGTTATCTGCGCACGTTCTACTACGACACGGTGAATTTCGACCCCGCCGCCCTCGCGCTCGCGCTGGCCTTCGCCGGCCCCGGCCACATCCTGGCGGGCAGCGACTACCCGCACCGCATCGGCAGTCTCGAGCGCATGCTCGAGGCCGTCCGCGGCCTGGGTGTGAGCGAGGCCGAGCGCGCCGGCATCATGGGAGGCAACGCGGCGCGGCTGCTGGGCGTGTAGCGGCGTGGCGCCCGTGCGCGCGGGACGCGTCGCGTGGCGGGCCTCACGTGCTTCGGTGCGGCCGGTGGCGGTCTCTGGCGACCGATTGCGCTCTGGCTTCGTGAGGGGGTCGGAACGGTCCGGCCCGCCTGCAGCCCGCGCCCCGGAGCTCCGGCTTTTCCGCGGGCATCGCTTTCGACCCCGGGAGGTCGGATGATCCGGAACGCCCGTCGTGTGTTGCTGCCGGTGGCAATCGCGCTTCTCGTCGGGGCCTGCGGAGGCGCCAGTGCGGACACGGGCGCATCGGCAGAGGCGGACCGGCTCGCGACGTCGCAGGCGCCGGCCGCCAGCGGGACCATCACCGCAACGGTCGATGGCCGGACGGTGACCTGGTACGTCGTCGCCGGAACGAGTCAGGGTCGCCGGTACGCGAGTGGCGCGTGGCTCACGGCGGGAGACGATCGCGCGGTTTCGATCGGCGGCTTCGATACCACCACACCGCCGCTGGACAGCTTCGGCTGGGACGGCAACATGCCCTCGTCCTTCGGTGACTATACCGGTTCCCTCATCCAGATCCTCATCCCCGTGCGGACCGGCGCACCGTATCGCATCGCGTTCCCCCTCGAGGACGCCGCGGCGCTGACGTCCGTCATGTACATGCCGAAGGCGATGCTGGACCCGGCCGGCATGTGGCAGATGGTCGAGGGCACCCTCGAAGTCGCAAGCGTGACCGTCGATGGCGGACTGGCGAGCGCCGAAGGCACATTTACCGGTGCGCTGGAGCGGTTCGGCGGCGGCGAGCGGTTGACTGTCCGCGAAGGCCGTTTCCGGGTGCGCAGTCTCCCCGATGCCACCTCGCTCGGCCGCTGATCCCTCGCATCACCCGCATCACACACCCCGCCGGGCACGGGACAGGGAGCCCGGAAGGAACGGACAAGGAAGAAGTGCGAAGGGGAAAGGGAGAAGGACCAACCCCCCTCCCTTTCCCCTTCCCCTCAAACTCTCCCTCTCCCTCAAACTCTCCCTCTCCCTCTCCCTGTCCGTTCAAAAATCCAGCATCGAGTCGTCGACCTGCGCCGGGTCGTCTTCGCGGCCCATGCGCCGGGCGTGGTCCGCGGTCAGCGGATATCGGCCGGCGAATCCGCCATCGATCTCGTGCCACGCCGTGATGCGCGCCTCGCCCAGGCGCCAGCACAGGTAGACCCAGCGCCCGCTGAACGTGGTGGGGAAATCGAGCAGCCCTTCCTCCAGCCCGCCGCTGGGGAACCGGATCCCGCGCGTCGTGATCTCCTCCTTCACGAGTCGCTCGATGTTGCGGAATGCGTTGCGGATGGACGCGTCGTGGCCGACGTATTCCTGGTGGTCCGGATTGCCGGGTTCGTGCAGGGCATCACCCCACAGCACGTCGAGGATCTTGATGTGATCGCCGGCCGCGCGCACGGCGGCCAGGTGCGTGTTCAATTCGGTGAACACGCGTTCCATGATCGGGATCAGCGCGTTGGCTTCCTCGACGGTGAACGCTTTCCTGGCCATGGCCGGGTCAGAAGTTGGCGCCGAGGTGCGCGTACAGTTTGGCGCCGCTGTCGGGCCCGCGGAATGGCGCGGCCGCGCCGAGCCGCACGCGCGCCGGGAAGATCCCGGCGAAGCCGATGTCGAGCACCAGTTCGCCGCCGGCGCTGGCGATCGGGGTCGGCATGCTGTTGCGCACCGCGCACGTGCGCGGAAAGCGCTGGAGCGCGAGCCCGGTGCAGCGCGCGTCGCCCGCGTCCGCGAAACCTGCGATCGAGATGCGGTCGAGGAACACGGGACTGAGCGCGGGCCGGCGTCCGATGAGCGCGACCGGGATACGATACTCGACGGTGGCTGTCCACACGCTCGTGCCGGGCAGCGTGCCCGGCTCGAAACCGCGCACCGGCAGCAGGCGCGAGCCGCCGCCGATGTTGAGGCCCAGGATGTCGGCCCGGCCCCCGGACCCGCCGCCGATGCTCGTGGGCCGCGCGCCATCGCCGGTGCGCACGAGCCCGCTCACACGCACGGCCAGGACGTGGTGCGCGAAGGAGCCAAACGGCAGGCTCCTGTAAGCGGCGGAGAACCACTCGAGTTCGTTGTAGCCGCGCGGGAACTGCGGCGTCTCTTCCGATTCGATCGTGCGCCGACCTTCCGCGAACAGGATGACGCCATCCTCGCGCGACACGGCCTGAGCGGGGAAGCGCGTGTTCGCGAACGACACGCGACCCACGACGTTCCACAGTCGGTCCCACTCGTCGGTGAACCGGAACCGCGGTTCGCCCAGCACCACCCGACGCAGAACTTCACGCTCGATGCCGACGGACAGCGAAGCGCTGCTCCGCCAGCGGCGGCGCAGGAACGTGAGTGACGCGCCCACCACATCCTCGCGCTGCAGTGCGGCGCGCACCGTGGAGTCCGGCGCCGGAGTGGTCACGTTGCCCAGGTCTTCCCATTCGCGCCGCGCCGTGATGCCCAGCACCGGATTTCCCAGCCTGGCGATGTTCCAGCCGAACGCGCCCTGCCAGCGGCCCGAGCCGCGCGCGTCGAGCATGGCCCACGCGGCGTAGCCGTGCCGTCCGACCAGATCACGGCCATCGGTTTCGAAGCCTGCGAACCAGCCCGCATCACCGGCGTCCTGCCCCACCGGCTCCCAGTAGCTCGGCCGCAGCGAGGACCACGCCGAGTAGCCGCGTGGCTCGCCCACGGCGGGCGGTGCCGCGGCCGGCCCCTCGCCCGCACGGCGCGGCGGTTCGGCGGTCAGCGTGAAGGGCGACGGATCGCGCCATGTCGACGGATCGAACGGCATGCGCTCGATCGCGAAGCCGTCCGCGTGGTAGGCGGAGAACACGATCCAGCGGCCGTCCGGTGACACATCCGGGTACAGCGCGCCGCCCAGCACGTTCGTGACCTGACGCACGACAGGCGAGGCCGGATCGGCCAGGTCCGCGGCGTACAGGTTGGGGATGCCGTTCCGGTCGGAGTGGTAGACGACGTACCGTCCGTCGGGCGACCAGGCGGGTGCCGCGTCGATCGCGGGATCGTCGCTCCAGCTGCCGACCTCGCGACCCGTCGCATCGAGCACGACGACATCGTACGCGCCCCCCGCGCGTGCACGGCTCACGGCGATGCGCGTGCCGTCGGGCGACCAGCGCGGGAACGCCCACTGCTCGCCTGCCGCGAAGGGCGTCAGCGCCGCAATGTCGCCGGTCGCGGGATCGACGGTCACGAGCCGGTTCGTTCCGCCGCCTGACTGAACGGCGATGATGCGGCGGCCATCGCGCGAGACATCCGGATCCTGGAGCCGGGCCTGACGCGTGAGCCGGCGCCCGCTTTCGCCGACGATTTCCAGATCGCGCAGCACGTGGTACGGACCGTCGTACTCGAACTGCGTGCGCACCAGTGCCCGGCCATCGGGCAGCCACGCGTGCACGCCCACCCCGTTGCTGCGGTGCTCCCGGACGACGCGGCCTGTGGCGATCTCGATCACGCGCGTGTGCGGCACGTTCGCGCCGTCCTCGGCCGTGTAGGCGATGTGCTGGCCGTCCGGCGACACCCGCGGGTAGACCGCCCAGCGCCCGTGCGTCGTGATGCGCTCGCTCGTCGTCAGACCCGCGGCACGCAGCGAATCGGCCAGCTGTCCGTAACGCGCCTGTAAGGCACGGTGCCAGTCGGCGTACGCCTCGTCGAAGCTGCGGCCGAACGTGCGCTTCGCAACACGATCGAAGAACAGGAAGGGCGGCAGGAACGCGCTCGCCGTCCTGTCCACCAGCGCACCGTTCACCTCGTCCCCGTGCTGCTCGGCCAGCCAGTGCAGGAACAGCGACCCGTAGATGTAGATGCGCTGTCCGCCCGGCCAGATGGGCGAGGATTCGTTGAGCCGGTCCATCCGCTCGAAGCGGTCCTCGAGAACGGCGGTGCGCACGACCATCTCGTGGAAACTGCCATGCAGGCGGCCGTACCCCGTGAATGAGGATTCGACCAGCACGGCCAGCCCCTCGATGTTCCAGCCGGGTGTGGCGACTGCGGGAAACATCGGCCAGAGCAGCGGCAGCCGGCCGAACACCCTGCGCAGCGCAGCGCCGAACCCTCCCACACGATCGAGGTGGAACGTGTGGGCCAGCTCGTGCGAGACCACGAGGTCGATCCACGAGCCGCTGTACGCCAGCGATTCGTCGTTGACCGGCGGCTGGGCGTAGATCGTGATGCGGTTGGACGGGAAAACGGAGGCGAATCCGTTGGAGAAGTCGACGTTGTCCGCCAGGATGATGTCGACCTTGCCGCGTGGCGCGCGTGTCACGGACGCGGCCAGCAGGGCCCACGTCTCTTCGCCGGTGACCGCGGCGCGGCGCGCGAGCGCCTCGAGGCCGGGCCCGTACGTCACGCGCACGTGCTCGGCTTCGATCGTCTTCCAGTCCGCGGCCGGCGGCAGCTGCGCGAGCGCGGCCGCGCGCGGCGAGGCCAGCGCGGCCGCCAGCAGACCCGCAGCGACGCCGCTTCGGCGGATCACGCGGCGACTCTTCCGGTTCGTCGAATCTTCACGCACGGTTCGCATCGGGAGGCCGAAGCTACCGGCGTCCGCGCCGGTCCACCAGAGACGGCTCAGCGGGCTGCGCCGCGGCCGGCCCGCGCACGCAGGAACGCCTGGATCCCGGCCAGATGGGCACGCGCGATCGCGGCCTGCACGGCCGGATCGCGCAGCGCGGCTTCCTGCCGCGGGATCATCAGGAACAGTGTTTCCGACAGGATCGCCGGCATCCATGTCGGGCGGACCACGGCGAGATCGGCGCGGCCGATGCCGATGTCGCGTGTCCCCAGTGCCTCCAGCAGTGCCCGCTGCACGGCGGCCGCCAGTTCCACCGACTGCGGCTGGTAGTAGTAGACGCTCGTCCCGCTGTTCACGAACGGGTTCACGCCGTCCGGGAACGCGTTGTTGTGCACCGATACGAGCAGGTGGGCGTTCCACTCCGTGGCCGTACGCGGGCGTGAACCCAGTTCGACCGGTGACGCGTCCGTGCGCGTCAGCAGAACGGTCGCGCCGGCCCGCTCCAGAAGCGGACGCAGCTCGAGCGCGATGCCGAGATTGGCTTCCGCCTCCGTGAAACGCGTCGGGCCCGTCGCGCCGCCCGGCGGATGGCCCGGATCCACGGCGACGCGGATGCCGGCCAGCGGCCGGTCCGCATCGATCGGCGGCGGCCGGCGCACGCGTACGACCAGCGATCCAGTCTCATCATAGAACGCGAGCCAGCCCCACACCGGCTGGCGCACGTCGACCCGGACGCGGAACACATCATCCGCCGGCTGGCTCCATGCCACCCGCTCGATGAAGGGGTCGAGCCGGCCGTACTGCAGAAAATTGACCTCGCTCGTCGCACCGTAGACCTCGATGTCGATCGCCTGTGCCTGTGCGTCGACACGGAACGGGAGTCGTTCGGTCATCGCGATGCGCACGTCAATGTGCGCGGAGTCCGGCGTCGACCGAACGCCGCTGATGCCGGCGCGCGGGACCGGCGAACCCGGCGCGTCGATGCGGACATCGGCGGCCATGATCCAGGCCGAGACGTCGCCCCCCAGACGGACGCGCAGCTGACTGCCACGTTCGCCGTCCACACGCAGGCGGGTGCCGGGCGGGAAGAACCAGTGGAATGGCCCGCCGAGGCCGGGCCGGCCGCGCGCGGTCCAGTCGTGTGGCGCGCCGTCCGGGGGCTGCACCGTCGCGGTCACTGGTCGGTCGGTCGGCAGGAGAACGAGCGGCGCGGGCAGGAGGGCGCGCGACGTATCGTTGCCGATCACCAGCTCGACGGACGCCGGCGCCGGGCGCGGCCCGGCGGGTAAGCGTAACGCGCTGGCCAGGGCCGTCTGCGCGCGTGACGTGTCGGTCGGTGCCCACGCCTGCGCCGCCACGGCCGCGCTGTAGCGGGCCATACCCTGCAGCGTGCCGCCGGCCGCGAGCGACACGGAGAAATCGGCGGCCTCCACGGTCGCGCCGGTGCGGACCGGCTGTTCACGCATCTCGACGGTCGCGCCGTCCGGCAGCCGGACGCGCGCCCGACCGCCCGCCGCACCCACGAAACTGATGTCGACCCACTCGCCGCGCGGCAGCACGAGCGGGACGTCCGGCCGAATGCTGCCGGCCGCGATGCGTGCCCCGGTCGCCGGGCCAGCGAGCGCAACGGGCCCGCGCACGTGATGCTCCGACCGTACCGTCTCGCCGTCGCGCGTCGCCGCGATGCGGTACACGCCATCGGTCGGCACCGGGAGGAAGGCGAGGAACGCGCCGTTGAGCGCGACGGGAACGGGTGCTCCGTTGATGGTCAGCCGGGCGTTGCCCGAGCCGGTCGAACCGAAGATGAATGTCGAGTCGGGCGCCGCGACGGGCGCGTCCGCCAGGGGATACACCACGTCGATGCGCAGCGGGCCATCGGAGAACGGCACGATCGGCAGTTCGGTCGACGGCGACTCGCCTGGTGTCGGCGGGGCCAGCGCCGGGCTCCGTGGCGGCGGGCCGCCGGACGTGCCACAGCCCGCGGCGACGAGGGCCAGCGCGCACGCGATGGTGACCGGCTTCACGGAGATGCGACGAATCCACAGGAAACCGGCCGCACTCATCGCCAGCAGCACGAGCGCCTTGGTCCACTGACCGAACAGCAGGCTGCCGATCGCGAACAGCAATCCGAACAGGATGAGCATGGCGGCCCCGACGCGACGGATGTCCCGGCCCAGGTCCTGTGCCGGCGCGAGCCCGGTGCGTTCCCGCTGGACCCGCCAGCCTGGCCCGCCCGGACGGACACGCCGGTAGAAGGCATCCAGCTGCGCGTCGGATTCGGGCTTCGTCAGCAGCATGACGGGCAACCACACGGCCAGACTGATCGCCGTCGTGACCATCAGGCGGACCCCGAAATCATCGATGCGCAGGTTGAAGACCGGGTTGTTCACGGATGTCAGCAATCCGACGATAAAGCCCGCGAGCATCGCGGACAACTCTGCCCAGGCGTTCACCCGCCACCAGAACCAGCGCAGGATGAGCACGAGCCCGGGCCCCGTGCCCACGGCCAGGATCAGGCGGTAGACCGTCGCGATGCTGGACGCGTGGAATGCCGTGAACCCGGCGATGGCCGTGACCAGCACGGACGCCACCCGCGCGGCCAGGACCAGCTCCTTCTGGGAAGCAGCCGGCCGCACGAAGCGCCCGTACAGATCGTTCGTCATGTACGAGGCGCTCCAGTTGATCAGCGTCGAGACCGTGCTCATGAAGGCGGCCAGCAGGGACGCGACGACCAGACCGAGCACGCCGACCGGGAGGAAGTCCAGCATCAGCCGCGGATAGCCCAGCTCGCGGTCCTGCATGTCCGGATACACGACCAGCGCGACGACCGCGACGATGATCCACGGCCACGTCCGCACGACGTAGTGCATGATGTTGAAGAACCAGGCTGCCTTCTCGGCGTCCTGCTCCGACTGCACCGCGGACAGCCGCTGGATGAACTCACCGCCGCCGTCCGAGCGGCGGAACGACCACCACAGGATCGTCACGTAGGCAAAGAACGTGGCGGCGGAAATGCCGGCGGCCTTCGACCACCCGATGAGCCCGAACGCTCCGCCCTCGCCGAACGTGAACGGCGTGAATGCCAGCACGTCGAACTGCGTGAGCGCCTGCGCCTGCTCCTGCATCGCGCCCAGTCCGCCGACGTGACTCACGGCATAAACGGCGACGATGATCGCGCCGGCCAGCGCCAGGAAGAACTGGAAGAAATCCGTCGCGACGACGCCCCACAGGCCGGCCACACCGGCGTAGACGAGCACCAGCGCGCTGACCGCCAGGATCGCCCACAGCTTGCCAGTCTCCCCGAGGTCGAGCCCCAGGCTGGGAAAGACGCCCAGCGCGTCCACGACCTTGACCATGGCCAGCATGGCGTAGCCGGTGCCGATCGACCCGATCACGACCGCGAACAGGAAGCCTTTCACCGCGCGCAGCGTCGCCGCGGGCCGGCCGCCGTAGCGGATCTCCGTGAGCTCGTTGTCCGTCACGATCTCCGCGCGCCGCCACAGCCGCGCGAAGATGTAGATCATGATGACGTGGGCGAAGCCGTACGCCCACCACTCCCAGTTGCCGGCGATGCCGCGCGTCCCGACCACGCCCGCCACGTAGAGCGGCGTATCGATCGAGAACGTCGTGGCAGCCATGGACGTCCCGGCCAGCCACCAGGGCAGCGAGCGCCCGCCCACGAAGAACTCGACGATGTTCTTCGAAGCTCTTCGCGACAGCCACAGGCCGACGGACAGCGTGGCCGCCATGTAGAGCCCGACGATGACCCAGTCGATGGTGTGCATCAGCGTGCGCCCCGCGCGTCCTCGCGCAGCCAGCCGGACCCGCAGGTCCGGATCGTGATCTGCGCGCCCGGGACGGCCGCGGCGTCGTGCACGGCGGGCGGATCCGTCGCGTCGTCCAGCAGACCGAGTACGGCCGTGCCATCGCGTGCCGAGCGGTACAGCAGACAGAACGAGCCGGGCCGCTGTGCGATGGCGGGTCCCAGATAGGCCTGCGACAGGCCATCGAGATGATCGAGTACGATGTAGCGCGCGCCGGCCGCGCGCGCCGTCTCGAGCAACGCAGCGAATTCCGGCGACAGCGGGTAGCTGCGGCTGGGCAGGCCCGCGATGGCCCAGAACAGCGACGGTTTCCGCGACAGCACCGCCGCGTCGGCAGGCAGTTGCGCGCCCGCCCACTCCGCGACACCGAAGAAGTCCCGCCACGCCGGGTGCAGGCATGCGTACCGGTTGCCCATCCGGTACTCGATCATGCAGTCGCCGCTGCGCGTGACGGCCATGGCCAGCTGCGGCAGCGCCAGCACGACGAGGACTGCACCGGCCACCGCCGCCGCTGCGAACCCGCTGCGCCGGCGCGCGAGCCAGCCTGCGCGCACCAGGCCATCGCCTGCGTAGTACAGCAGCACCGGCAGCACGGGAAGCAGGAACCGTTCGCCGGACCAGACGGCCGGCCAGATGAGCAGCAGACCCAGATAGAGAGGCAGGAACAGCTCCGTGATGCCCGGCCGGCGCGCGCGCCGCAGCCAGCCATAGAAGCCGAAACCGAGCACACCGAAACTCGCGGCGATCGCGAGGGGTCGTGCGGCGCCGGTCAGCAGGATCGGCAGGTGGATGCGTGCGTACTTCGATCCGTTCTCCGCCATCCGGTCGAACAGATCCAGCGCACCGATGCGGCCCAGGTCGGGCGCGTACGGGTTCACGTACCAGAACTGGGAGACGTAGTCGATGCCGCCGTGCTGCCGGGCGCGCAGCCACCAGAGCATGGCCAGCGGCAGGAGCAGCGCCGCGAAGCCGGCGAGCTGTCGCCAGCGGCGACGCAGCGTGAGCCAGCCGGCAGCGGCGAGCGCGAGCGGCAGGCCCGCGGAGCGCGTGAAATACGCCAGCACGATGGCCAGCACGCCGAGCGCGTACGTGGCCCGGCGCTCGCGCGGCAATCGCTCGAACCCCCACAGCCCCGCCATCGTGAAGCACCAGAACGGGACATCCGACAGGATCCAGTGGCCCTGCTCGAGGACGCCCGGACTCAGCGCCAGCAGGCCGCCCACACCCAGCGCCAGCGCAGGCCGTCGCCGGCGTCGGATCCACAGGTAGGCGAAGGCCACGGCCAGCGCCGAGAAGACCGACAGGAGCACTTTCAGCGACGCCCACGGCGTCAGACCGACGGCCAGCGCGCCGGCCAGAATCGCGGGGAAGACGGGCGGATACTGCGTGTGTGCGGGCGCGACGGGGTCGTACAGCGTCACGTAGCCGCGCCCTTCGAGCAGCGCCGTCCCGAGGGAAAGGTAAGCCGCGTTGTCGCCGCCCGTGTGGGGCTGCGGCTGGAACGTCAGCAGCGACAGAATGAGGTGTGCCGCGGCCAGCCCGACCGCGACGATCGGTGCGCGGGCGCGGGCGAATCGGGCGGCCCGCGTCGCCGCCGAATCGACCGTGCGCACGTTCAGGTGGCGGCCTCCCGTGCGCCCGGACCGGCTCCGCTTCGCGGACCCCGCCATCGCGTACCGGCGCTCTGCGGTCACGCCGCGGACGGCGGCATCGTGGCGTCCGCCAGCCAGCGGGCCGCCGCGCGCTGCATGATGGCCTCCCCGCCCCAGGCGCACACGACGGTCTGCGCGGTCGTTTCCGCGGCCAGTCTCGGATGACCGAAGAGCAGCACCGGAGTGTCCGGCCGTGCGCCGAGCGCCGCGGCCAGCTGCTCCCTGGCCCGCTGCGACAGGCCGGGCCGGCCCTTCCATGCGCGGATGTCGGCGTACAGCGCGATGAGCGCCGTGCGCGCGTGGTCATGGTCCTGCGCGTGCGGCTCGAAGCCGTTCGCCTGGAGCGCCGTCAGCAACGGTTTGCGCGAGGGTGCCGGGAACGGGCCACCCAGATCATCGTCGATCGTGATCAGATCGAACACGCGGTCGCAATCCACATCGCCGCGCGTCGTGCCGATGCAGCGCACCGCCAGTCCGAGCGCCCACGCCTGATCGTGCGGGCGCCCCACGCTCGCATCTTCCGCAACGCTCGATCGGGCCGCGGCACTGTTGACCCGGCCGATCGCCCGAGCCACGCGCGGACGCGGCAGGATGTGTCCGAGTGCGCGATCGAGCGCGGCCGCCGTCGCGGCGGCGTCGGATGGATAGCAGATGACGTCGCACCCTGCGGCGATCGCGGCCACGGCCGCGGCCGGCTCTCCTTCTGCGACCTGCACCCCGCCCATGTTGAACGCGTCGGTCGCGACCAGGCCCTCGAAGCCCAGGTCGGTGCGCAGCAGATTCTCGATGATCGCGGGCGACAGCGTGGCCGGCCGGTCCGCCGCGTCGAGTGCGGGAAACGCCACGTGCGCGGTCATCACCGCGTCGGCCCCGGCCAGCACGGCCGCGCGAAACGGTGTGAGATCCACGTCCAGCGCGGTGCGCGACGCGCTCACCCGGGGCAGGCGCTCGTGCGAGTCCTCCGTGGTGCGCCCGTGCCCGGGGAAGTGCTTCACGCAGCAAAGCAGGCCCTCGGAACGACAGCCCTCGATCCACGCGCTCACGTGCGCCGAGACGCGCAGCGGATCCGGGCCGAACGCGCGTGTCCCGATGATCGGATTGCGCGGCTCGAGATCGAGATCGGCGACCGGGGCCAGGATCCAGTTGATGCCCAACGCGTTCGCTTCGCGGGCGGTCAGAGCCGCGGCCTGACGCGTCGCGGCCAGATCGTCCAGCGCGCCCAGCGCAGCCAGCGGCGGGAGCTGTGTCGCCCCGCGGAACTGCTGTCCGGCCCCGCGCTCGAGGTCGCTCGCCAGCAGCAGCGCATGCGCACATCGCGCGCGCAGGCTCGCCGTCAGCTCGCGCACCGCCTCCGCCTCCCCGCCGAACAGCACGAACCCGCCGACGCCGAGCGAAAGTGCGGCATCGATGCGCTCCGCCTCGTGAGCGAATCCGCTGCGCTCGTCCCAGCGCAGCGCGGGCATGAGCAGTCGGGCCGGCTGCATCAGGGCCTCACCGTGCGCGCTCGACAGGTTCGCATCATGCCGGCGTCACCGCGCCCAGGACCCGTGGCCCGCTCGCGCCGGTCACTTCCGGTACATTGCCGGGCAGGTGCATCGCGTGGGCCCAGGCCAGCGCCGCGAAGGCGATGGCCTCTTTCGCGTCGGGCTCGATCCCGACATCGCGCCCGGAACGCACGGCCAGCGGCGCCAGCCGCGTCGCGAGCATGCCGAGCAGCGTCGGGTTGCTCGCGCCACCACCCGTCACCACGACCTCACGCACACTGCCGTCGAGCGCCCACGCACGGATCGCGTCGGCGATCGTGCGCGCCGTGAACGCGGTGACGGTGGCGATCAGGTCGTTCCACGCCCTGTCGCCGGCGGGCCGCACGCGCTCGAGCAGCTCCGCAACGAACGGTCGCCCGAACATCTCGCGGCCTGTCGACTTGGGTGGCGGCTCGCGGAAGTACGGGTGGTCGACGAGTTCCTCGAGCAGAGCCTCGTCCACGCTGCCCGCAGCCGCACGCGCGCCGTCCCGATCGAACGTCGCGCGCCCGTTCGTCGCCGCTTCGATGACACCGTCGAGCAGTGCGTTGCCGGGACCCGTGTCGAACGCGAGCAGTGGCTGATCCACGCCGCGCGGTCCCACCCGCGTGAGATTGGCCATGCCGCCGATGTTGAGCAGGATGCGGGTCCGATCCGGCTCCGCGAACAGGAGCCGGTCGACCCAGGGGACCAGCGGTGCGCCGTGACCGCCGGCCGCGACGTCGCGCGAGCGGAAATCGCTGACCACGTTCATGCGCGTGCGCTCGGCGATCGTGGCGGCACAGCCCAGCTGCAGTGTCGAGCCGCGCCGGCCCTGCGCAGGCGGCTCGTGCCAGACCGTCTGCCCGTGCGAGCCGATCCACGAAACGTCCCGCGCCTCGACGCCTCCCGCCACGCACACATCCAGGGCGGCAACGGCGAACCATTCGCCCAGCCGCGCGTGCAGCCGGCACAGCGCCGCGGCGCCGCCGCGCAGAATCGCGTGATGGATCTCATCGCGCTGCGCGTTCGTGTAAGGCGTCGTGCGGAACGCGACGAGCGACCAGTCCGGCCCGGTCAGGGGCCCTTCGATGCGCACGAGTGCGGCATCGATCCCGTCGAGCGACGTGCCGGAGATCAGTCCGATGACGAGCACGTCACTCGACCGGTTCGCCGATCAGGCGGGCCAGCACGCCGTCGACGGCCTGCAGCCGGTCCCGTGCCGTGGCCGCGTCCAGCCCGAGCCTGTGCATCACGATCGCCGTCTTCACCTGCCCGTCCGCGGCATCGAGCAGCTGTCCCGCGTCCGCGGACGACAGCCCCAGGACCTGCGCCAGGATGCGCTCGGCGCGCTGGCGCAGCTTGCGCGCCGTGATCTGCAGATCGACCATGAGATTGCCATACACCTTGCCCATGCGCACCATGGCGGCCGTCGTGATCGTGTTGAGCACCATCTTCGTCGCGGTACCGGCCTTCATGCGCGTCGAGCCGGTCACGACTTCCGGCCCGACGAGCGGCGCGATGACGACATCGTGTCGGCGCACGAGTTCGGGGGACGGTTCGGTACAGAGCAGGAAGCCCGTCCGCGCCCCGCGCTGTCGGGCCCGGGCCAGCGCGGCGTGCACATACGGCGTGGTGCCGGACGTCGCGATGCCCAGCACGAAATCGTGTTTACCTATGCCGGCCGCGTCGATGTCGCGCTCGGCCTCGTCGGTCCGATCCTCGGCGCCCTCATGGGAGCGCACCAGCGCCGCGGGCCCGCCCGCCATGATGCCCTGCACCATTTCGGGCGGCGTCCCGAACGTGGGCGGCATCTCCGCCGCATCCAGCACGCCCAGGCGACCGGACGTTCCGGCCCCGACATAGAACAGCCTGCCGCCCTGCCGGAACGTGTCGACCACGAGGTCGGCCGCGTGTGCGATCGACTCGCGCTGCTCGTGCACGGCCTCCGCGATGAGCGCATCCTCGGAACCGATGAGATCGACGATCGCAAGCGTTGCGAGCTGGTCGATCCGGGCGCTCGACGGATTGCGCCCTTCCGTCAGCCGCTGGTCCTGCGAACGGTCTGCGGCCATGGTTCGCGTCGCTTGCCCCCTGTCCTGATGTCGCGGTAGATTCCGGCCTGAACTTATCCGCACACCCAATCCATGACCACCCTGCGCAGGCCGATGAGATTGCTGCAACCGCTGTTCCGGCCCTCCGGCCGGCACGCACTCCGCCGCTCCCTTGCGACCGTCCTGCCCATGGCCATGCTGAGTCTGCTGGCAGCCGGGCCCGTGACCGCGCAGGAGGCCACGCCCCGCACCTGGTTCACCGGCTGGCTGGGCGGCTTCGCGGATATCGGCGGCTTCTCCGAGGAAGGGCCCAACGCCTTCTACCGCTTCGATGGCGCCTTCTCGTTCGGCGCAGGTGTGCACCGCGCCCTCGGACAGAGCGGTCCGGTCGTCGGTGTGGACGTGCTGTTGAGCAAGGCGAATTACGAGAGGTTCGCACGCAGCGCCGGCGCGCCGGAAGGCAGCGGTGAAGCCCGCATCCTTTCGGCGCTGGCGTCGACCCGCCTCGAAGGCGGCGGGCTGCTGGGCTTCTACCTGTCGGCCGGCGCCGGCGTCTTCGCCTGGGACCTCGACGATCCGGACCTCGAGGACGGCTACGACTTCGATCCCGCGCTGCAGCTCGCCGCCGGTCTCGAGTACCGGCTGCAGGCGCGTCTGCGGCTGTTCGCGGATTACGGCCAGTGGTGGGTCTTCCACGAGAAGGACCCGACCATCGTGAGCAACACGGCGAACCACAACCTGGTCCGCGTGGGCGTCCGGCTCGGCCTCTGATCTCGCCCACCGCCGCGGCCCGGATACGACCGGGCCCCGTCGAAAAGAAGGGCGCATGCGGCAATCGACCGC
>JBFFZF010000082.1:0-19663 GCA_041568755.1 Longimicrobiales bacterium | reverse complement strand
GATGCTCGGCGGGTGGATGATGCCGACGACCACGGAAATCATCGCGAAGAGGATGGCCCACGCTCCTGCCCAGACCAGGCCCAGTCCCAGAATCCCGCGCAGTTTTCGCAGCCAGCCGCTCAACACGCACCTCGCGCCTCGATCGTTCGACGCCGTCGCTGTGCAATCTACCGCACACCCTCACCGCTCGCCTGCCCGCGGGCTCGCCCCGCGTGCTAACGAGGGCGTGTGGCCGCTAACGCGGAAAAAATACGCGTTCCCCGATGATGGCCTGCAAGGTTCCGGAGGCTCTGATGGCGATCCTGCGCAACACGGAGAGAGCTGCGTGGCTGGGGAGGTGCACAGTCGGCGCAGCGTCGTCGATTCTACTGCTGGTCGCTTATCCCGCCGCTGGCGGCGCCCAGGATCTCGAACGGCCGGAGCTGCCGGCCGTCGCGGACACGAGTGACCCGATCGTCTACATGCGGCTGGGCGACGCCCAGTTGCGGACCGACCCCGGCAGGGCCGAGCAGGCCTTCTTCTGGGCTTCGCGCCTGGCTCCGGGCGCGGCCGAGCCCCTGTACGGCCGGTTCGCCGCGCACCTGCTCGCCAATCCCGATCGCCTCGTGAAATGGATGGGCGGCAATCCCAGGGAACTGCGGTCGGACGAGATGGTGGCGCTCGACTCGCTCTACTGGAAAGCAATGACGCTCCGGCCGTTCCAGTTCTGGCCCTACGAACGCGTCCTGTTCGACGCCTACCTCCAGGAACTCATGGTCCGCATGCTCGGCCCCCACGATGCGGCCTCGCCGGACCTCGAGTACGCGCTGCAGCGTTACCTGAGAGATCAGGGGCCCGAGCTGAACGGCTGGCTGGCCTACACGGAGCGCCGGTTCTCCGATGCGATCGGTCTGCTCAACCGCGCGGTCAGGAGGAGCAGGGACCGCGCGTCGGCACGCTGGAATCTCGCGCTCGCACTCTATCAGAACGGTGACCTCGACGGCACGCTCGAAACGTTGCGGGAGGCTCTGGCGGACCGGGAGAAGCAGAGCCGGGACCAGCTGGCGCATGCGCACCAGTCGAGCGCCAGCTACGAGTACGCGATCGGCTGGGTACACGAGAGGAAGAGCGACCCGACCAGCGCCCGCGAGGCGTACGCCCGTGCGCTCCTGAGCGATCTGGCGTTCTATCCGGCGCACATGCGCATGGGCTCGCTCGCGCTGCTCGACGGCGACACCCTCACCGCGTTGAACTCGTTCAAGCTCTCGGTCGACGTGCAACCGGACGATGCCTGGACCCGGTACGTCTACGGTCATACGCTGCTGGAGGCCGGGCGGCTCGACGAGGCCGTGGCCGAGCTGGAGGCGGCGGCCGACCTCGAGTCTGTCTTTGCCGCGCCGCACTACGACCTCGCGCGCGCCGCCGAGCTGCGCGGTGATACGGCCGGGGCCATTCTCCAGTACACGCGATTCCTGGAACGGGTAAGCCGCAGCGATGCGGTGCGGGCGGTCGCGCAGGCGAGGCTCCGGGCGCTGGGGGGCGTGTGAGGGCAAGGTTGCTTGTCGCGGCACTGTTGCTCTCGGTGCCCGGCAGCCCGACCCGCGCGCAGACCGCCTACGAGCAGCTGCAGCAGTTGACCGAAGCGCTCAACCTGGTGCGGGCGAACTACGTGGATTCCGTCGGTTACGGCCAGCTCACGCACGCGGCCATCAACGGGATCCTGCGCTCTCTGGATCCGCACAGCTATTTCATGCCGGCTGCCGACTTCGAGCTTTTGCTCGCCATCGAATCGGGCAACTTGACGACGGCCGGCCTGTCGCTGACGGAGGCGGACGGTGAGATCATCGTCCTGTCCGTGCTGCCCGGCGGCGCAGCGGGTCGGCACGGCTTGCGCGCGGGCGATCGCGTCCGGGCCGTGAACGACACGACCACCGCAGGTCAGCGCGCGTTCGAAGTCGAGCTGCGTCTGAGCGGAACGGAGCGCCGGAACGTCACGCTCACGGTCGAGCGCGGCCTGCGCGCCCAGCCGGACACGTTCCGCCTCCAGTTCCGCACCGAGACGTACCGCAATGAAGCGGTCACCGGTGTGCAGATGCTGTCCGATGGCATCGGCTACGTTCAGCTGTCTCATTTCACGCAGAACGCCAACCGTGAGCTCGAGAGCGCCGTGAAGGAGCTGCGTTCGCGGCATGCTTCAGGGATCATTCTCGACCTGCGCGACAATCCCGGCGGGCCTGTGGCGTCATCCGTCGACGTGGCCGGGCTGTTTCTCGAGAAGGACGTGCTGGTGTTCCGCACCGATGGTCGGAAGGGAGAAACCGATCAGGCGTACTCGACTCGCCGCCGCGGTCCGTTTCACGAGCTGTCGATAGCGTTGCTGGTCAACAGGGGCACGGCAAGTGCCGCGGAAGCGGTGGCCGCCTCGCTGCAGGATCATGGGCGCGCGACCATCGTGGGTCGACGCACGTACGGCAAGGCTCTCGTGCAGGCGCCCTTCCTTCTCAGGTCCGGCGATGTGATGTGGCTCACCATCGCGCGGGTGTACAGCCCGGGCGGCCGACTCCTGCAGCGGGACTATCGAGGGAGATCACCGGAAGCGTACGCCGATCCGTCGGACGGCGAGGAAGGGACCGGCGGCATCGTGCCGGACGTCCTGGTGCCGGCCATGGCGTTGCCGGCATGGTGGACGCGCGCGCTGGCCGGCGGTGCCGCCCGGGCCGTGGCCGACAGCGTGGCCGCGACGCTGGAGGGAACGCCGGACGCGCGGGCCGCGTGGGCGGCGGCGGAGGCGGAATGGGCGGAGCGGCTGCTGATCCCGCTGCTCGCCCGACTCGAGGTGCCGCGCGACAATGCGGGCAGCGCGGAAGCCCGGGCGACGGTCGCCCGCATGCTGGCAGCACGCGCGGCTGAAGTCCGCTGGGGCGAGGATGCGGCGCTTGCGCTTCTGCTGCGCGGTGACGCCGACGTGCGCGCCGCCCAGGCGGTTCTGCGAAATCTGCTGGAGCCCTCCCGAGCCGCGCGTGCGCCCCGGTAGCGCGCTGGCTAACGAGATCCGCCGGCGCGGACGCTGTCCGCCGGCGGCACGACCGGCTTCTTCCTCGCCACGCTCCGCGTCACGAACTGCTCGTACTCGTTCGACTCGCGCGTGATCTCATTCACGCCCGTGGCGAGGTAGCGGAGCAGCGCCGACGTGTGTGCGAGCCCGGCGGTCGCGACCAGCTCGAGCCAGTCCCCGCGCGCGGTCTCGTCGGGCGCCTCGGTCGTCGCGCTGAAGTACGTGATGCGCGGACTGTTTACGCCCTGGCCGGTGGCATCGCGCCCGCGCAGCGCCATGTAGATGAGCATGCCGTTGTGGAAGTATTCGCGGAAGTTCTCGACATCCTGCCTGCCGTACTTCTGGTAGCGGGCGTACATGCGCCGGTTCATCGCCTCGACCTCGGGCAGTGAGGTGATCGCGGCCGCCATCGAATCGAGGATCGCGAACTGCGCCGTCCGGATGCCGGGGTAGCGCGCATCATCGACCCAGGAGAAGCCGGGCACGAACCAGCCGCGCGGCGCCCACCACGTCCGTTGCGTGCCGGTCCGGCCGCGCACCCACGCAGCGTATCCGGCGAACAGCTGGACCCACTCGTGGCTGGGGTACCCGTGCAGGTTCATGAAGATGTCGGGCAGCCACGTGGCCTGCAGCTCGGGCCGGACCCGGCTCTCGGGATAGATGGGGTCGTCCGTGTTGCCGCCCGCGGTCATGTCGACGCCGAGCGCACCCAGATAGCCGGCGTGCAGCATGAAGTCCGGATTCTCCTCCTGCATCTCGACGGCCAGTCGCGCGCCGTCCGGGTTCGTGATGGGGTGCAGCACGACGTTGACCTTCTCGAGCAGCCGGGCCCACGCCGTGTCGGTCACCAGCATTTCGCCGAAACGCAGGACGTGGCTGGTACTCGACACCTCGTTCGCGTGCTGCCGGCCCGACAGCATGAGCGTAGGCTTGAGCGCGTTCAGCTTGGCCTGCGAGATGTACCGCGCCTCGTGGGGCGGCAGGAAGTCCGCGGCCCACACGGTCTGGCCCAGGAAGCTCTCGCCGACCCGGTACGCGTGCACGCCGGGGAACGTGGCCAGCCGGCCCAGCAGACTGTCGCTCTCGATGGGCGGGATGGGCGTCTGCCACTGCACGATGCGCTCGCCGTTCCAGCGCCAGCGTGTGTCCTTCAGAGGCGGCCGCACCGTGGACGCGGGGCTGCGTGAGCGCGCCAGTTCGGCGCTCGTCCGGAACGTTGACAGCGTGTCGCGCAGCACGATGCGGAACGCGGCCCGGCCGACGCGGTCCCAGCTCAGCGCGTCCTCGAGGATGCGTGCGGCGTGCAGGTCGCGCAGCGTTGCGACCATGCCGGTGAGCGTGGTCGCGGGCAGCGCGGTCCGGTCGATCTGCTCCTCGCTGGCCCGTTCCCGGTACTCGTCGTACCGATCGATGGAATCGATGGCGGCGATATCGAACAGCAGTTCGCTCACGCCTTCCTGGCCCGCTCGCACGGTGATGCCGCGCAGCTTCGGCGCCTCGACCGGCAGCGGATCGAGGTCGTAGCGCTGCCGCTTCGGCTCCTCGCCCCGTTCACGCGTGACCAGGACGAGCCGGGGCACACCGTGTTCCTTGCCCGTGAACGTGATGCGCGCGCGTCCCGGCCTGCCGTGGACCGGTGGCCGCACGTATGGCAGCACACGGCCGGCGTAGCTCAGCGGGCCCACGCCGTAGCGGTTGCCGACCAGATCGAACAGCGTGAGCGTCTCGAAGTAGATGTCCTCGTGCAGCGCCTCCGTCGAGGAGATGACTTCCTCGTCGATGCCGATCCGGTAGTTCGGCTCGGACAGCGTGAGGTCGACGACCAGCTCATCGAAGTAGGGCGCATTGCCCGGTGAGGGCCGGCCGTCCTGCACGTCCATCATGTACTCGATGATGCGCGCGTACGTGTCCGTCTGGAACACGTTCCAGAACGCCTCGGGATCCGTTTCGATGCGCCGGTTCAGCACGATCTGACCGTCGCTCTCGACCGTGACCCAGCCGGTCGTCACGCGGATGCGCTCGTACTCGGGGAACAGATCGAAGAACGGGCGTACGACGTACTTCGGCGAGAACGTCTCGCGCAGCAGTTCGTTGTCGCGCGCGTCACGTGCGATCACGGTGTAGATCGGGTCCGCGCTCTGTGTCGGCGTGAAGGTGATGACCGAGTCCGGGATGCCCAGCTCGCGGGCCAGCACCGCGTCGACGGGGAACAGCTCCTGCAGCCAGCGCGTGGGCGACTCGACGGTCTGCCAGCGCACCTCGCGCGAGTCGGCCAGCGTGTGGTAGCGGATCTCGATCGACTGCACACCCCGCCCGCGCAGCTGCGGCAGGACGGCGTCGTACAACCAGCTGTAGCCCTGTTTGTACGCGGACAGCACGCGCACGTCGAACGCGTCGGCCGCGATGCCGGCCGCACGCAGCTGGCCCCGGATCTCCTCCGCGAGCTGTGCACGCACCTCGGGCGACTCGCTCACGCGGACCTCGATCCGACCCCGGCTGGCTGCGGTCAGGCGAGGCAGCGCGGTCTCCGTGAAGGCGGCGCGGAACGCGTCGACTTCCCACGGCAGCGTGAAGTCCTGCACGAAGATGGTCTGACCCGCGCCGAAGCCGGTCTTGTGCGCGCCGACGTGGACGCGCGCGCCCGGGAAGCGCCGGCGCACGCGTCGCTCGATATACGCCTCGAGTCCCTCCGGCACCTCCTCGACGTCGAGATCGATCTCGATCGAGTCGATGGCTGCGCCCCGCTCGCGTTCGAGCCACGCGTCCAGCTTGTGCAGGGCGAACGCGATCTGGCCGGGCGCCTCGCGGACCTGGAAGAACCGGCGCACTTCCGTTTGCAGTTCCTCGAGCGTGACGTTGCCCTTGCCGTACGTGTGCAGGTACGGCATGCGGCCGGCCACGTAGCCCGTGATCGCGTCCAGCCCGGCCGCATCGCCTGCGCCGATCACCAGCCCGTGACGGCCGCTGAACGCACGCGGCGTGAACTCGATGAAGCCTTCGCCCGGGCGTGGGGACGCGTGCAGCCGGCCCTCGTCGAGCAGACGCCGCGTCTGGTCGTGGCCGATGCCGTAGACGATCGGGAGCCCGGCGGCGGCCTGGGGGTCATCCGCCTGCCCGCCGGCCTGCGCGAACGGGAACCGCATGCCGGCCGTCTCCAGCCCGACGCGCAGCGCGAGCTGCGGCAGCGTGCGCGCAGCCTCTGCACCGTGGACGGACAGCACGGCATCCGTGCGATCCGGCACCAGGTCCTGATTCGTGTCGCGGTACAGCCCGCCGACCTCGTACAACTCGGCGAGTGAGAAGTCGGGTGCAGGCGGCGCGTTGAACGCACTGGCCTCGCGTGTGGCCCACGGGCGCTCGGGCAGGATGCGCACGGTACGGGTGCGGCCCGGCGCGCGTACGACCACGTCCAGCCGGTGCAGGTCCGTCGGCACGAGCTCGGTGCGCCTCATACGGGGCCGGCGTGGGGCGGTGTCCTGCTGCGCCGCAGCGGTCGTCGTGTCGCCCGGCGCGCGTGCGGCCGCGCCGGCGGCGATGGAGTCGTTCTCGAGCGCGGCCACGAGCCGGGAGAACGACGCGCTGTCGGCCACGGCGATGCTCACCTGGGCGCGCGCCACACCGGCCCGGCCGTTCGCGATGAGGACGCGGTCGACCGTGACCGAGTCCGCGCTGCCGCCATTCTGCGCAGCGAACCGGCCCATGCGCGCGGCCAGCGAATCGAGCGTGTTGCCGCGCAGCCCCCAGATCGCGGGGTAACGGCTCGCGAACCAGTTGCCGGCCGCGATCAGGCCGGTCGCATCCCCGCCCGTGATCGCGACGGCACCCGCACGGACGACGGCGTTGGGCCGGATGAACGCGATCTCGCCTTCGCCCGGCGCCAGCGCGCCGCGCTGCGCCGACGCGGCGGCCGGACCCGGGACCGCGGAGGCCCGCGCGAGCACTCCGTTGTCGTTCCCGATCAGGACGACCGGGACATCGAACCCGTTCGGCGCGCCGGCATCGCCGGCCGCGACGTCCAGGTCCGCGGCGGACGTCTCGTAGCCCAGCCGTGCCGCGAGGTTGGCCGCCACCACGAGATCGCCTGCGCCAGCAGCCACGGGCAGGATGATCCTGCCGCGCACGAAGTCGAGCACGTCATCGCCATTGCGATCCTCGAGCAGCCAGCCGGGCGCGAGCACATTGCGCAGGTCGAACGGCGACATGCGAGGCGTCTGTCCCGCGGCCGGCGCCTGCGCGGCAGCGCCCGTCACCATGAGCGCGAGCAGACCGGCCGCGACCGCGGATGGCAAGCGGCACCGGCGCGGATCGGACCGGGGTGCGCCGCCGACGCGGTTCATCGGGCCCCGGACGCAGCTCGTACGCGGCTCATGCGCCCGCTTCCCGGTACAGCGCGCCACCGATCAGTGCGGCCACGATCATCTCGACCAGGCCGATCGTCGCCCAGGTCGCGAGCAGCCTCGTCGGGTACAGCCCGATCATGCCGTAACCGATCAGCGAAAGCAGATAGCCGCCGAACCAGAGCGCGACGGCCGCGATCACGGCGGTCCTCGGTCCCGGCCCGAAGCGCGGGCGGATCGCCGCATAGAAGAACATGAGGACGAGTCCGGCGATCAGGCTGACCACGACAGTCATCGCCATGATCCCGGCAGACAGCTCTATCGAGAGGCCGTGCGCGGCCAGGGCGGCCTCCATGTCGCCCATGATCACTACACTCGCGCCGCCCTCGGCCAGCCACAGGACGAGCCCGGCCACCGCGCCGCTCAGGATCATGCGGCCGACGTTGATGCCATGCATGCTCGACTCCCTTCGAAGGCCGAGGACGATGGCGCAAGATGTCCCGGAACGCCTGGCCCGTCCAGACGAATGCGCCGCCGGCCCGGCCGACCAGCCCGTGGCCGCGTGTCGACCGCTTGCGGAACCGCGCGCGACCTCGCCACGTAGGGGCACCATGATTTCGATCGGACGCGTGCCTTACCTCGTCGCCGCGGTGGCCATCCTCGGAACGGCCACCGCCGTGCCGGCCCAGGAACCGGTTGCCCGTGGACTTGCGATCACGGGCGTCAACGTCGTGGACGTCCGCACAGGCGACCTGCTCGAGGATCGCACTGTCATCCTGCGCGACGGCCGCATCGTCTCCGTCGAACGGGCCGGGACCGTACCCGACGGTTTCACGGTTCACGACGCGAGCGGCAAGTACCTGATCCCGGGACTCTGGGACATGCACGTGCATCTGCGCACTGCACGGGCGCCCGATCTGCTGATGCCGCTGTTCATCGCGCACGGCGTGACCGGCGTACGCGACATGGCCTCCGACTGCGATGCGGCGCCGTCCGAGACCAACCCCTGCATCGCGCGGATGCGGGAATGGCAGGCGCGCATCGAGGCGGGTGGACTGCTCGGGCCGCGTCTTCTCGCACTGAGCAGCTTCGTCGTGAATCCGCCGTGGGACTACCAGGCCACGGAAGTGCAGATCCGCCAGATCGTGCGCATGTTCCGCGGCCGCGACGTGGATGTCATCAAGATCTACTTCCGTCTCTCACCGGAGGCGTTCGGCTGGCTGATGGACGAGGCGAGGATTCAGGGCCTCGACGTCGGCGGGCACATCCCGCTCCGCCTGACCGCGACGGATGTCGCGAACGGGGGACTGCGCAGCCTGGAACACGCCCGCGACTTCCTGTTCGACTGCTTTCCCGGCTCCGCGGAATTCCGCGCGTCCGCACGCTCCCAGAACCCGCCGATGGAGGTGATGCGTGCGATGGTCGACCAGCACGACGCCGCGCTGTGTGACACCGTGTTCCAGGCGTTCGTGCGCAACGGCACGTGGTACGTGCCGACGCACGTGACGCGCCGGATGGACGCGTTCGCTCACGATTCCGTGTTCCGCAACGATCCTCGCCGGCGCTACATCCCGGCCGGGATGTGGGCCGCGTGGAACGCCGATGCCGATCGCATGGTCGCGCTCGACCCGAGTCCCGAAGGCCGCCGCATCGTGCGCGGCTTCTACACGGAGGGCCTCGCCATCACCGGCCGGGCCCATGCGGCCGGCGTGAACGTCGTCCTCGGCACCGATGCGGGCGACTCGTTCGTCTTCCCCGGGTCATCCGTGCACGACGAACTGGGCGAGCTCGTGAAGGCGGGACTGACCTCTGCACAGGCACTGGCGGCGGCCACGATCCGGGCCGCGGAATTCCTGCGCGTCGCGGAGGATTACGGCTCGATCGTCGCCGGCAAGCGGGCGGACCTGGTCCTGCTCGATGCGGACCCGCTGGCCGACATCGCGAACACCCGGCGGATCGACACGGTCTTCTTCAACGGTCGCGTTTTCGGGCGAGCGGATCTCGACGCGCTGCTCGACACCGTCGCGCGCGCGGTCGCGGGCGGCGGCTGAGCCGCCACGTTCTCCGCTCGCCGCTGCAGTCTCAGCGCCGCGCCGCGGGCTCGTAGCCGCGCAGCCGGTCGTACGCCGCGACCTGCGCGACCGTCAGCAGGGCCGTGACCTCGAGGTGCGCGATCAGGTGGACGGCACGCAGTTCGCCGCGCAGAGCACCGATCGCTGCGGTCATCTGACGGACCGTCGTGGCGTCGATGTGGGCGTGCTCGAACCGCTGACTCAGCGTCCGTTCCGCGTCGATCACGCGCTCACCCAGTGCACGGGCTTCGGCCTGCATCCGTTCGAAGATCGCGGCCACTTCCGTGCGCTGATCCGTGGTCAGCGCGAGGGAGTCCGCCAGGTCGAGCACGTGGCGCGGCCCCGGGTAGTGGTTCAGCTCGGCGGCCAGGGCCTGGCCCATGCCCGCGCCGCTGCGCAGTTCCTCGAGTTCCGCGAGCGACAGCGAAGCGATCCCGCTCGGCTGGCGGCCGGCGTACGGCGAGTGCTGGTGGTCCGCCTGCGCCGCGAGGGGTGCGGCGACGCCGAGCAATGCGGCGACCAGCGCGAAGCTTCTCATCATCTTGCTCCTCCAACTTCATGCGGGCACGGTACTACAGCACGAGGTACTTTACCCGAATGATGGGAATCCGGACGCGCATCGCCGTTTCGGCGGCCCTGGTCGGCCTCGCCCTCGTGCCCGCGTGCGCGGTCGCGCAGGCCCGGGCCGCGGTCACGGTCTTCACCGGTGTGACGGTCGTTTCCATGGACCGGCCCGCGCCAGTCCCCAGGCAGACCGTCATCGTGCGCGACGGCCGCATTGAGTGGCTCGGGCCGGCGCAGGACGCGGACATCCCGGCGGGCGCCGTGCTCATCGACGGCGCGGGCAAGTACCTGATGCCCGGACTGGTCGACGTGCACGTCCACGCCGATCCGACGGATCTGCCGCTCTTCCTGGCCAACGGCGTCACCACGATCCGCGAGATGAACGGCTCCGCCGAGCACCTCGCGCTGCGGGATCAGATCGCACGCGGCACGCGCGTCGGACCCACGCTGTACGTGTCCAGCACGCTGCTGGCCGGCTCCGCACAGCGCTGGCGGCACGCGCTGGTGCCCGACGGTCCGGCCGCCGCGCTGGCAGCGAGGGACGCGATCGCCCGGGGCTACGATTTCCTCAAGGTCTACGACGGGCTCTCGACCGCCGCATACGACGCCATCGTCGCGGCCGGCCGCGCGGCCGGTGTCCCGCTGACCGGACACGTCCCTGCCGGTGTCGGGCTGACCGGCGTGCTCGGCGCGGAACAGCGTTCGATCGAACATCTCGAGCAGATCATGGCCGCGATCGGCGGCGCCGCCGTGGACTCGAGCAGCATCGAAGAGGCCGCGCGCGCGATCGCGCGGGCCGGGACCCGGGTCACGCCCACGCTCGTCGTCCTCGAGAACATCACGAGGTTGCAGACCCCCGCCATGCAGGCGCGGCTGGATGGCCCGGAGTTGCAGTACGTGAACCCCGACACCCGTGCGTGGTGGCAATCCCTGCGCAGACCGGCGCAGGCCGGTACCGGCCAGCCCGACCCCTACGTCGAGCGACTGCGCCTCATGGTGCGCGCGCTGCTGCGCAACGGCGTGCGGGTGCTGGCTGGCACGGACACGCCGAATCCGCTGATGGTCCCCGGCTTTTCGCTGCATGAAGAACTCGCAGCGCTCGCGGCCGCGGGTCTATCCACGCAGGCCGTGCTGCGCGCCGCGACCCTCGATGCTGCAGAATTTCTGGGCGCGCCCGAGGGGTCGGGCACGGTCCGGACGGGCGCCGCCGCAGATCTCGTCCTGTTCGATGCCGATCCGACGGTCTCGGTGGGGAACCTGCGGGACCCGGCCGGCGTCATGGCGCGTGGCCGCTGGTTCCCGAGAGAGGCACTGCAGGCGATGCTCGCCGAGGTCGTGGCGACCTACCGCTGATCGCCGGGCGTGGACCGATCGATGCGGTAGACCTCGAGGATCTGAACGCCCAGCGCATCCTCCCGAACGCCCAGCAGCACGTCTTCACCGATCTCCAGCACGCGGACCGCGGGCACGTCGACCGTGCCCAGCATCCTGCCCGTCGGAGCGAACACCAGGAATGCGTTGCGCGCCGGTGCGTCCGTCCTCCCGCGCCCGGGCCCGACCCACAGGTGACCCGCGGAGTCGAGGAACAGGGAACGGAACAGCGGGTGCTCGAGTGGTGCCGGAACGAGATCGATGACGCGGCGCGCGTCTTCTCGTCGGATCTTCAGACTCCACGATTCGAGCGTCGTCTCCCGCCACTGCGTGACGGCCTCGTCCCTGTCAGTCACTGGCACCGGCTCGCGGCTCCAGCGGATGTGCACGGGCAGCTGCCCGGGCACGATGCACCGCACCTCCGCCACGGCCTGATCCCCGATGCACACGCGCGACCCGTCCGCCTGCGCTGCAACTGCGGTCGTGCGCGCCAGCGGCGGCGTGAGCGTCGTCAGACCCCACGGCGCGTCGACCGTGATCTGCTCGTCATCGGCGAAGTGCGCGATGACTTCGACGTGCTGGCGATCCGGCGAGACGAGGAGCGCACCGGACGCCGCACGGAACCGGTCACCCGGCGCCGGGACGCCAGCGGGCTTGCCCTTCGCGATGGCGGCCTTCGCCCCGATCGCCGCCTTCTCCACGAGCCGCACGAGCAGCGAGCCGTCGTGCAACGGACGGGCCGAACCGGCGTACAGCGGCGGCGCAACGGCCTCACTCAACGCGATCGGGTTCAGTGCCTCGACCGCGGCCAGCTCGCCATCCGCATCGAAACGGGTGAGCCGCCACGCGGCCTCGTCCCAGACGAGGATCGAATCGGCTGCGCCGATGACGAGGGCCCGCGGCGCGCGAAACTCGCCCGGCGCCGAGCCGGCGCGCCCGATCGTCTTCTTCCACGAACCATCGGGCCCGTACAGCCGGACCGCGCCCGTTCGTGCATCCGCGACGACGATGTCGCCATCCGTCTGGCGCGCGGCCGCGCCGATCTCCGAGAACTGGTAGACCTCCTCGCCCTCGACGACGCCGATCGTGCGCTCGGGCACGGCATCGACGGTCCACGCCCCGCCCGCGGCCCATGCCGCGTCGTGGTTCGTGACGATGGTCACGCCGGCCGAATCGGCGACCACGAAGCCCGATGCCGGCGCATCGACCGGCGCGCATGCGATGAGCAGAACGAAGCCGGTCAGGAGCCCGGCGCACGCCGCGTCCACCAGCGCAGGACGCATCGATGCCGGGACCGCAGCGAACGACATCACTCCGGCCAACCCGTGCGCGGCAGGCCCGGCATCAGACGCACTGCGTTGGCGTAGTAGACCTTCTTCAGGACTTCGTCGGGCAGATCGATGCCGTACATCTTCCAGAACGCGTGATAGTCGCGGTAGTAGTCGAAGTACTCATCCTGTGTCTCGAAGACGCGCCAGTAGAGCGGGTACTCGACGGGCTGGAACGCGTCCTTCCCGAACAGGATGCGGTCCTGGTAGCGGATGAAGAACTCGCGTGCGGCGCGCGGTTGACGGCCGATGTCGTAGAGCACGGCGCCGACCTCTGTGTGCACGTTGGGCATCTCGTCCAGCAGCCTCGCCAGCCGCTGCAGGTCGTGCGCGTGCCAGCCCATGTGCGCCGTCACGAACGTCGTGTTCGGGTGGCGGCGGAACAGGTTGTCGCGCTCCTCGATCAGCTGGGCGAACGTCGGGTAGCGGTCCGCCGGGTATCGCCGTCCGGCGAACAGCGCCAGCTCCAGCCAGCGCTCGTTCTCGTAGTCGATCGGTTCGAAGAACTCGGGTGGATCCGCCGTGTGGATGAAAACCGGGATGCCGAGCCGGGCGCACGCCTCCCAGATCGGGTCCAGCTCGGGGTCATCGATGCGCAGTCGTGTGCCGTCCGCCTTGCGCGCCGACAGGCCGAAGCCCTTCGAGACCTCGCCTACACCGATCGCGCCCGCCGCGACGTCCGCCTCGAGCCGTGCCACCGCCTGCGCGGCCCAGCCCGGCCCGACGTCCTGGAAACTGATGCCCGTGAACGCGAACACGCGGTCCTGCATGTCCGGCACCTGCGCGAGCAGGTCCTTCAACCGCCCGATCCGCTCGGAGGACATGTTCTCCGCCGCGATCATGATGCGCAGGTTCAGGCTGTCCATCTCGGCGCGCAGCGTCGTCAGCCCCTCCACGGACCCGATGCGGCCACCGGGATGGCCGTGGAAGTCGACCGCCGGGTACTTCGCGCGCGGCACCGGCGTCTCTTTCGTGACCAGCGTCGAGCGGGGCCGGTAGTCCAGGATGCTCGGCGCACCCAGGTCCGGCGCCATGCAGCGCTGCGGCCGGATCTCCGTGGTGCCCGGCGGACACGACTGGCCCGCCTCGATGACCGAGCCCCTGCCACCGCCGCGTCCGCCCTGCGCCGCCGCTGGTAGATCGAGGAACAGGATGACACTCAGGCCTGCGAGGATCGCGCTGATTCGCATGTGGGCTCTCGACGTTGGTCCGGCGGCGGCCCGGCGCGGCCGCTGCCGGAATATCCTGTGGCGGGCCAGGCTCGAAGCTCGGCTACCGTCACCTGGCGTTCGGTGATGGACGTCCGGGGATACCATACCGTTGACGGCGCGTTCCGCAAAGTCCGCCGGTCGCGACGCACATCGGAGATTCATGCGCTGTGCGCACGGCCGGCATGCCGTCTGCGCATGGCCCCGGAGCGGCGCCATCGCCATACGCTACAGCATGTAGAACCCGGTACGGAACCACCCCGCCGCAGCGATCGCGACGGGGTGGTCCGGGCTGACGGAACGCGATGCGGCCTACCGGATGATCGCGTCCGCGCGGTAGTTGTCGCCCAGCAGATGCTCTGCGAAGTACTCCCACATCATGCGCGTGAAGTACGGCTGCATATCCGCGAAGCCGTGCGCCTTGCCCGGCAGCATCATGAAGTCGAAGCGCTTGTTCGCCTTGATCAGCGCCTCGACCAGTCGGAACGTGCCCGCGTGGTGCACGTTGTTGTCCATGTCTCCGTGCACCAGCAGCAGTTTGCCCTTCAGGTTCTCCGCCAGCTCGTGGTTCGCGGGCACCTCGATCTCGAACCGCGTCTCCTGCTGCTGCGCCTGGCCTTCGGCCTGACCGTCCTCGCCGCGTGCCGCGGCGTTACCACCGCCACGGCCGGCCTGGCCGCCGCGCCCTGCCTGCGCTGCACCACCGCCGGCGCGCTGGCCCTGCTGGCCGTCGGCAGTCGTTGCCGCCGTGACCGGCACTTCGCGCAGCCCGTGATGCTGCTCGCTCCAGTTCTGGTTGTACACATTGTTGTCGTGGTTGCCCGCCGACGACACGCCCACCTTGAAGAAGTCGTTGTAGGGCGGCAGCAGCAGCGCGGCCGCGGTCATGAAGCCGCCACCGGAGTGGCCGTAGATCCCGACGCGATTGATGTCGATCCACGGATGCCTGGCCGCGAGCTGCTCGATGCCCGCTTTCTTGTCCGCCAGGCCGTAGTCCCGGAGGTTGAAGTAGCCGTAACTGTGGTATGCGTTCGACCGCTTCGGGTTGCCGCCGCGATTGCCGATCTGGATCACGATGAAGCCCAGCTGCGCCAGCTGCTGCTGCGTGCCGCCGGCGCTGAACGCGAGGCTGACCTGCTCCGTCTGCGGTCCCGGGTACACGTGCGCGATGATGGGATACGACTTCGTCGAATCGAAGTCGAACGGCTTCCACAGGTTGCCGTAGATGTCCGTCACGCCGTCCGCGGCCTTGACCACGAACTGTTCCGGCGGCTTCCAGCCCATCGCCTGGAGCGGCGCGACGTTCACCGCCTCCAGCTCGAGTGCGACGCCGCCGGTCTCGTTGCGCAGGACGGTCCGGCCCGGCATGTCGATGCGCGAGTAGTTGTCGACAATGAACCGCTTCGACGGCGAGACCTGGGAATTGTGCTCGGCTTCACCGGGATCCAGCAGCGTGAGCGAGCCGGGCCCATCGATGTTCGTGCGGTACAGGTGCCGGTAGTACACGTTCTCGCCCGGCTCCCTGCCGACGGCGGCGAACCAGAGCACGCGCCGGACCGTATCGACTTCGACAACCTGCTCCACGCGCCAGTCGCCTGCCGTCAGCGGACGTTTCAGCGTGCCGTTGTGGTCGTACAGGTAGAGGTGGCCCCAGCCTGTCCGCTCCGACCACCAGATCATGTCACCGCCGGCCTTCACGTAACGGACGTTCTGCCGCTCCAGGAAGGCGTTCTCCGTGGATTCCGTGATCAGGGACCGGATGTTGCCGCTGGCAAGATCGTATTCGATCAGCTCCATGTTGCGCTGCAGCCGGTCGCGACGGACCAGGCGCACGCGGTCGGAGCCGGTCGTCCAGTGGGTGTCGAACAGCCGCTGGTCCTTCCACTTCGCCACATTCATCGGTGCGATGCTCGTCTGACCGCGGCGGAACGACCACAGCTCCTGTTGCGCGACATCCTCCTCACCGGGCATCGCGTACCGGTACGACTGCAGCGTCGGCCGCGGACCGGCCAGCACGTTGACCAGATACAGCTCCTTCACCTTGCGCTGGTCGTTCCGGCTGACCACGAACGCGCGCGAGTCCGGCGACCACGTGACATTGGCCCGAACACGCGGGTCACGGTTGCCACGACCCCCGCCCTGCTGCTCCTCTTCCTCCTGCTGCTGGATCTGCTGCGTCGTGTCGCGCGCACCGAAGCTGTAGTCCTTCTCGCCGTCCGTGCTGATCTGCACCGTGTCCGCCTGCGCGGTCGTGTCGGCGCGTGTCGCGACCTCGACCAGGAACAGGTTGTGTTCGCGCGCGAACACGAACGCCGTGCTGTCCGGGGACCAGTTGCGGAAGTTCGCGCCGCCACCACCGAACCCGAAGAAGCCGCCGCCCCGGCCACCCCCGCCGCGACCGCCACCCCCGCCGAACTCCTGGAAGTCCTGCCGCGTCGCGCGCCGCTCTTCCGTCAGCTGCGACGAGGCCATGTGCCAGCGGTATCGGACGCTGTCGGCAATGAACCAGAAGGACGCGGCGTCATCGTTGAACACGATGTTCGTGAACGGCAGGCTGTTCGCGTCGTACGGCTTGCGGCCCGCCGAGAGCTGTGCGGCCAGACTCCGGTGATCGAACAGGGGCCGCTTCAGGCTCGTCTTCGGCAAGACGAACATGAACCGCGCGCCATCGCGATCCCGCCAGAAGTACCACATCGAATCGGTCTCCGCGATCCAGCGCGGGTTCACCGACGTCGTGTGGATGACCTGCTCGACCGCCTCGTTGCTGAACCGGTTGGCCAGTTCCCAGTTCGCGCGCGATTGCTGCTGCGCGCCGGCGGCCTGCCCGGCCGCTCCGCTCGCCAGCGGCAACAGCGTCGCCGCGGCCAGGCCGAGCGCGGTTCGGGCCCGACAGCGGCCCGTCCCGCTGGGTACTGCTCTGTATCCTGTGGCGCGCCGATCCATCTCTCCGGTGGGCATGGTCGTCTCTCCGTCCTGCGGTTTCCCGGGTGGGCAGGTGGACGGCCGGGGGCAAGGGCCGGCCGACGGGCCAAGATAGAGACTGGACGCGGGGCCGGCGAACTTCGTTGGCCCGACCGCCCGCACCGCTTGCGTACCGTCTGGCCGGCGTATAACTCGCAGGCTGCGCGATCGGCGACGGCCGGTTGTGAGACCCATCCGGGGAACCGTCCAGGCGAGGTGACATGACGGCTGCGCCCTCCCTCTGGAAGCGCCGGGCCGGCGAGGCGACGGCGGTGCTGGCGGGCGTGCTGCTGGCCCTCAGCGCGGACGCGGCCTGGGACTATCGCAACGACCGCACCCGTGAGCAGGCGTACCTGGGCGCGCTGCACGGAGACTTCCTGGTCAACAGGGAACGCATCGCCTCGATCCTCGCCAGCCACCGCAGGGTCGATGCGAGCGCGCTGCGCCTGCTTTCGATCATCGACTCGGCCGGCCGCGCCACCGTCTCGCGCGACTCGGTCAACCAGCTTCTGGACGTCTTCTGGACGCTGTCGCACTTCGATCCCGTCGTGGCCACATACGATGACCTCGTCCACTCGGGAAACCTCACGTTGCTGCGGGACGATACGCTGCGCACCGCACTGGCGCAGTTCGGGCGCGAGCAAACCTCGCTGCAGTTGACGTGGCAGTACGCGGCAGATTACTGGAGCCGGGACCTCGTCACGCTCTATCAGGATGAAACGGCGATCCGGGAGATCCTGGCCGCGAGCAACATGAAGCCGCTGGGTCGCTCGCGATTCTCGACGGACATAGGCGCGCTGATCCAGAACCGCCGCTTCGAGAATCACATTGTGACGCGGCTCATCCTCGGCCTGGACCTGATCCGTAACGCGGAGCAGGTCGCCGCGACGGTGGACGCAATCCTGCTGCGGCTGGAAAGGCTGCTGCGAGAACGGCCGCGGACGCCGTGACCCGGTCGCGCGCGTCCGCCGTGCCGGCTACTGCTCGAAGAGCAGCTTCGGCTGGGTGAGCGAGAACGGGATCAGCACGCCGGCCAGGAGGGATGGCCCGGACGGCAGGTTGCGGCCGGACAGGTTGAGCCGTCCGGAGACTTCGAGCTGGGCGCCGCCCACGTTCCAGCCGATCGTCGGGGCCAGCTGCACGAGCCGGCGGCGCGCCGTCTCGAGGGAGAGGCCCTGCTGCTCGAGCGGCAGCCCGGACAGCGCCTCGACGGCCATCTCCCAGCGCATGGTGCCGACGTTTCCACCCAGCCCGAGCCTTCCGAACCGTTCGTTCCCGGGCTTTCGGGCGCGGTCGCCGTCCTCGAAGCGCCAGCGGTAGCCCAGCCAGCCGACGATGTGCAGTGCCTGGCCGGCGAGCGCCTGGCCGGCCTCGGCGGTGACTTCGATGTCCGTCTGGCCTTCCGTCAGCGGGATCAGGTTGGGATCGACGGGGAAGTCGGAGCCGGGCAGCTTGAGCGACGCGCGCACCGAGACGGGGATCTCCGGCCGGTCGATGAGCGCGGTCCCGAAGCGGGCCGAGATGCGCGGGTCACCCAGCCCGACGCGGCGTCGCTCACCGGTCGCGTCATCGAAGGCGAGCCGGTGCACGGGCAGTTGCAGCCACAGCTCGATGCCTTCGATCACGCCGATCGCGGCCGACACGAACGCTGATGACGTGCGCGCCTCGCCGTCCGCGAGAAACGGTCGCGTCCCGCCGGCCGCGTCGTAGAACGCATCCGAACGCGAGTGGTAGAGGGAGACCTGCACCCAGCCCTGGCCCGGCCGCATCGTGCCGATGCCCGCGCGCGTCAACGTGGGCGACGAGTGCGGCGCGCTGCACACGGCCTGAGCGGCCGCGACGACCGGTGTGGCGGCCACGGCTGAGAGCAGACCGATCGCGGCTCGGATCCACGCGCTTCGCATCAGCTGCTCACGCTCCACAACTCGGTGTTCGGGTGGAACGCCGCCCACGCGAACCAGAACGCGACGTAGGCCTCGGCGACGGGCTCGAGCCGCTGGCCCATGAACGTGCCGCTGATCGCGCGTCCATCGACGCCCCAGGCGGACGCCGTCTGCGTGTCTTCGATCGCGCCGTTGCGCACGAGGAACTGCAGCTCCTGCTCGCCCACGCGCGGGCGGTACGCCATCGCGCTCTGGCTCCAGCGATCCCAGAACACGACGAACGGGCGGCCGTCGCCCGCGTGGTGCACGGCCGCGACGGTGCCGATCGCGTCCAGCGCTCCATACGGGAACGCCGCGCCGCGGCCGCCGCCCGCGCCGGGGACGCCGAGCACGCGTTCCTTGATCGGCCGGCGGCGATCGACGCTCTCCATGGGGAAGAGCAGTTGGTCGTTGTTCAACTGGTCGTAACTGCCGTACGGGTACGTGCGGTAATCGCGCTGGAATCCGTCGGCGGCAACGACGCGCGTGTCCGGGTACAGCGAACGCCAGCTGCGCCAGTTCGACTCCAGCACGGCGATCATGGGCAGCGCCGTACCGGCCTTCGCCCCGCAGCGTGCGCCGCGCGCCATCTGCGGCCACAGCGACTCGGGTCGGTTCCGGTCGTACATCATGAGGTTGTTCTGGAACAGCAGCCCGGACACGCCGAACGTGGCGCCGTTCGCGGGCGAACGGTCGAAGGCCAGGCTCGAGCCGGTGAGCGGGCAGTGCGTCAGCGCGATTCTCGTCTCGCCGAAATTCAGGTTTACGATCTCGTGCCACCAGCCCACGTTCAGCGGCATGGCCACGGCCTCGCCAGCGACGACAATGCCGATCACGCGGTCCGTCTCACGCAGATACGAGACGCT
>JBFFZF010000081.1:0-19703 GCA_041568755.1 Longimicrobiales bacterium | reverse complement strand
GCTCAGGCGATCCCTCGTCCGGGACGGCCACTACCTGCGCAACCCATCGCATGTGCGAGGGTTCTTCGCCGTCCTGGCCCTGGTCGGCGGTTTCATTGTCGCGGTCGCGGGCGCTGCATGGCTGAACGGCGTTCTGGGCCAGCAGCCGGGTCCGGCGATCCTGGCCGGCTTCCTGACCGGCGGCATCATCCTGGCCTTCGGGCTGGTCATGCCGGCCAGGACCGTCGCCGGGACGCAGTGCCTCGAAGCCATTCTCGGCTTCCGCGAGTTCCTCACCCGCGTCGAGCAGCCGCGTTTCGAGAAGGTGATCCGCACGCCCGAGATGTTCGAGCGTTTCCTGCCCTATGCCATGGCGTTCGGTGTCGAAAAGGGCTGGTCCAGGGCGTTCGCCGACATCTACCGCACCCCACCCGACTGGTACCGCGGCGGGCATCCGCGCGGCTTCGCCGTCCACGACTTCACCGGCAACCTGGGGCGGATGGCCGCGGTGACGGGCACGGCGATGCGTACGGCGCCGCGCAGCACGTCCGGCAGCTCGGGGTTCGGCGGGGGCGGCGGCTTCAGCGGTGGCGGCTTCAGCGGCGGCGGCTTCGGCGGAGGCGGTGTCGGCGGCTTCTGAACGGACGACGGATGGCGCTGACGTGTCGCGATGGGGCTGGCGCGTGGGGAATGCGTTTCAGCGCCGGAGCGGCGCGTCCTGATCGCCCGATGCGGCCGGTGCGCAGGCCGTCACCACGATCTCAGCATGGCCACCGGGCCGCAGCACGGCCTCGCCCCCGCGCGTCGTGCGCAACGTCACCGCGGCACCCGCTTCGAGCTGTCCCTGCACCGCTTCCACGAGCCCGGCCGGTGTGGACGCACCCAACTGGGGAAGCACCGCATTGACCGTGCGCGCACCGCGCTTGTGTGCGCGGACCGCCGTGACTTCGCAGCGGGAAGGCGTCGCCGAGGCCGGCTGGTCCGCACAATCGGCCTCATCGCCGAAGCCGGCGAGGAGGGGCGAGCGCAGGTAGAACAGGAGGGGCGGCGACCCGTCGTCCGACGCGTCATCGCTGCGGATGGTCCGGTACAGCCAGCCCAGGACGCGCCAGGGCCGGCGCTCCGTTTTCTGCGGTTCCGCCTGCTGCCGCGCTGCCTGCTGCGGCCACGCGTCCCCGCAGACGCGTCCCAGGCCCGGCATGGCGCCGGCGAACGAGGTTGGCCGGACCTGCTCGGCGATGATCGCGGAAGGCACGGGGAAGACGTCTTCGTCGGGGGTGGAAGCCAGCCCGGCATCCGCCGTCGCCGGCGGCAGCACCAGCCCGATCAGAAGGGCTGCGGAAAAGCGGACAGCGGGATGCTTCATGCGCGCCTCCGGTTCTGGTGCTGTCGAGGACGGGAAAGCCGGCCGGGCCTGCACGGTCTGCCCTGTAAGACGAATACGTCAGGACCGCCGACGGGTTTCGGGCCCGCACAAATCTCATACAGGCCCGCCCCGCTCCAGGGTCCTGATGGCCACGGCCCTCGAGGGCCGGGCAAGGGAACCGATGCGCCCTCTCGGGTTTTTGATGCCCGGAACGGACGGATGGATGCACGAGGCCGCGAGGAGATGTGGATGGAGCCGGTCATTGTCGTGACGCACGCCAGGCCGCTGCGCCTGGAGGCCCGCCAGCTCGAGCAGCCGCAGGGGTCGCCGCCCGAGACGGTGGCGCTGGGCTACTACGTGGGCGATCACCTCATCGCGCGCGGAATCGTGGCTGCCTCGGCGGTCGGGACGCTGCGTTCGCTGCTCAGCGATCCCGTCACGCTGGCGCTTGCGGCCGACGAGGATGACGAAGGCAACATCGACGCGCGGGTGTGCATCGTGGTCCAGCTCGAGCGGCCACCGGCGGAAGATGCGGAACCTGCGGAGCCGTGGCGCGAAAGCGTGCCCAGCCCGCCGTTCGAGTCTTCGGATCCGCCGCCGCCTGACCAGGGCGGTCTGGCGCTCGTCCCTCTGGGCGAGGTCGTCCGGTCGGCGCGCAACCGGACGCACGAGCACCTCGCGGGCGACGTCCGCGACATGCTGTCCAACCTGCTCGATGGTCGCGCTCGCGATGCCGTGCAGCGGGCGATCGACGATCTGCTGAGCAGCATCTGACCCGCGACAACCCGTTCCGCGACATCTTCCGTCGCGCCCATGACGGGCACGCCGGGTGCCTCGATGACGAGTGGCTGCACGCGCCGTGTCTCGACGGCGACGGTGTGCCTTTGCCGCGACCCCTCGTCTGGAGCCGTCGCAACGGGCCCTGGCGTCGGGTCGAGGTGTTGTGGGTCGGGGCCGCACCCGGCAACGCCGGCGGACGCGGACGCGGCGAGCTGGGCGCACACGGCACGCGCATCCCTTTCGGCGGCGATATCGCCGGGGCCAATCTCGAAGTGCTGATGGGATCCGCCGGTGTCCACCGCAACGAGACCTTCATTGTCGCCGCGCTCAATCAGCTTCCGGCGCGCGGTGGTGGCGAACCCCGGCCGGCCGAGATCCTTGCGCCCGTCGGTGCCTGCGCCAACAGCCTCGTTCTGCTTCGCGACACGCTGCTCGCCGCGGGACCCGCGCTCGTGGTCGCCCTCGGCAACGTGGCCGTGCGCGCGGTGGCGGGTGCCGTACGTTCGCCCGCACCCGATCGTCTTCCCGGCCTGGCCGCGGTGGCGCGGCAAGGCCTCGAGCGTCACGCCAGTCGACCGATCGCCGCCGCCCTCGAAATCGACGCCGCCTTCTGTGCCGGCTGGGCGGCCCGCCACCGCAAGGCGGATCTGCCCGCTCTGCTGTGGACGCTGCACCCCAGCGCCCAGAACATGAGTCCGTTCGCGGGGGCCCACACCGTCTTTCACGAACGCATGCTGGTGACGCGCGAAGCGGTACGTGGCGCGGTCCGCGAAGCGCTCGGACGCGAGCCTCCAGAAACCCGGCGCGCGCTCCCCACCGACGGCATCTACGGACTCCCGGAATGGCGAACGCTGATCGCGCCTCGCCTGGATGGGATGCTCGAGCGCTGGGCCGCGTACGGCCTCTAGGCCGGCGCACCTCCTGCAAGCGAACGCGGCACCGCCCGGTGTTCGGCGCGCGCGAGCGCAGCGCGCGGCTTGCCGTGGGGAGGGGGGCGTGATCCGGGGGCGTGGCTCCAGCCCGGCGGCGACGTTGCCGAAACTCCGCATCAACATTAGCGTTGGAGCCAATGGTCTATTTCGCACGTATCCCGCTGCGGAAGCTGATTCCGACTGTGCTCGTCCGCCTCCGGACCGAGGAGGGCGAGATCGCGCTGCGTGCGCGCTGGCCGGCCTCGGCCCTGGACATGCAGCGCCAGATCCAGTTCCGGCTCCGCCGCGGCCACCCGCTCTGGTTCCAGGACGAATGGGGACACGACCACTGCTTCCGCGCGGAACGCGTGTTTGCAGCCATGGTGGACGGGCGCCCCGCGGGAGCGTGACACGTGCCCGGCATCCGTTTGTGGACCTTCCTCCGGCAGGCCGGGGATGACCTTCCGCCCCTCGGCCTGAACACGGTCCTCGAGAACCTCCTGCAGTATCTCAGCCCCTACACGGAATACATCGTCATCCTGTTCGTCTTCTGGTTGTTCGCCCGGCGTGGTGCCCAGAAGCAGGGCGACTTCAACCGGCAGGCGCAGGACGTGCTCGATGAGCTGTACCGCAGGGGTGAGATCACACAGGGGGCTTACGAGAAGTTCCGCCAGGACATTTCACTGCGCCCGAAGCGCTGATCCAGGCGCGCGTTGCGCCGCCTCTCAGAACTTCCAGTCCAGACCGACGATGGGCAGCACGGGCAGGCCGGCGAGCGCGCGGGCCGGTGTACCCGCGCCGCGATCGTAGTAGTAGAACACGCCGTCCCGGCGGTTGAGCGCGTTCAGGACCTTCACGTAGGGCGTGACCTGGAACGCGATGCCGTTCACCTCGGCGGCCCAGGTGCGACCGAGCTGCGCATCGACGCGCAGGTACGGCTGATCCGGCGCTGCCGGCAAGGAAGGGAGCGGTTCGGCGGCGGCGGAAACGAACGCGGCCTCCGGCACCATGGCGAACACGGGCGTGCCGGACTCCGGTTCGGGGATCGCGGCGAAGGGCAGTCCGGAGCCGTACGAGACGCGCACATCGAAGTAGCCATGACCGATGACCGGTCCCGTCAGGCCGCCGGTCACGACCTGGCGGCCGGCGAACAGATGGCTCGGTGAGGACCGGTCCTGCTCATCCGACCAGATCCACGCCAGCGAATACCCGAACCAGCCGCGGAAACGACCCTGGTTGCGCCGGATCCATACATCCACTCCCGACGACTCCGCCCTGCCGTCCACGGTCGTGGGCAGGCCATCGAAAGCCTTGTAGAACCCCTCAATGCTGAGCCGGAAACCGTCGGTCAGCCGCTGGTCCAGGGACAGCACGACGTGCGAGGCGCCGGCCACGGCCAGGCGCTGCGATTCGCCCGGGCTGGGAAGCGTGGTCCCGATCACGGCCAGCGGCTCTTCGGTGTCGCGCACGTATTGCCGGTAGCGGCCGGCCGCGAGCGTCACCGCCGCGCCGTCGGCCAGCGTGAACGTGGCAGAAGCGCGCGGACCGACGCGTACGCCGTCCTGAAGCGAGAACCGGTCCGCCCGGAATCCGCCGCGCAGTTCGATCCGTTCGGCCGGGCTCAGCGCGAGCTCCATGTAGGCCCCTGCCACCGCGCCCGCAGTTCCCGACGCGAAGACGATCGAGTCTCCGCTCGAACTCCGGGCGGAGACGAACTGCTCGAACTCGAGTCGGTCGTACGAGGCACCATACTGGAGCCTGGCCGAACCGATGGTCCGGCTGAAGTCCGCCGTGGCTCGCCAGCGTCGGGCCGCTCCTTCCGTGAGCAACGGTCGCAGACTGCCGACCGGGAGGCGCGTGTCGAACACGCCTCCCGCCACGGTGAGCACGCCCTGACCGCCCAGCATGCCCGCGCGGTAGCGCAGCGACCCGGCCCGATTGCCCCAGCCGGCAATGCGGTCGGGGCTGCGCAGGCTGTCGAGGCGAACCGTCTCGTGATTCCAGAACCCGGTCCAGGTCAGTGTCCGGTCTCTGCCCAGGTCGATGTCGAGACGGCCCATCGCGTCCCCATACCCGTACGGGAACGGGTCTCCGACGAACGGCTCGGTGCCGTACCCGTGCACGCCCCGCCCGGCCACGATGTAGGACGCGCCGCCCGCGATCGGTCCTTCCGCAATCGCGCGCGCCGCAAGCAGGTCGACCGAGGCGCGCACCTGCTGCCGCGACTCGCGACCCGAGCGCGTCTCCAGATCCATCACGTAGGACAGCCCGCCATCGTAGCGGGCCGGCGCGCCGCCCAGGTAGATCACGGCGGACTGCAGCATCTCCGTGTCGAGGGCGTGGATGAGGCCGCCGATGTGGAAGGGTGCGAAGACGGGCGCCCCGTTGAGGAGGACGAGCTTGAGATCGGCGGCACCGCCCCGCACGAACAGCACATCCGAGGGATCGATCGGCTCGTGGCCGGGGACCTCGCGGGCGGCTTCTGCCAGGCCCAGTTCGGCCACGCCCGGTGTCGCCTCCAGCGCGCGCACCGCTGCGGTCCCGACGTCGGGCGGCGCGATCGAGACGGTGTCTCGCCGGCCCATCTCGATGGGCAACGCGCGCGCGGTGATCTCGGGCAGCCGGACCGGGCGGAACTCGAGATCGATGTCGACGTTCACGCGCACGCCGGCCGATACGATGACCTCGACCGAATGCGCGGCGTGATCGAGGTGCGTGACGCGGATCAGCCTGCGACCGGCGGGGACGTCGCGCAGCATGTAGAAGCCGTTCTCGTCGGTCTCCGCGGAAATCGGGTCCCCGCTCGAACGCATGATGACCTCGACCACCGCGTAGCGCAGGGGCGCCTGCGTGGCCAGGCTGCGTACCCGACCGGAAACGGTACCCTGCGCCTGCTGCACCGGCAGAGCGGTGAGCGCGGCCAGGACCACGGCCCCGATCACGGGCGAGTCTCCGACCGACCCGTCTCAACCGCCGGACTGGAGGCTCGACGGGAGGTCCGTTGGCAGGTCAATGGCACCTGTTCCGTCGAAAGGAAGGGACTCTGAATGGATAACACGGGGGCACCGGCCCGGCAATCAGAAGGCCGGACCCCCGAAAGAGGTCCGGCCCCGAAGAAATGTCCGAGTTTTCGCCCGGTACCGGGCGATCAGAACTGCATCTCGAACGTGATGGCGCCGTCTTCCCGGATTGCGCCCGGCCCAACGATGCGTTCTTCGCCGTCGCGCCGTGCGTAGTACAGCCGGCCGTTGATTTCGACCGTCGCTTCGCGGGCCCGCGCGGGCAGCCGGATGAGGACAATGCCCTCCGCCGGCACGCCGACGACATCGATGCGGCCCGTGCTCGAGCGATACTGTGGCGTTTCCCCGGCCGGACGCAGTGTTTCGGCACTGGCGTTACGCTCATCGGTCAGGCGGATCGTGACGCGGGCACCCTCGGCGACCGAGCGCAACGAGATCTGGATGGACCCGTCGGCGAGGGCGGCACCGACGCCGCTGACGGGCGTGAGCCCCGCGGTCTCCGAAGGCGCGACCCGGTCCGTGACCGGCGGCGCCGCGACGGCAGGCGCCTGCGTGACCTCACCGGCGAACATCCGGGCGGCCCGATCCAGCAGATCTCCAGCCCACCGTCGCACCGGCGAACCCGGGATCGCCGCGGACGCGGCGCCCGTGACCAGCAGGACGACCGCGGCAGCGCGCAGTAAGGCACGCGGGGCCAGGCCCGCGATCGCGAACGCGCGCCGCCGGAGATCCTGCCCGTGACGCTGCTCCAGGTGCACCCGGGCGGCGAGCATCGGCGCCGGCACGTCCAGCACGGCCATGGCCCCTGCGAACGCGCCCGCCGCCTCCCGCAGCCCTCTGATCTCGGCCGCACAGACCTCGCAGGCGGCAACGTGCGCGTCGACCGTCGCGCGGTCGGCGCCGTTCAGCTCGCCATCGAGCAAAGTCTGCAGGGTCCCGGTATCCAGGTGCGTCATCGACCTTCGGGCGTCGTTCTCGCGACACTCTGGTCGCGGTAAACATTCACGAACCTGCGAAGCGCGCGTGCAATCAACGTGCCTACCGATGCCGGCGCCACGCCGACCACGCTCGCGATCTCCTCGTACTTGAAGCCTTCCTCCCGCATCAGCAGGAGCTGGCGGTCCCGCTCCGACAACTGGTCCAGAATGGCGCGGACCGCCTCGATCCGCTCGGCCCGCTCCGTATGGTCGTCGGGCCTCACGCTCTGCGCCTGAAGCGGCGGTGCGGTGCTCAGCAGCCGCATCCGGCGCTCCGTTCGCCTGGCGCGATCGCGCACGAGGTTCATTGCGACCGTGAAAAGCCACGGCCGGACTTCGTCCTCAGGAAGCGGCTGCTTCAGCAGCCGGACGAACGATTCCTGAGCAATGTCCTCGGCAACGTCCGCGTCACCCGTCAGCCGGTGGAGATATCGGAACAGCGACGGATACAGCCTCTGAAACAGGTCGTCGAAGTCCACGGAACTCCCGGCCTCAGGCGCAACTGGTAAACGTATGGCCCGCTGTCGTTGTGACACCGATCCCGGCCCACCGCCCGGAATCGGCCCGATCCGGGCACGACCGGCGTCCGCTGCCCCGCTCCCACGGTACCGCGGCAGGCCGGCCCGGGATCCCGCCGGCGGCCCTGCCCCGCATTCTGCGATGCGGACCCACAAATCGCCACGCCGGGGGGGCCTCGACAAACGGCGAAAATCGACCCGACCCGGGAGCCGGGGCCGCCTGCAGGCCCAGGCCCGATCCGCTGCTCAGCGGTAGTAGGTCAGGCCCATCGCCTCCCGGACGTGGCCCATCGTCTCGCGCGCGACCGTCTGCATGCGCCGGTTGCCGGCGGCCAGGATGTCCTCGACCAGGCCGGCCTGGCCGGCGAAGGCGGCGCGCCGCTCGCGGATCGGGCCGAGGAACCGCTCGAGCGCCTCGAAGAGGCGCGTCTTGACCTCGACATCGCCCACGCGGCCGTTCCGGTAGCGATCCTTGAGTTCGTCCACCTCGGCGGTGCGCGTGTTGAACGCGTCGTGGTAGAGGAACACGGGGTTGCCCTCGACGGTTCCGGGGATATCGGCCCGGACGCGAGCGGGGTCCGTGTACATCTGCATGACCCGCTGGCGAACCGTCGTCGAGTCGTCCGCGATCATGATCGCGTTGTCGAGCGACTTCGACATCTTCTGCTTGCCATCGATGCCGGGCAGCGTCGGCACATCGCTGACCATCGGCTCCGGTTCCGCAAACACATCGCCGTACAGGTAATTGAACCGGCGCGCGATTTCCCGGGTGATCTCCACGTGGGGGACGTTGTCCTTCCCCACCGGCACGCAGTCGGCGCGCGGCAGCAGGATGTCCGCGGCCTGGAGCACGGGATAACCGAGAAGTCCGAACGGCATCACGTCCAGATGCGCCGCTTCCGCCATCTCCTTGATGGAAGGCAGGCGCTCCAGCCGGGGCACCGTCACGAGCATCTCGAAGACCAGATTGAGTTCGGCGGTCTCCGGCACCGCGGACTGCACGAAGATCGTCGACCGCTCCGGGTCGATGCCCAGCGCGAGGTAGTCGAGCACCATCTCGCGGATGTTGCCCGGCACTTCCGCGATCGCCTCGCGTTCCGGCTTCGTCGTCAACGTGTGCAGATCCGCGATGATGAAGAAGCACTCGAACTCGTCCTGCAGACGGACCCGATTCTGGATGCTGCCCACCCAGTGTCCGAGGTGCAGGCGGCCCGTGGGTCGATCTCCGGTCAGGATCCGCTTGCGCGGCGCTGCGCTCAATTCGCCTCTCTTCTCGGGGTCACGGGGAATCGCGGCAAGATGCCATGCTCACGTGGCGCCGTCCACCGCGTCGGCACGGGTCACACGGAGCGATCGGCCGGCCTGGAGCCGTCCGGCAGCACGATCTCTACGGACCGTGCGAGCAGGGCGCACAGCTCGCTGTCGAAGAGACCTTCGTAAAGCCCGTGGGCGAGCAGAGCTTCACGGACCGGCACGCCCGGCCGCTCCTGAAGACAGAAATGGACCGCGTCCCAGGCGATCGTGGCCGGCGAACCGGTCCCTGCCACGCCCTCGCCGGCGATCCACGCACCCCAGGTCGCCGTTTCGCAGTCGAACCAGCGAATGCCATCGTCAGGCGGCCCGCCGGCCTCAGCTGCCGCCGGATCCATCGTCCTCACCGAAGTAGTCGACCCACAGCGCATCGTCTTCGCGGACGCGCAGCCGGCGCAGTTCGACGCCGTTCGGCAGGCCGCGCGCGATGCGCGGCCAGAGCAGCACGGCCAGGTTCTCGGCGGTCGGGATCAGCCGGCCGTCGCGGAACTCGTCGACCACGTGATTGAGGTGCTGATGATCCAGGGGCTCGATGACTTCCCGGCGCAGCAGTGCGTCGAGCACGCCCAAGTCGACGGAGAAGCCCGTTGTACCATCGATCGGGCCGCGCACCGTCACCTCGACGGCGTACCGGTGCCCGTGGCCGACGGGGTTGGCGCACGCGCCGAACACGCGCCGATTCTCCTCGTCGCTCCATTCGGGACGCGCGTACCGGTGGGCGGCGGAAAACGCCACGCTGCGGGTGAGTTCGGCGCTTGGCATTGTGCGAAGGTAGAGGGCGGGCCGGTTCGGGTCCAGCGCCCGCAGCCGGGCGGCGATGTCAGCCCGCGGGGCCGTCCTGCAGGGCGCGCAGCACGTCCTCGCCGTAGAACATGCGGATGTACTTCGCCTGCACATCGGTGATGCGCCGGACGGCCCACACCAGCTGCACGTAGTTGGGTTCCGAGGGCGGCCGCAGCGGGTGCATGTTGACCTCGATCGGCAGGCGGCTGCCCTTGCGGTTGTTGCAGGGCGAGCACGCCGTCACGACGTTGTCCCACCGGTTCTCACCGCCCCGGGACAGGGGCACGATGTGGTCCCGGGTGAGGAACTCGCGGCCGCGCAGGCTGTTCCGATGCCGGTGACAGTACTGACAGCGGTACTCGTCGCGCGCGAACAGGAAGGTGTTGGTGACCTGTCGGCGGAACTTGCGCGGGACGTGGACGTAGCGGACCAGACGGATGACGGACGGGCACGGCACCGCGCGCTTCTCGCTGCGGAACACGCGGCCGGGATCCGTCTCCAGCACCTCCGCCTTCCGGTCGATGACCAGGCGCAGAGCACGGCGGAGCGGCAGGATCGTCAACGGCTCGAATGAAGCGTTGAGCGCAAGACAGCCGACCAGAACCGCACCTCCTCGTCCATGCCCGGTTGCCAGGCGCCGCGCGCGGGCGTCGGCACACCGCCCGGCAGGGCTGGCGAACTGCGATTGAAAACGCCACCTCAGTTTACGAAAACCGGTGCCCGTCTTCAAGAACTACCCGGTGAACGCGGGACCTCAAAGCAGTGTGACGGGATCGCGGTCGAGAACCAGTCGCAGTTCCGCCCGCCCGGCCGTGACCGTGTAACGGTGCTGGAGCAGTCGACCGATCGCGGCGAGCGGGCCGGCCCGTTCGCTGCGCAGCAGGAAGTGCCAGCGCCAGCGGCCGCGGATCCGGTCGATCGGGCATGGCGCCGGCCCGGTGAGCAGCACGCCCGGGATCGTCTCGGTGCGCAGCGTCTCCTCGGTCCATGCCGCGGCCGCGGTCACGGCATCCTGCACGGCCCGTTCGTCGAGTCCGCTGAGCACCGCGTTCGTCATCCGGGTGTGCGGCGGATAACGCGCCGGCCTGCGCTCCGCGAGTTCGCGTTCGACGAACGCGCCGTAATCGTGGGATATCGCGGCCGTGATCGCGTAGTGCCCCGGCAATGCGGTCTGGATGAGGACTTCGCCACCCGCCGGTCCGCGCCCGGCCCGGCCGGCAACCTGCGTGAGCAGCTGGAACGTCCGCTCCGTGGCGCGGAAGTCGGGCAGGTTCATGGCGACATCGGCGTTGACCACGCCCACCAGGGTCACGCCGGGGAAGTCGAGCCCCTTCGCGATCATCTGCGTGCCCAGCAGGATGTCGACCTCGCGGCGCTCGACGCGGTCGAGGATCTCGTGGTGTGACCAGCGGGCCGATGTCGTATCCACGTCCATACGGGCCACGCGGGCGTGCGGGAACCCGTCGGCGACCTCGCGCTCGACCTGCTCGGTGCCCACGCCCAGGAACGACAGGTCGGCCGAGGCGCAGCTGCCGCACTGGACAGGGGTGGGCTCCTCGCGGAAGCAGTAATGACAGACCAGCCGCCGCCGGGCACGGTGCCAGGTCAGCGATACGTTGCATTCGCCGCAGCGGAACACCTCGCCGCAAGACCTGCACTGCACGAACGTCGCATAACCTCGCCGGTTGAGCAGCAGGATGGTCTGCTCGCCCCGTTCGAGCGTCCGGCCGATGGCCTGGGCCAGGGGTGGCGACAGGATGCGGCTGGTCCGCTCCTTCGACCGGGCCGGCCGGCGCAAGTCGACGACGCGCACGGGCGGCAGCGGGCGGCCCATGGCCCGTTCCGGGAGTTCGAGGAGCGTGAACTTGCCGCGTTGCGCGTTGTGCCAGCTTTCCAGCGCGGGCGTCGCGCTGCCCAGCACGCAGATCGCGCGGGCCATCCGGGTCCGCATGATCGCGACTTCGCGGGCATGGTAGCGGGGCGCTTCTCCCTGCTTGTAGCTGGCCTCGTGTTCCTCATCGACAATGATCGCGCCCAGATCACGGAGCGGGGCGAAGACGGCGGACCGCGCACCGATCGCGATCCGGCGCGCGCCGCTCGCCAGGGCGCGCCAGGCGTCGTAGCGCTCGCCGTCGGAGAGCGCGGAGTGCAGCACGGCGACGTCGTCGCCGAACTGGGCACGGAAACGAGCGACCGTCTGCGGTGTCAGCGCGATCTCGGGTACGAGCACGATCGCACCCCGTCCCTGCCGGACCACGACTTCGCGCAGCAGTTCGATGTAGACCCGGGTCTTGCCGGATCCGGTGACGCCCAGCAGCAGGAACGGGTGCGGCGCCGGTGTTTCCGGTCCGGTCGTGCCGTGCACGGCCTCGGTGAGGCGTTCGACGGCCGCGCGCTGAGCCGCGGTCAGCACATGATCCGGCGGGGCCGGCACTTCGATGTCGGCAAACGGATCGCGGACCACCGGGCGCTCCACGAATTCGGCGAGCCCGCGCTTCACCAGCCCGCGCAGGACGGACATCGAGAAGCCGTAGCGGCCGGTCAGGTCGGCGACGCGGGCGCTGCCGTTCAACGACTCGAGCGTCTCGAAACATTCGCGCTGGCGGTGCGACCGGCCGAATACCTCGTCGCGGCTCGTCAGAGTGGGCAGCTCGGTCACGAGTCGCAGCAGCCGTTCCGTCTTGACCGGCGACGTCGTGCGGCGCGCGTTCGACAGCACGGCGGGCAACGCCGCGCGCAGCACCACGCCGAGCGGCGCCAGGTAGTAGTTCGCGATCCAACGGCACAGGCGGAGCATCGCGGCATCGAACACCGGCTCGGCATCGAGTACGCGTTCGACGGCGCGGATCTCGCGCGGCGGGCCTCCTTCCCGGCCCGGGCCGGTCACCCACCCCACGAGTCGGCGGCCGGCGAAGGGCACGCGTACACGCACGCCCGGGCGGGCATGCGCCGCATCGATCTCGTAGGTGAAGGTGCGTGGCACCGGCACGGGCAGCGCCACCTCGACACGCGCCGGTGCGGCCCCATCGCGCGCTGGTGGCGGGCCTTGCCTTACGCTCATTCCGGCGTGACCCTCACGCCGCCTCCCCGCCTGACGGCATCGGCCACGTGACACCCGTCAGCGCGGCCAGTACGCCGACCACGCCCTGGCCGACGCGCGCCGGGGCGTAGCCGCCCTCCAGCACGGCCACGACGCGGCCCCCGGCTTTGCCGGCCGCGTGATCGAGAACCAGCCGGGTCATTGCGTGCAGGTCGGCGGGCTCGAGCAGCAGACCGCCCAGCGGGTCTCCCGCCATCGCGTCGAACCCGGCCGAGATCAGCACGAACTCCGGCTCGAACCGCTCGAACGCCGCCGCGACGGCGTGCGCGAAGGCCTCGAGGTATGCGGCCGCGCTCGTGCCCGCCCGAAGCGGGACGTTGTGCGTGCTGCCCGCCCCGGCGCCGGCACCGCGTTCATCCGCTTGCCCGGTGCCCGGATACCAGGGCGACTGGTGCAGCGACAGGTAGTACACGCTGCCGTCTTCCCAGAACACGTCCTGCGTGCCGTTCCCGTGATGCACATCCCAGTCGATGATGAGGACGCGATCCACGCCGTGTTCGGCCTGCAGCGTGCGGGCGGCGATGGCGACGTTGTTGAACAGGCAGAACCCCATGATGGCGCCGGGCGTCGCGTGGTGGCCGGGCGGTCGGCTGAGCGCGAAGCCGGTCGCCGCGGCTCCGGTCGCCACGAGGCGTGCCGCATCCTGCGCGCAGCCGGCGGCCGCGCAGGCGGCGTCCCAGGAAGCCGCCGAGACGACCGTATCGCCGCCTACAGTCACACCGCGGCCCGCGGTCGCGGCCTGGCGCACGAGGTCGCGGACCCGGTCCACGTGCGCGGGCGTGTGCACGCGCTCGATCGCTTCAGTTGCGGCCGGCCTCGCGCGGTGCTGTGCGATGCGGTCCTGCCAGGCGGGCGTGGCGCGCTCGATCGCGCGCACGATGGCGGGCAGCCGACCCTGGTGTTCGGGGTGATTCCAGCCGGTGTCATGCCGGCCGGTGTCCTCGTGCATGACCAGGGCGCAGGCGTCCACGGCGACGTTGCTCACCGGGACGCGTGGACGACGACGGGCGGGACGCACGCGCGGCGCGCCCCGCCCGTTCCCGCGCGGTCGACGGCACCGCGCCGCATCAGCGCCCGCGGCTCGTGCCCGACGAGTTGGGACGCGTTGTGGGCCGTGTCGCGAACGGCAGCCACTCGACGTTGTCGATGACGATCGTCTCGCGGGAGCGAGCGACCATGCGTTCGACTTCCTCCATCAGCCGCGCGTTCTCGATGACCACGCCATCCTTGATCGTGTGTACGATCCCCGCCGTCCGGATCATCTCGCCGCTGGCATCCAGCCGCAACGCACCCGTCGCATAGAGGAAGCGCAGGTTGTACGTCGGGTCGCCGTCGACCAGCACGAGATCGGCCAGGTAGCCGGGGCGGACCAGCCCGAGTCGGGGCTGGCGGAGCGTCTCCGCGCTGTTCAGCGTGGCCGCCTTGATGACTTCCAGGTTGTGCAGTCCGGTTTCCCGCAGCAGTTGCAGCTCGCGCACGTTCGAGAAGCCGGGCGTCGCCCAGATGTAGTTGTCGTCCGTCCCGTACGCGACGCGGCCGCCCTTCTTGTTGAACGCGTAGATCAGGTCGCCCCAGAGCCGGAACGCCGTCGTCCAGTAGGCCTCGTCGTCCGACGTCCAGTCGTAGTGGTACGACCCGTGGTACGCGGGGTTGGGCAGATTCCACTGGATCAGGGCCTGGTGCGTGAACTTCTCGTGCCACGGCAGGCTGATGGCGCGCATGATGTCGCGGTTCGCCTCGTACACGACGCGCGTGGGCAGCATCGTGACGCCGTAGGCCACCAGCGAGTCAGCCACCTCGGACAGCAGCCGCGCGCGCGTCTCCGGATTCGAGTTGGCCTCGACCCAGACGTGTCCGGCCGCGCGGAACCGATCGTTCTCGTCGTTGAAGTTGTAGCCGCGCGGGAAGTCCTGCACGCTGCGGTCGAGCGACGATTCTGCGTAGCCGTAGTGGTGCTCGATCATGGTGGCGCCGAGCCGGGCCGCAGCCACTGCATCGACGACGGCGTTCGTCGACGGCGGCAGATGGATCGTGGTGATGCCTCCGGCCGCCCACACGGCCTTGCAGACCGCGCCGAACAGTTCCTGACTCCACGTCACGTTGCCGACGCTCACGACGTGCGCCCCGCGTGCGACCATGGCCTGCGCGATGCGGGGCGCCTGCGCCGGATCCTCGTACTCCTCGCGGCTGAAGCCGTTGCCCCAGCCCCAGATCGGGAAATAGCGCGGCGCCAGGACCCGGTTCTCCGCCGACGCGCGGGCCCGCACCATCGCCGAGTCGAGCCCGCGGTCCGGTGCCGGGACCACGGTCGTCACGCCGTGGGCCAGCTTCAGGTAATCGACGTACTCGATCTCCATCGGCGCGGAGCGCAGATGCATGTGCAGATCGATCATGCCCGGCATGAGGAAGCGGCCTTCGCCCTCGATCACCCGGTCACCGGTGGGCCGGCTGCCGGGACCGCGGCGTTCGGCCGCGACCGGATCGAACGGGATCATGTCCGTGATCCGGTTGCGCTGGATCACGACGTCGTAGGGACCGGCGGGCGGGCCGCCGTGTCCGGGAATCACCATCACGTTCCGGATGACGAGCCGGTCGTAGGGTCCACCGGCCAGTCCGTCGAACCGGTCCTGGCCCTGCAGCGGCAGCGATCCGCCCGCCGCCAGGACCAGCGTGATCGCCAGCACTCGAGTCATCTGTCTCATGCTCACCTCCTCGCGCCGTCCCCGATCCTCCATCCCCATCATCGATCCTCCGACCCGTTGTTCGCAGTCCTACCTGCTGCCGCTCTGCGTCGCGATGCCCCGTTCCGCCTTCTGCTTCCGCACCATCTCGCGCACATCTTCGAGCAGCTGCCTGGCATCGTAAACGATGCCGTCCTTGATCGTGTACCGGATGCCGCCGACACGTTCGGTCTCGCCGGTCTCATCGTTCAGCTTCACGGCGCCGGTTCCGTACAGCACCTTGAGGTTCTGCAGCGGGTTCTGATCGACGACGACCAGGTCAGCCTTCAATCCCGGGCGGATCATGCCGAAGTCGGGCCGTGCGCCCCCGGGCTCGTGCAGCTTCATGGCGCCGTGCATCGTCGCCGCGCGGATCACCTCGACGGGGTGGAACCCCGCCTCCCGCAGCAGTTCGAGTTCACGGATGTAGTCGAAGCCGTAGAGCTTGTAGATGAAGCCCGAGTCGGAGCCGGTCGTGACGATGCCACCGGCGTTCTTGAAGTCGTTCAGGAACTGCATCCAGCGGATGTAATAGTTCTTCCATGCCACCTCATCCTCGGTGGTCCAGTAGAACCAGTACGACCCGTGCGCCTCGCGGCTGGGCTGGTAGAAGTCCCACTGCGACGGCAGCGTGTAGTCGGGGTGCCATTCGGCTTCGCGCGCGCGCATGACGTCGCGGCTCGCCTCGTAGATCGTCATGGTCGGGTCGATGCCGAAGCCCAGGTCGACGAACTCCTGGATCGTGGCCTTCCACTTCTCGCTGCCCGGCTCGTGGATCTGATTCCACAGACGGGCCACGTTGCCGAAGCGGTGCTGCTCATCGTTGTAGTTGTAGTCCAGCGGCCAGTCCTGGATGCTGAAGTCCTTCAGCATCGACTCGAAGAGGCCGTAGTAGTGCGTCATCATGTCCAGGCCGAGGCGTGCGGCCTGGATGGCCGTCATGCGCGAGATGCCCATCTGATCGAGGTGGGCGACGGTGCCCAGGCCGTGCTTGTGGGCCTCGTCGATCAGAGCCTCCATGATGGGCGGGTCGTACGCACCCAGCTTGAGGCCATCGACTTTCTGGCCCTCGATCACCTGCATGGCGGCCCAGCGCACCCAGGCCCGGGCCTGCTCGGGCGTGTCGAGCGGCTTGCCGGCCCAGCCTTCCCCCGAGCCCGGGCGGACGTACGCGAACATGCGCGGCGCCACGATCTCGTTCCGGGCTGAACGCGCCTTCTCCTGCAACGACCATTCGAAGCCGCCGTGCGGCACGCCGCGGGACGTCGTGATGCCGTGCGCCATCCACAGCTTGTACGTGTACTCCGGCTGCGGTGCCTTGCCGGCCCCGCCGGTGTGCGCGTGCATGTCAACGAAGCCAGGCATCACGTACATGCCGCTCGCGTCGATCTCACGCGTCGCGTTGCGCGGCCGGGAACGATCGTTGATCGGCACGCCGGGATAGCCCACGCTGTTGACCGATACGATGCGGTCGTTCTCGATCACGATGTCGACGGGGCCGCGCGGCGGTGCGCCCGTCCCATCGATCACAGTCGCGCCCCGGAGGATCAGCCGCTGGTGCGGGCCATCGCCCTCACCGGCGCGGCGGTCGGTCGTCCGCTCCATCCCACCCTGCTGGGCGGCCAGCGGGGATGCCGTCAGCCATGCGGCGACGAAGAGCAGCACGAGGGTCCGGATTCTGGCCATCACGGGCATGGGATTCTCCCCAGTCGGGTTCACGCGGGACGCCCGGCAGGGCGCCGAACCGTACAGTATACGCGGGCCCCGGCCGGGCCGCACCACCCCGCGACGCCGGCGCCGGTCAGCGGCCCGTCGCGGGGCGCAGGTCCACGTCCGCGGGCGGGTCCACACCCAGCAGGTGCTCGACGAAATAGTCCCAGGTCCGGCGCAGCACGTAGGGCTCGCTCGCGAAACCGTGGTTCCGGTTGGGCAGCACGAGCATGTCGAAGCGCCTGTTGTGACGGATCAGCTCATCGACCAGCAGAAGCGTCGCGTTCGGGTGAACGTTGTCGTCCAGCGTGCCGTACATGAGGAGCAGCTTGCCGCGCAGGTTCTTCGCCAGCAGGTGGTTCGCCTGGCTGTCGAAGTTGTCGCCCCCGCCCTGCTCTGCAACCAGCAGGCCCTGGTACTTCTCGCCCCACGTGTAGTCGTAGCTGCGGTTGTCGTGGTTGCCGGCCGTCGAGACGGCCACGTGGAAGACGTCGGGGTAGCGCAGGATCGCGTCCGTCGATGCGAAGCCGCCGCCGGAGTGCCCGTAGATGCCGACGCGATCCGGATCGATGAACCGGTGGCGCGCGGCCAGCTGGCGCAGGCCCGCCACGTGATCCGGGATCCCGTTGTCTCCCATGTTGCCGTAGTAGCTGTCGTGGAACGCTTTCGAACGGAGCGGCGTGCCCATCGCGTCCAGCTGGATCACGATGAACCCGACTTCGGCCAGCGCCTGCGCCTCTCCGCGCGGCTGTACGGTGAACGAGCGCGGACCGATCGAGCCGACCTGCGGGCCGGGGTAGATGTAGTCGATGATCGGGTAGCGCTGTTCGGGATCGAAGTTGGACGGCCGGTACATCAGCCCGTGCAGATCCGTGATGCCATCCCGCGCCTTCACGACGAACGGCTCCGGTGGCTTCCCGCCCATGGCCTCCCACGCCGTCGCGTCCGCGCTCTGCAGCCGGGCGATCAGCGTGCCGTCCAGCCTGCGCAGGACGGTTTGCGGCGGCGCATCGCGCCGTGACCACGTGTCCACGAAGTAGCTGCCGGACGGCGCGATCGTGACCGCATGGTCGCCGTCCTCCGGCGTCAGCAGCTGGACGCCGGTGCCATCGAGGCGCGCGCGGTACAGGTGACGGAAATACGGATCCCGTCCCGATTCCCGGCCCAGCGCCGTGAACCAGACGGTCCGGCTCGTCTCGTCGACGCGCAGCAGTTCGGTCACCAGCCAGGGCCCCTGCGTGATGCGGTTCTTCAGCGCGCCCGTCCCGGCATCGAACAGGTACAGGTGACCCCAGCCATCGCGCTCGGAGAACCAGATCACTTCGCTGTGGCCGGCGATGACGCGCCAGTTGGGCAGGCCGCCCGTCAGGGGTGTCAGCTCGACGAAGGTCTTCGCCGTTTCCTCCAGGATCGTGCGCGCCTGCCCGGTGCGCAGATCGAGATGGATGAGCGAGAACTTCCTGTAGTCGCGCTGCCCGTGTGTGTAATAGAAATCATCGCTGCCGCGCGACCAGCGCGCGTCCTTCCACAGCGTGTCGGTGGTCAGCCAACAGCAGGTCGTGTTGACGGCGTCCTGGGCGCCGTGCGGCGAGCGCGTCTGCGTCCGCGCTGCGACGTCGAACACGTGCACCTCGTAGCGCGGGATCACCGAGTCGCCGGGCAGCGCGTACTTGTACGCGTGCACGATCGGCCTGCCTCTGGCCGTCTCGAGCAGGTGCAGGTCCTGCACGCCGCGCTCGTCCAGGCGCAGCGTCCCGATGCGCCGGGAATCCGGCGACCACAGCAGGATGGGCCGTTTCTCCCGCCCCTGACGCCGGCTCGTCACGGCGTCGCAGCAGGATACGGGGTTCACGGCGTAGCCGAAGTCCGGCTCGCCGTCGGTGCTGAGCTGCACCTCCTCTCCGCTCGCCGTGGAGCGGACCCACAGGTTCTCCTCCCGCTCGAAGGCGACCCACTGACCGTCCGGCGAGCGCACTTCGCTCACACGCGGGCGCCGCGGTGTGTCCGCGCTGCACCCGTAGTTCGCCAGCGTGCAGCGCCAGGCGCGCAGCGTGTCCTGGTCGAAGCGAATGGCCCGCTCGCCGTCGACGAACTCGAACGTCGTGAACGGCAGCTTGTCCGCCACGAACGACGTGTCGGCCGCGACGGACAGCGCCGCGGCAAGTCGGACGTGGTCGAAAGCGGGTCGCCGCCGGCCGGTCGCGTCGACCACGACGAACTCCGTGCCGGTCGTGGTCGTGTTGCGGTACCAGAAACGATCGCCCTCCAGCCAGTTCGGCCGGACCACATCGCCCGCCACGAGCGTACGGGCGTTCTGGCCCATGAATCGCGCCGCGCGTTCGTAGTCCGCGCGCAGCCCCTGGCCACCCGCGTCAGCGGCGAAGAAGACCGTCAGCACGAGCGCACCGGCACAGCTCACGCGGCCGGTCAACAGGGATGTGCGCACGTCAACTCCTCTCGGTTTTCCGGGGAACGCCTGATCAGGGTCGCCAGCCACAGGAAGCCGGGCCGGCTCGCGGTCGAGCCGG
>JBFFZF010000080.1:0-19705 GCA_041568755.1 Longimicrobiales bacterium | reverse complement strand
GATCGCGACGCGCATCAGCCCGGCGTCGCGCCGCGCGATCCCGCAGGAGTACGTGTCGCGTGGTGCGGCGGCGTACGATCGGGGGCGGCGGCCCGGCAGATGTCCAGAACGCGTTCGGCACAGTTCTCCCAGCGCATGCTCTCGAGCCGTTGCGTCGCGCGCGCGAGCAGGCCGGCCCGCGCCTCGCCGTCCTCGAAGAGCGTGCGCAGCGCCGCTGCCCAGCGGGCTGCGTCCAGCGGCAGCGTGACCGCGGCATCGCCCAGCGTTTCTGCGGCGGAGGCGTAATCTGCAGTTATGGATGGCGTGCCGCAGGCGGCGGCCTCGAACGGTGCCCGGCCGAAACCCTCAGCCAGGGACGGGAAGCACAGCACAGTCGCCAGCGTGTAGAGCCCGTGCAGCTCATCATCGCGCACGCGACCCAACCAGAGCGCATCCGCAAACGGGCGTTCCGCCCGGCCGTGCACGCGCGCCGCCGCCTCACCGACGATGACCAGCGGCGGTGGCGCCCCCCAGCGCTCGTGCCACGATGTCCGCACCGCGCGCAGGAATTGCACGTTCTTGCGCGGATCGCCCGCTCCCAGCGCGAGCATGAATCGGTCGGGCAGCGCGAAGCGGTCGCGCACGGCCCTGGTCAGCGCAGGTTCCGCCGGTGCGGCGAACGGGCCGATGCCCTGCAGGACGACGTGCACGCGTTCGGGGTCCACGCGGAGCACGCGGACGATCTCGCGTTTCGACCATTCCGAGACCGTGATCAGCGCAGCAGCCCGTGGCGCACCGCTGCGCAGCACGGCTGCGTACCAGCGCGCGAACCGCCACGAGAACCACTCCGGGTTGGTCAGCGGCAGGACATCGTGCAGAACGGCGACGTGCGGCCCGCCCCGCGCCGGCAGCGTGCCGGAAAGGTGCAGCGTCAGGTCGCAGCCCGCAGCGCGGGCCTGGCGCGGTGCCTCGAGCTGCTCCCAGACGTGGCCGTGCAGGCGGCCGCGCGCGATCGCCGGGGACCCGGGCAGCGCCGGCGTTTCGGTCCGACGGGGCACGAGGACGGTCGCGGGGACGCGTTCGCACAGGCGGTGCGTCACTTCCCGGGCGAAACGCTGCACCCCGGTCACGGCGGCCGCGTAGAACCGGCCGTTGATGGCGAGCCGCATCAGTCGGTCGCGCCGGGCCGGCGGTGCAGGCGGATCGCGCGGCCTTCGGGCGCCGCGGGATCCTGGCGCATGCGCGGCGCCTGCGCAGAAGACACGAAGGCGCCGGCCAGCATCAGCACGACGGCCTGACCGGTGCCGTGACTGAAGGGCCAGGCGACCATTCCCGTGGCGCAGAGTGTTGCGATCGACCACAGCCCGGCACGCAGCAGACCGGCACGCGCCGCCAAAGGGCCCGGCGTCTGCGCCCCGATCGCCCGTGCCGAGCGCAGCAGCCGGAGCATGGCGATGGTCAGGAACGCCAGGAAGGCAGCGAGTCCGACGATGCCCGTTTCCGCAGCCATCTGAACGAAAGCGTTGTGCGGCGTCGGCAGATAGTCCCACAGCTGCGGGATGAGCGGGCCGAATTCACCCAGGCTGTCCGCGTAGCCGCCCGGGCCGACACCGGTGAACGGGTATGTCAGGAACATGAGGATGCCGGCGGCCATCAGCGCGAAACGTTGTTCGACCGTCCAGTCTCCGATCGTACGCGCGGCGGTGTCGCGCAGGATGCCGCCCGATCCAACATCGACGACCAGGGCGACCAGCAGCGTGATGGCCCACACGCGCAACGCCAGCCGTCGGTCTCCCGCAAAGAAGAGAATCGCGCTGCCGCCGAGGACGGCCAGCCAGCTGCCGCGTGAGAACGTGGCGAGCAGGCCGGCCGCGACAGCCGTCAGGGCGAGGATCCAGCCCGCTCGAGCGGCGGCCGTGCGCGCGGCGCCCACCGGGTGCAGCGCGAGCGGCAGCACAATGGCCAGGAACAGACCCAGGCTGTTGGGCTGGCCGAATCCGAGCGCTGCGCGATACAACGAAGAGCCGGCGCGCGGGAATCTGCCCGGCAGGACACCCGCACTTTCCAGCACGGCCAGGGCGCCGCACGCTGCGGCGACCGCCACGAGCAGTCTCAGCGCGCGCGGCCACGCCGCCTCGTCGCGAGCGAACATGTCCGTCACGGCCACCAGCAGCAGCAGGAGCAGCGAGAAATTGGCCAGCTCGCGCAGGGACGTGACCGGGTGGCGGGCGAAGACGGCAGCGAGCAGGAACGATGCGAACAGCGTGAGCGTGGCACCCGCGGGCAGCGCGGCGGTCCGCAGCCGCCGGCGATCGATCGTGACCCCGAGGATCCAGCCGGCCAGAACGAGCGCTGTCAGCGGTGCGGTGGCGGCAATGCGCAGACTGTCCGAACTGTACAGAGCCGGAAGCGGAATCGAGAGCACGACGACCGTCGGCAGATCGATCCAGCCTGCGCCGACGAGCAGGACGAGCGCCAGCCCGGCAGGTGCCGCGCCCGCGACCGCGAGCGGTACGTTGCCCGCCAGCGCGCCCGCCAGCGCCACCAGCAGGCCGGCGCCCAGGAGCGTGACGAGCAGGGGCGCGATCACCGCCTCCGCTCCGGCGGTGCGGTGACTGCGCGATCGGGACGGAGCGATCGCGTGCGCGAGCCCGGGATCCATTCGTCCGTTCATGCGGCTGCCGTCAGCGAGGCGTAGAATGCGGCCGTGGCGGCGGCGATCCCGTCGTTTGCGAAATGTTCGATGACCCGGTGCCGACCGGCCGCCCCGAGCGCAGCGCCGCGCGCCGGATCGCTGCGCAGCTGTGTAATCGCGGCTGCGATCGCGGCGGAGTCTGCTTCTGGCACGACGATGCCGGCTTCCCCGATGACGCGGGGGATCTCGCCGCAGCTCGAGCCGATCACGGGCACACCGCACGCCATTGCCTCGATGAGGATACGGCCGAACTGTTCCATGCGGCGAGGCAGTTGAATAGACGGCAGCACGAGCGCATCCAGCGCGACCAGCCACTCCGGCATCGCCGTCGACGGCACGTGTCCCGCGAAGTGCACGCGGTCGCCCAGCCCTGCCGCCCGGACCTGTCGTTCCAATGCGCCGCGCTCGGGCCCTTCGCCGAGGAGCAGCAGTCGGGTGTCTGCGGGCTGATTCACCATGGCGCGCACGAGGTGGGGCAACCCCTTCTCCGGCACCAGACGGCCACCGAATCCGACGACGAAGGCCTCCGACAGCCCCAATCGCGCACGCGTCCGTGCGCGGGCCGCCGGACAGGGGAGGAACCGGTCCGGGTCCACGCCCATCTGTGGAATCACGGCGAGCCTGCCACGAAAACCCCACCCGCGCAGCACCTCGCCGGCCGCCTCGGTGCCCGCCAGACCGCCGGCCACGCTGCGGAACACCCGGGAGCGCAGCCAGCGGAACGGTGCCGGCATCGCCACGGGCAGATTCTGCGCGGCGAAGAAACAGCAGGGAATGCCGAGGCGGCGGCAGTGGAACACGAACTGTCCGGTCACGGCGCTGTACGGCTCTTCATCGATGTGCACCAGGTCCGGTCGGGCGTCACGCACGAGGCGGTACGCGTGCCGGTATACGTGAAAGTGGTTGTAGCCGCTCAGCCGGACCGCCCGGAACTGCACGGGGGGATCCTTCGGATCTGCAGGTTCGACGGGCTGCCTGCCCCAGCGCGCCGGTACGACCATCGTCACATTCACGTGCCGGCTCAGGGCCCGCACCTTGTCACGGTGCGCCGCGACGACGCTCGCCTTGGACACGTAGAGGATGTTCATGTGGAAGGCACAGCACCGCGGCCGACACGCAGCGCGTCACGCAACAGAGCACGCTCCCGGGACGGCACGACATTCGCCGCAGCGTACAGTGCCGCCACGAGAACCAGAAAGGCGGCGATCGACAACCCCGCACCCGCCGCGGGGATCTGGGCGAGGACCGCGGCCAGCACGGCCGTCAGCGCGGCCGTGAGCCAGACGCGCGGGACAGGCGCCGCGTGGGCGTGCCGATGCAGCACGTACAGCATGGCGGCGCACAGCGCGGTCTCGGTCGCCAGCATCGCCATGGCCGCGCCGGTCGCGCCATGCACGGGGACGAGCCAGGCGTTCAGTCCCAGCTTTGCAGGCACGGCGAGCGCGTACAGCACGGCCACACGGTGCATCTCTCCCGCCGCGCCGAGGATGTATCCTCCCACGATGTTGACCACCAGGAAGGGAATCGCGGTGCCGAGAAAGAGCACGACCGGGATGGACGCCGCGTACGCTTCGCCGTACAGGCCGGGCACGGCCACGGCGCGCCCCAGCACGAGTGTGGCCGCTGCGGGCACCGCCGCGAGAAGCGCCAGTTCGACCAGCCGCGTTCCGGCCCAGCGCGCGGCTTCGGTCCGGACCGGCGCATGACGGGACAGGCGTGGAAAGACGGCGGCCGCCGTGATGACCGCCAGCGCCTGTGTCACATCGATGAACTTGTAGCCCGCCGTGTACAGCCCGACGTCCGCGGCCGGGCGCAAGCGTGAGAGCAGCAACACGTCGGCCTTGCTGTGCAGGGTCAGGCCCACGAACGCAGCCGCGAAAGGCGCGAGTGCCAGGAGCAGCCGGCGCACATCGCCCGGTGCTGCCGGCGTGCCCAGCCGGATCGGTGCGGGGACGCACTTCATCAGCCAGGCGAGCGCTGCGAGCTGGCCGAGGACGGGGGCAACACAGAACCATACGACGCTGCGCGTCCCGATGACGAGCAAAGCGCCGACGACCCCAGTCACGAGACCGTACGCCGCGCTGGCTTGCGTCCAGAGGTGCATCCGCTCGATGGACTGGACCCAGGCGGCCAGATTCTCGACATAGGCGCCGATCGCGTACGCAATCCCGAGCAGCAGCGCAGCGCCGAGCACGGCCGGGTCGGCGAAGAAGGCGCGTCCCACCACGAACAGCGTGGCCAGCATGAGCAGGTTGCTGACGGTCTTCGTGATGTGTGCGGCACGGATCAGCGCGGGCGCCCGCGTCCGCGATTGCGCCATCTCGCGGACGAGCAACGGCGTCATCCCGAGCGTGGCGATGATGCTGAGCACGACGGCGAACGCAGCGGCGGTTCCGTAGGCGCCGAAAGCGCTGGTCCCGAGGACACGCGCGGCGACGACCACCGCGCCCACCGTGAAGAGGCGGGGCAGCACGTAGGCCAGCAGGAGCGCGAGAGCATTGGCCAGAAGCCGTCGTACGCCCTCCGCGCCGCCGGCCCGGTCAACGTCGGCCGGAAGCGTATCGCCCTGGATCACGACTCGTCCTGCCCGCGCAGGACGACCGGCACGGTGCGCAGCAGGATGGACACGTCGCGGAACGGCGTGCGGTGCCGCACGTAGTCGAGTTCGATGCGGGCGCGTTCCGGATAGTCCGGCCGTTCGCGGCCCCGGCTGGTCCACGCGCCCACAATGCCTGGCTTCGCGGCCAGCAGAACATCTGCGTCCGGCCCGTAATGAAGGAGCTCTTCGGCAACGATCGGGCGCGGTCCGACGAGCGCCATTGAACCCGCCAGCACGTTGAACAGCTGCGGGATCTCGTCGACATAGGTGCGGCGCAGCCACCGGCCGACGCCGGTGATGCGCGGATCGGTGTGATTGGGAAGCTTGAACCCGTTCTCGACGTAGGCGCGGTGCAGGAGCGGTGCGCGGCGCAGATCGGACTCCGCCTCGGCCACCATGGTGCGCAGCTTCCAGCAGTAGAACAGCTGGCCGGCCTTCCCGACACGAGCGTGCCGGAAGAATATGGGCCGGCCCGAACCGATGAAGACGGCAGCCGCGCCCAGCAGCAGGAAGGGAGACAGCAGGACGAGCAGGATCGCCGCACCGGCAACGTCAGCGAGGCGCCTCAGCATGTCACCGCGCCGTCATGGCGGCCACTGAACGACCGGGCAACTGCGGCAGACATCAGGACCACAGGGCGTCGAGATCACGCTCGTGTTCGCACACGGCGATCGTGCCGACAACGGTAGCACCCGCCACGTCGAGCAGGCGGACCGCGCGCGCCACGGCCTCGCGATGCGTCCGGCCGACGTGTACGAGCAGAACGACGTCCGCGCCGGCCGCGCCGGAAGCCGAGGCCAGGTTGTCCATGGCGGGCAGCGCGGTGAGGATGGCTCCGCCGGCGGACGGTGCGTCCCCGTTCGAGAGCGCCCTCGCCAGCTGTGCCGCGCGCGCCTCGCCGTCAACGGGCGCGAGCCCCATGCGGACGGGGTGCCCGTTGTCGCTCGACCGACGCGCGACGACCCGGAGCTGATCTTCGGTGAGGACCAGACGATCGGGCGGACCGGTCAGCGTTGCGGCCAGCAGCGGGACGCCGGTCAGCGCTTCGATGTCGGCGGCGTTCCGCACGCGGCGGTCGGCACGCTCCGCCACGACGATGCCGAGCACGGCCAGCGCGGACGCCAGAAGGAAGCCGGCGCCGAGCCCGATCGTACGACGGGGCCAGACCGGCTTGAACCGGATCCGCGGCGCATCCACCACCTGGACGTTGGAGAAAGTCAGCGCCTGGCGCAGCTCTTCCTGACGCAGACGCTGTTCGGTCAGGAGAATGATCTCACTGAGCAGCTTGATCGTGCGCGTGCGACGGCCGAGCTCAATGGCGTCCGCCGGCATCCCGGCGAGCGCCTGGTCCATCGTGGCGGCCTGCACCTGGAGCGCCGCGAGCCGTTCCGCGAGCGCGTCACGCGTGGATCGGACCAGCCCGCGGATCGTCTGCTCGAGTTGCCGGATCTGGTCGACGAGAACCGTGTACTCCCGGCTCGTCTCGGTGCGCCGGACCGCCAGCTCCGTGCGTCGCTGCTCGAGCTCGGAAAGCCGCGATGTGAGCTGGCCGATCGCGACGCTCTCGACGAACTGCGGCACGGTCAGCAACGCACTCCACGCGCGCACGGTGTCCGGGTCGCTTTCGAGCCGGTCCGCGATGACGATCATCGCATCCAGTTCGATGCGCGCCTGTTCCACGAGCGTGAGCAACTCACCGTACCGCATGACGAAGACCTCGCCCTGGACGTCGGGCGCCACGACGCGGGTCTCGCGCTGCCACCGTTCCAGCGCGGCTTCTGCGTCGGCAAGCTCGCGCATCGTCTGTGCGGTCACGGTCCGCAACGAGTCGACGGTCTGGCCGCTCTCGCGGCGCTGGATCTCGGAACGCAACGCGATGAACCGGTTGATCGCAGAGGAAACGACGGCCTGCGCGAGCGCCGGATCGGTCCCATCGAAGGTGAGATCGACCACGTTGGCATCCCGGCGCGAGCGTTCGGCCCGCACGCGCGCGCCCATCTGCAGGATGGCCAGGCCGTACGGGACCGTGCGGATCCGCACGCGGTCCGGCATGCCCGGGCGCAGCGGCATTGCGGTGACCGCGACACCACCGAAGTGGAGCAGCTGGCCCGGTGACCCGGTCGCGACGGCGGAATCGCGCGGCGCGACCATGCGCACGTCGATCCGGTCGGACCCGGACCATGCCAGTTCGAACAGCGCGGCGCGCGTCGTCGTGTCCGCCTGGAACGACGTGAAGATGGAGTCACGATGCCAGCCGCGCGGCGCCTGCAGGACCGCGTTGAGCGAGCCATCGCGCACGACCTGTTCGGTCAGTGTGCGGCTGGTCAGCAGTTCGAGGTCGTTGGCGAAGGGATCACCGCCCAGCCGCATGAGACCGAAGAAGCCCGCCGTCGGCGAAACGCCTCCCATCGGCGGGGGTTCACCCAGGCGCAGGCGGGCCTCCGCCCGGTAAACCGGCCGCGCGAGCAGGATGAGCGCGGCCGCGAGCCCCAGCAGCGGCAGCCACACGGCCAGGCCGGTGCGCCAGCGGCGGCGCAGGACGGCCCACCAGGCCTCGATTCGACCGGCGCGGCTGCCCGGCACACGGCTCAAGTCCGTCACGACGCGCCCATCCCGCACATCAGCGCACGATGAGCGTCGTCACCGCGGCAGCGGCGACGGACGCGGCGGCGCCCACGAAGATCGCCAGGTTGTCGCTGAACCAGCTGCGCCGGCCGATGACGAGCCGGTCGCCCGAGCGCACGGGGAGCGGCTGGATGGCGCCCGATGCATCCATCGCGATGCGCGTCTCGACGTTGTCCCGGTAGAGCGTGATCCGCTTCCGGTTCGCGGTCGGCAGGAGGCCGCCGGACAGCACGAGCAGGTCCATGATCGTGGCCGTGGGATCGAGCCAGTGCATCGCGGGCGCGCGGACTTCGCCGAGCACGGAGACGCGCACCATCGGCGTGATGACGAGTTCCGGCTCCGCCAGTTCGGCCCCGAACGCGGCACGCACTTCGCGCTCCACCTCTTCGAATGCACGGTCGACGACCGGGATCAGGCCGATCAGGGGGAGCATCGCGGAACCGTCCGGCGTGACCGTGAACCGGCCGGAGAGGTTCGGTTCGTTCTTGACGAGCAGCTGGACCTGATCCCCCGGCCGCAGACGGATCTCCGGCTCGGACTGGAGCGCATGGCCGCTCGCCGCCGTCACCGCGGCAAGCAAAAGCGCATGGAGGACCGGACCGGTCTGGTTCGGCACCCGCTTCATGAGCATCCTGTTCGTTGGCGGACCCGCGATCGAGCGGCTCGTTTCAAGAACGCGAGGCCGCGAGTGCGTGTGACGGTCCGATCGCGTCGGACGCGGCCCCCGGGCATTATACGCGTTCCTGCGGCGGCGCGCAGACCCAAGCAGATGGGCGCGTTTTCCACAGCCCGGAGCCCGGAGTGCATCAGGACGAAAGACCGGACCTTCGCCGGCGCGAGCAGTGGGCGCACCGCCGCGGCCACCACGAGTACCTGTGGCCCGACGTGCCGACGGCCGACTGGCGCGCGGGACTGCGCGAGATCGAGCGGGTGACGCGCGCGGCGCTGCATGCGCCGGTGCCGGAGGACGAAACGGCGTCGGCGATCGAATTGCGTGCACCCTGCGGGGTCCGGGCGCTCGGCATAGCGGCGTTCACGTCGGGGATGGGCCCGCTGCTCGGCTGGTGGAGCGAGGAGGGGCGAGTCCGGACGGAACCCGCGGTCGACGCCGTGCTCCGTCAGCATCTGGAGCACTGCCGCAGGCGGGCGGCGAGGATGCGGGACGCGACGCGTGACGTGATCGAACACCTGGGCGAGGCCGGGATCAGGCCGGTGCTCGTGAAATCGGCGCATACCGCATCGAGCTACTTTCCCGAACCCGGCGTGCGACCGGCCGCGGATATCGACCTCGTGCTGGAGTCCGCGGCCATGGCGACGGCCGAGCACGTTCTGGGCGGCCGCGGTTACCGTCTCATCAAGCGCAAGCGCAGGCCGTGGAAGTCAGACTGGTTGCCGCCCGGCGCGCCGACCGTGCTGCAGTCGCTCGACTTCAGTCACGCGGACAGTCCCTATACGGTCGAGTTGCACGCAGGACTGGATCGCGAATTTTTCGGTGTGCGAACCGTGCGTCTGGAGATCCGCGCCGACGATATCCGCGCGGCACCACGCCCGTTTGTCCCGGCCGCCGTGCTCAAACAACCGCTGCTGGCCGCTTACCTTGCCCTGCACGCATCGGAAGAGCTGCACCAGCTGCAGCTGATCCGCATCGTCGAGCTGGTGGAGGTGCTGCGCACCGATACTGCCACCGGGTCGCTCGACTGGGCCGCGCTGGTCGAACGACTCGAAGCCGTGGGCGCCGCCCGCTTCGCCTTCCCGGCGTTCCAGCTGGCGGATCAGCTCGTGCCCGGTGCCGTCGATCCGGTCCTGCTCGACCGGCTGCGCGCCGCTGCCCCGCCCAGGATGCGCCGCGTTCTGGCGCGCATCGGACCGGGGACCGCACAGGGACTGGACGGCGTCTCGCTCGACGAGCGGTTCATGTGGGCGAGCGGCCCGGTCGAACTCGCCCGGCGCTGCTGGCGGCTGCTCGTGCCCCCGGAGGCAGGGCCGCGCGCCATTGCCCGAGCCTGGTCCGCACGGGCGCTCAGGCTGCTGCGTGGTCGGGTCCGGTTGCGCCGCGGCGCAGACGGAGCATGAGCCCGGCCGCGCCCGCGATGGCGACAATGCCCGCGACATCGAACAGAACGCGGAAAGACGCCGCTTCCAGGAGCAATCCACCCAGACCGGCACCGGCGAGCCCGCTCAGTTCGGTCGCCGCGTTGCGCCACATCGAGACGGTGCCGTGTCGCGCCTCGGGCGCCCGCTCCAGCAGCACCTGGTCGATGAGCGGGTTGGTGGCGGGCGGCACGAACCCGGCCAGGGCGAAGAACGTCACCGCGCCCGCCGTCGAGCCGGTACGATCGAGCAGCAGCAGCGCAGGCGCCAGGAGCACGGCCCACGCCAGCAGCACGCGACGCGGTCCCACCCGCGCCGCCGCCTCGGCGCTGCCCGCCACGACCGCGGCGGTGAGCAGCTGCAGAGCGGCGAAGATCGCGCCCACGCGCGCGATGGAGAGATCGTGCTCCCGCTGGAAATAGACGTTGAAGAACGGCAGGACGAGTCCGCCAGCGAGCATCCACACGGCCACGACGGCCACGAGGATGATGAGCCAGCGGGGGTGGTAAAACCCCGGCCGCGCCGGCGCGCCAGCCGGTCGCCGATCGTCTTCCGTCGAAGCCGCCACGGCGCCATCCGGATCGTGGCGCGGGCGCGCCCCGGCGAGCGCGCCGTCTGTTGCGCGGCGCAGCGCGCGAGGCACGAGCAGCCAGGCGGCCAGCGTGCAGAGCGCCGCCACCGCGAGCGTGACGCGCAGGCCGGCAAGCTCGTCGGTTCCGAAGCGTGCCTGGTACCACGCAGGGAGCGCCGCGGACGCCGCGGTCCAGCCCGCGCCCGTCGCAACGAGCAGCGCTACGTTCCAGGAGAACGCACGCGCGCGGAGGCGTCCCTCCGTGAGGCGCATCAGCGCCGGACCCATGACGACGCGCCACGTCGACGTCCCGGCGCCCGCCACGAACGCCGCCGCGTAGAGTGCCACCGGTTGCGCGACCAGCGCGCCCAGCAGGAGACCGGAGCCGGCCACGACCGCCGCTGCACCGTACGAGAGGCGAGGGCCCAACCGGTCCACGAGCCGGGCCGCGGGCAGGAGCGCGGCCAGGCCTCCGGCCGTCAGGCTTGCCGCGGCGCCGCCCATCACGCGCTCGCCCAGGCCGAGCGCATCGATGTAGAAGTTGTACAGGAACGCGTGCGCGAAGAGACCCCCGGCAAAGAGGACGTTCGCCGCGAAGAACCACGCGACGGGAGGCCAGGACCGCCGCGCGTCGCTCAGCGACCGCCTCCGGCGTGGCGCACCGGGTCCCGTGGTCGCGCGGCAGCACCTCGAACTGTCATGGTGCAACCGTTCTGGACATTCTTAGACGGCTGAACCCCGGAACCCGGAGGACTGGTTTGGACGCGAACGACCGACGCGGACTCGCATTCCGCACCCTGCTGCTGGCTCTCTGCATTACGGTCATGCCGGGCCTGCCTGCCCGCACGTACGCCGCACAGGTCCAGGACAGCGTGCGGGTGACGCAGGACACGGTGCCGGTGCCGCTCGCGCCGCTCGTCGTGACGGCAAGCCGGCAGCCTGTCCGCTCGGACCGGATCGGCTTCGCCGTCTCCGTTCTCGACGAGGCGGAACTCAGCGCCCGGCGGGCGGTCACGGTCGCCGACGCGCTGCGCAACGCCGCGGGCAGCTTCATCGATGAATCGGCGGGACCCGGCGGTCCGACGATCGTTCGACTGCGCGGCGGCGAGGAGGTCTTCACGCAGATCCTCGTCGATGGCGTGCGCATCAATCAGAACGGTGGCTTCTTCGATTTTCAGGGTGTCACACTCAGCAATATCGAACGCATCGAGATCGCGCGTGGCCCGCAGAGCGCGCTGTACGGGTCTTCCGCGGTCAGCGGCGTGATCCAGCTCCTGACGGCGGCGGGCCGGCCCGGCTCGCCACGTGTGAAAATGAGTGCCGACGGCGGCACCATGCGCGGCGAAGGTGGCGGCTACCGCGCGGCGGGCACCGTCACGGGCGGCAGCCCGGCCGTTCGCTACGCCGCCGGCCTCGGCTGGGCCTACGACCGGGGAATCTACGCCCTCCCGCACGACGTCGGCACGGTCGAGGCCTCGCTGCGACTGGATGCCACGCTGAACCCGGACGTGGAGCTGACCGGCAGCGTTCGCTTGTGGAACGTGGACGCGATGCTGCCCGTGCGTGACGCCGGGGCGACCCGCGTGCCGCTCGATCCGAACGCACGCAACAGCCGGGACAGGCTGGTTTCCGCAGTCGGCGCACGCATCGGTGCCGGCCCGCTGCGGCACAACCTGCGGGTGTCGACGTATCGTGAAGCCTTCGTCTACGACGACCGTCGGGACAACGTCGCGGCCGCGGGCGAGTTTCCGTTCTTCATCTTCGATGCAAACTTCCGTCTGGACAGCCGGCTCCTCCGTACGGCGCTCGAATACGGCGGCACGGCGGTCCTGGACGAGGGGCGGAGCAGCGTCTCATGGGGCGCTGTCCACGAGCGGGAGGATCTGGAAGATCGTACCTCCGGCGAGTTCGGTGAGGGGACGCAGCGGCTGGACCGGGGCAGCACCGCCGCCTTCGCGGAGGTCGTTGTCGCGCCGGTCGGCTGGCTGGACCTGATCGCGGGCGCGCGCGCGGAGAAGTTCGAAGGTCTTTCCACGTCGTTCACGCCTCGTGCGAGCGCTGTGCTCGATCTGTCCGGCCTGATCCGGCCGGGCCCTCGCCGCGCCGGCGCCCCGCGCATCCTCGGGCTGCGCCTTGCCGCGGGCCGCGGCTTCAAGGCGCCCAATCTGCAGGAGCAGTACCTGGAGAACCCGTTCATCGTGTCGAATCCCGACCTCGAACCGGAAACCAGCACGAGCTGGGAGGTCGGCCTCGATGTACAGTCTGCGGACGCGCGTTTCGGCGCAGGCGTGACCTTCTTCCGGCAGCGCTTCGAGGATCTGATCCGCGCGGTCCCGTTCGACACGACGGGGCGACAGCAGAACCGCAACCTCGGTGCGAGCCGTGCGCACGGCGTCGAATGGCGCTTCGTCGCCCGCCCGGCGCCGGCCTGGTCGTTCGGCGCCGATGGTACGTGGGTCGCGACGCGCGTCCTCGAGAATGCGGGCCTGCCGCCGGACATGTTCCCCCTCGGAGAGTCGCTGCCTTTCCGGCCGGACGTCGTCGCGGGCACATTCCTCGAGTGGCAGCCGGTCACGACGGTGCGTGCGCGCCTGCGCGCCGATCGTGTCGGCGCACAGACCGTCCTCACCGAACGGTTCTCCGGCCGCCGCGCCGACCTGGAGAGCTACGTGCTGATGGGTGTCTCGGTGGACTGGACGCTGTCGCAGGCGTGGCAGGCGTGGGTTCGACTGGACAACATCCTCGGCCGGGACTACCTGACCGCGTTCGATCGGCAGGGTGTGCCCGCGTCCGGCCGCGTCGGCTTCGCCTGGCGGAACTGATCGCGCCGGCTACTGCCGCAGCGCTGCGCGCAGTTCGCGCACCTGCGCGATTGCCGCGCCGACCTTGAACTCGATGGCCGCGCGTCCGATGTCCGCCGTGGCGCGCGTCGGATCCCCGCGGACACCGGAGTCGGGGCCGCCGCCCCCCGGCAGGATGCGGTCGCGACGGATGCCGTCCGGCTGGACGAACAGCATCTGCGACGTGTCCGAGATGCCGGCATGGCTGCCCACGGTCGCCGCGTCATAGCCGAACTCGGCCAGCAGCCATGCCCGCAGGTCCGCCTGGCCGCGCCGGTAGTAATCCGTCAGTGCGAACACGCGTGTGGCGGTTGCCTGCCACTCGCGGTTCAGGCTGTCCGCGACCGCGCTCATGCCCGCCTGATTGCCACCGCTGTCCCCGATGAACAGGATCTCCGTGAAGCCATGGACCGCCAGGCTGCGCGCCGTGGCATCGAGCAGGGCGTCGTAGCTGGGCAAAGGATTCGTGATGACCCCCGGCTTGTCGCCGAAGCCCGGAGCCTCGTGGTCCCCCTCCGGAACGTACTGAATGACGGGAGCGATCAGCGTACCGCCCAGCCGCTCGGCGATCTGCGCGGCCGTGTACCGGACGATGTAGTTGTGCTTGCCCAGCACCATGTGCGGGCCATTCTGCTCGGTGCCGCCGATCGGGACGATGACCGTGCGCGCGCCCGCCTGCATGGCGTCACGGATCTCCTCCCAGGTCATGCGCTCGATGAAGGGGCCCGGCGCCTGCGCGGCGACCGGGGCGGCGCCGACCAGCACCGCCATGCACGCGACGAGCCGCCTCACGGGACCTGGCCTCCTCGCCGGGCCAGGCTGGACCGGATCTGCGCCAGCGCGTTGTCGATCTTGATGCGGATGATGGCTTCGCCGATCGCGGCCGTCGCCTGCGTCGGATCACCGCTCACGCCGCTGTCCGGCGAGCCGCCGCCCGGCGCACGGCGGTCCGCCCGGACGTGCGCCGCATCGACGAAGAGCAGCTGAGACGTGTCCGAGATCCCGGCGTGACTGCCGATCGCGTCCTCCGGGATGCCCAGACCCGTGATGTAGCGGCGGGCGTCATCCTGTGATTTCTCGTAGTAGTCGCCGATGAAGTGGGCGCGGGCACCCGTAGCGCGCCACAGCTCATTGAGACGGTCCGCCACGTCGCGCATCCCTGCCTGGTTGCCGCCGGAATCGCCGATGAAAAGGATGTCCATGAAGCCGCCGGCCCGCAGGCTGCGCGCCGCGTGCTCGAGAAGCACCATGAAGCGGTCGTTCGGCAGCGTGATCGTGCCGGGCTTCGTCATGTGCCCGCGCGGATTCTCCCAGCTGCCCTCGGGGACGTAGTCGATGATCGGCGCGACGAGCGTGTTGCCCAGAGCGCGCGCGATCCGATCCGTCGTGTGCTCGAGGATGAAGCGGTGCTTGCCCAGCACCATGTGCGGCCCGTTCTGTTCGGTCCCCGCGGTCGCGATGATGACCGAAGTCGCACCGCCCGCGATGCGCGCGCGCAACTCTTCCCAGGTCAGCGCCTCGAGGAACACGGTGTCCGGCGGCCGCTGCGCCTGCAGCCCGTTCGCGGCAGCGAACAGAAGCAGCAGGCAGGCCGTTCGCACCCGGAACCGCCCCGCCTCAGCCGCCACCGCCGCGACCCTCCCTGGCCGTCAGGCCGGCCACGATCTCGTCGAAGACTTTCCGTTGCGCGGTGTCCGTGCTGATCACGAACGTGATGCGCCGCCACGCGACATCCGTCAGACCGTGCTCCTGGACGATCTGCGCCGTGCGTTCCCGCATGCGTTCACGCAGATGCTGCTGTGCCTCGACCGTCTTGTTCCGGGGCTGGGCCAGCTGGGCGTGGATGCTGTCCCGCAGCTCGCCAGTGGCGATGTAGGCCCTGGCGTAGGCGGTCATCTGCTCGACCGTTACGGTCGCGGGCGGCGGCTCCTGGGCCTGGAGGGCGCGTGCACCGCCCGGAAAGGCGAGGGCCGGGAGCAGGAGAGCGAGGAGGCGATGGCGCGGCCGGACACCCATGCGTCGTTCCCAGCGCTGTAGTCGAGGTTGCCGGACGACCGAACGTAGATCCCTCCCGGACCGCCTGCAAGCGTCCGTGCACCTTGTCAGGCCGCGCCCGTTGTGGCATCGTCAGTGGAATCGGGCGTGCGCGAACGCGGCGCACAGCCGCCGCCGGGCCCTCCCGGCGGGACACGAGCGGACCGGAGGACCGGTTGAAGACTCTCGCTGCCGCGTCGGCTGTCACCGTGACCGTCCTCGCGCTGGCCGGTCAGCGCGGGTTGGAGCAGACCGCCTCGACCGTCTCGACCGGCGTGCTGTCGCCGGCTCCTGTCCACCTGCCGTTGTCGCGTTACCTGAGCGCCGTTGTGGCGGGGGACGCACCCGCCGGAGCGGCCCCGTCGGTACGCGCATCCGCAGAGCCTGCCGAGGCGCTCACCGCCGTCGTGAGGCAGTACTGCGTCGTCTGTCACAATGACGCGCTGCTCACCGCAAGCCTCTCCCTGCAGAACTTCGATGTGGCGGATCCCATGGCCATGCCCGAAGTCGCGGAGAAGGTCATCAACAAACTGCGCGTCGAGATGATGCCGCCGCCCGGCATGCCGCGGCCGGGTGGGGACACACTGCGCACGCTGGTTCTCGCGCTCGAGCAGGCCATGGATGAGGCGGCCGCGCGCCGGCCTGATCCGGGCAGCCGCACGTTCCAGCGGCTGAACCGGGCTGAGTACGCCAACGCGGTCCGGGAACTGCTCGGACTGGACATCGACGCGGGTGTCTGGCTGCCGCTCGACACGAAGAGCGACAACTTCGACAACATCGCCGACGTGCAGGTCCTCTCGCCGACGCTGCTGGACGCGTACCTGCGCGCCGCCAGCAGCATCAGCTGGCTGGCCGTGGGCAACCCGCGCGTATCGGCCACGGAGGCCACGTACACGGTGCCCCGGACGGCTTCCCAGACCGAACACGTCGAAGGTGCGCCGTGGGGCACGCGCGGCGGCCTCTCGACCGTGCACACGTTCCCGGCCGATGGGATGTACACGTTCCGGTTGTCCTTCTATCACGAGACGACGGGGGCCTTCGTCGGCGGCAACGCGCGGGGCGAGCAGATCGAAGTCTCGGTGGACGGCGAACGTGTCGCGCTGCTTCCCATCGATCGCTTCATGCAGTCGTCGGACCCGAACGGTGTCACGATGTACACGGACAGCGTGCACCTGCGCGCCGGGCCGCACCGGGTCTCGGCGGCCTTCATACCGCCCGAGTTCCAGGCATCCGTTCAGGATCTCGTTTCGCCGCTCGGGTGGTCGCTGGCCAGCACGTCCAGCGCGACCGCGTACGGATTCTCGCTCCTGCCGCACCTCCGCGACCTGGTCATCATCGGGCCGCACCGCACGACGGGTGTGTCGGAGACGCCGGTCCGCCACAAGATCTTCACGTGCCGCCCGGCCGGTGAGGCGGAGGCGGCGGCGTGCGCAACGGCCATTCTCGACCGGCTGGGCTCGCGGGCCTTCCGCCGCCCGCTGACCGACCGGGACCGGGCCGACCTGTTCGCCTTCTACGAAAGAGGCGAGGCGCAGGGCGGGTTCGAGTCCGGCATCCGGCTCGCGCTCGAGGCGATCCTGGCCAGTCCGGATTTCGTGTTCCGCCTGGAGCGTGCGCCCGCCGCTGCTGCGGGCCGCGCGTACGCGATCGAGGACCTCGATCTGGCTTCTCGCCTCTCGTTCTTCCTGTGGGCGGGACCGCCCGACGCGGAGCTCATCGCCGCGGCGGAGCGCAAGGCCCTGTCTGAACCGGGCGAACTGGAGCGTCAGGTGCGGCGCATGCTCGCGGACCCGCGCGCCGAGGCACTGGCCACGCGCTTCGCCGCGCAGTGGCTGCGCCTGCAGGACCTCGAGAAAGTGCAGCCGGACGTACGCCAGTATCCGGATTTCGACGAGCAGCTCCGCGCCGCGATGCGCCAGGAGACCGAACGGTTCTTCGCGCACATCGTCCGCGAGGACCGCGGCGTCCTCGAGCTGTTCACGGCGGACTACAAGTTCGTGAACGAGCGGCTCGCCGATCACTACGGCATTCGCGGCGTTTCAGGACCGGCATTCCGTCGCGTCAGCGTGCCTGACGAAGACCGCCGTGGCCTGTTCGGCCACGCCAGCCTGCTGACACTCACATCGCACGCGGGCCGCACCTCCGCCGTGGACCGCGGCAAATGGGTGATGGAGGTCTTCCTGAACAGCCCGCCGCCTCCACCACCACCGGGTGTGCCCGATCTGGAGGCCACGCCGGGCACGGCCGACGGCCGGACCCTGACCGTGCGCGAGCGGATGGAGCAGCACCGGACCAGCCCGGTCTGCCAGTCGTGCCATCGCATGATGGACCCGATCGGTCTGGCCCTCGAGCATTACGACGTGACCGGTCGGTATCGTGTGCGTGATGGCGGCATGCCGATCGACTCGCGCGGCGAGCTGTGGGACGGCACACCCGTGGCCAGTCCGTCCGACCTGCGCAACGCGCTGCTCAGGCGGCCGGAGCCGCTGCTGCGGACCTTCGCCCGCAACCTGATGGCCTACGCCATCGGCCGGCGCGTCGAGTATTACGACATGCCGACCATCCGCGCGCTCACCCGTCAGGGCGCGCAGGATGAGCATCGCATCACGTCCTACATCCTGGGCATCGTGAACAGCCCGGCGTTCCGCATGCAGCGTGCGGAAGTGGCCCAGGAGAGCGGGGCCCGGCAGTGAACCGACGTGGACGCGGGCACACGGCCCGACGTCCCGAGTCGCGTGCAAGGAGCGTTGGCTGATGCTGATCACGGGACGTCATCTCCCGCGCCGGACCTTCCTGCGCGGCATGGGCGCGACCGTCGCGCTGCCGTTCCTCGATGCCATGGTGCCGGCCGGCCGGTTCCTGCACGCGCGGCGAGCGGATCCGACGCGCCTGATCTGCATCGAGATGGTGCACGGTGCGGCCGGCTGCAGCCCGTGGGGCGCCACCCAGCATCTCTGGTCCCCTGCGGCGCTCGGCTCCGACTTCGACCTGAGTCCCACGGCCCTCAGTCCGCTGGAGCCGTTCAGGAAGTACCTGACCATCCTGAGCAACACGGACACGCGCATGGCGGAGGCCTTCCAGTCCACGGAGATCGGGGGCGATCACTTCCGTTCGAGCGCCGTGTTCCTGACGCAGGCGCACCCCACGCAGACCGAGGGCTCGGACATCTACGTGGGCACGTCGCTCGACCAGCTCTACGCCCGTCGCTTCGGGCAGGGCACGCCGATCCCGTCCATGCAGCTCTGCATCGAGAACGTGGATCGCGCGGGCGGCTGCGCATACGGTTACTCGTGCGTGTACACGGACTCGATCAGCTGGGCCTCGCCCACCGAGCCGCTGCCGATGATCCGCGATCCGCGCGTCGCCTTCGATCAGCTGTTCGGTGCCGGCGGGACGCCGGAGGAGCGGGCCGCGCGCCGCGCGGCGACGGGCAGCATCCTGGACTGGATCGCCGGCCGCGTCGCTCTGCTCAAACGGGAACTGAACGCCGGCGATCGCGCACGCATGGACCAGTACCTCGAGAACATCCGCGAGATCGAGCGTCGCATTCAGGCCATCGAGGCGCGCAACACCAGCGGCCAGGAACGTGAGCTGGCCGGGGCGCCGGCCGGCGTGCCCGATTCCTTCGAGGAGCACGTCAAGCTCATGTTCGATCTCCAGGTCCTGGCTTTCGAGAGCGACATGACTCGCGTCTTCTCGTTCAAGACGGGCCGGGATGCCTCGTCACGCGTGTATCCGGAGAGCGGTGTCGCGAACGGGTTCCACCCGGCCTCGCACCACGGCAACAACCCGCAGCGGATCCAGGAGTTCTACGAGATCAACAAGTACCATGTGAGCCTGATCCCCTACCTGCTCGAGCGGCTCGCGACGACGATGGAAGCCGAGTCCTCACTGCTGGACAAGTCGATGATCATCTACGGCTCGCCGATGGCCGATGGCAACGTCCACAACCACCGCCGCTGTCCGCTCATCGTGCTGGGCGGCGCCAGCGGGAAGATGACCGGGAACGTGCACCTGAAGGCGCCCGACGGGACGCCGATGGCGAATGCCATGCTCAGCCTCATGCACAAGCTCGGTCTCGACGACATGGACAGCTTCGGCGACAGCACGGGCGAGTTCGCGCTGTGATCGCGTACGAGCGTCCGCGCCCGGCCTGACCGGCCGCGCGCCAGCGGAGGGAAGATGTCGAAACAGCACAAGCACGGCCTGCCCGTCACATGGCTGGCGCTCGCACTCCTGCTGTCCGGCGCGACGCCGTCGCCAGCGCCGGT
>JBFFZF010000079.1:0-19917 GCA_041568755.1 Longimicrobiales bacterium | reverse complement strand
TCCGGGGCCGTAGCTTGCGCGCGGCGAACACCGGCGAGCCGGCCTGAGCGGAGACCCCGGCGGAGCATGGATCGAATCACACCGGACAGACTGGAAGCGGTGCTCGAGGCAGCGCAGCGCGTGCACGTCCTCGTGGTCGGGGACGTCATGCTCGATGTCTATCTGCGCGGTATCGCTTCACGGATCTCGCCGGAAGCCCCGGTGCCCGTGGTCCGGGTGACGGAGGAATGGCGGGCGCTGGGAGGCGCCGCCAACGTGGCGGCGAACGTCGTGGCGCTGGGCGCCGGGTGCACGCTCGCCGGGTGTGTGGGTACGGACGGGGCCGGCCACGAACTGCGCGCTACCGTCCGTGACCTGGGCATCAGCGCCGATGGCCTCGTCGAGAGCGGATTCCGCCCGACCACGGTGAAGACGCGGGTCGTGGCCCGGCATCAGCAGGTCGCCCGCTACGACCGCGAATCGGACGACGAGATCGACGAGGCGACGGCCGAACGCCTCATCGCGCGGGCCGGCGAGCTGATTGGCGGTGCGCACGCCGTCGCCCTCGAAGACTACAACAAGGGCGTTCTCACGGAACGCGTCATCCGGTCACTGCTCGATGCGGCGCGCGCTGCCGGCAAGCCGGTCATCGTCGACCCCAAGGCACGCAATTTCTTCGCGTACCGGGGCGCCACCATCTTCAAGCCGAATCTGGCCGAGCTGGAGTCGGCGCTGCGCGAAGCTGTGCAGTACGATGATGCTGCCTGGATGGACGAAATGCGCAGCCGGCTCGCCTGCGAGCATCTGGTGGTCACGCTCGGTGAGGAAGGCATGGCCATGATGACCGCGCACGGCGAGTACGTCCGCATTCCGACCGTCGCGCGCTCGGTGTTCGACGTCTCCGGTGCCGGCGACACCGTCACGGCGAGCCTGGCCGTGGCCCTGGCTGCGGGAGCGACGCCGCCGGAGGCCGCCGTGCTGGCCAATCACGCCGCCGGCATCGAGGTGGGCAAACTGGGTGTGGCCACGGTCAGCCCCGATGAACTGCGCGCCGCGGTGCGCGCCACTGTCGGCCGGGACACCGTCCGGTCGACCGGCAATTCCTGAGCGAGGGAGTGACGACCGCATGTCCGATCTGCACAGCGTACACACCGCCGCCGCGCCTGCGGCGATCGGGCCTTACAGCCAGGGCATCATCACGGGCGGCTTCGTATTCACCGCCGGCCAGATCCCGCTGGATCCGACGACGATGCAGATCGTGGAAGGCGGCATCGCGGACCAGACCGAACGGGTGATGCGCAACCTCAAGGCGATCCTCGAGCAGGCCGGTGCATCGCTGGGATCCGTTGTGAAGACCACGGTGTTCCTGGCGGACATGAACGAGTTCGCCGCCATGAACGAGGTGTACGGCCGCTGGTTCGGGGATCACAAGCCGGCCCGCTCGACCGTCGAGGTCGCGCGCCTGCCACGCGACGTGCAGGTGGAGATCGAAGCGATCGCGCGCGTGGGCTGAGTTCAGTCCTCGAGCTGCCAGGCCACGCCCCACGCCCCGGCGCCGAGGTGCGTCGCGATCACGGGCGTCGCGGGCGCGACGATGGTCTCCCGTTCGCCGAACCGGCGTCGCAGCAGCCCGGCGACTTCGTCGACGATGGCGGGCCGGCCGACGTGCATGATGCCGAAGCGGAGCGCCGTGGGCTTGCGCGGCAGCTGCCGCGCGATGATCTCGACGAGCCGGGCCGGGACGTTGTGCGAGCCGCGCACGTTGGTCACCGGCGCGACGCTGCCCGCGTCCTCGAGTCCCAGAACCGGCTTGATGTCCAGCAGCCCGGCGATCATGACCTTGCCGCGGCCCACGCGGCCGGACGCGAGCAGGTTGTCGAACACATCGACCGTGAACAGCAGTCCCGATTGCGCCCGGATACGGTCGAGTTCCGTCAGGATCTCATCCACGCCCCGGCCGGCCTCGGCCAGCTCGGCGGCCCGCAGCACCAGCATGCCCTGCGAGAGCCCCGCCGCCCGGGAATCGAACAGGCGGATGGGTGTGTCATCGAGCTGCCGGGCCGCCGCTTCGGCGGAGCGGTACGTGCCTGACAGCGCCGACGCGACCGTCACATTGACGACCGTCTCGCCGTCCGCGGCCGCCCGCCGGTAAGCCTCCAGGAAGATGCCGGGCGGCGGCTGCGAGGTCGTGGCGCGTTCACCGGCGGCCAGACGCTGCGCGAAGGTTGCGGCGTCGAGGTCGACGCCATCGCGCAGCACCTCGTCGCCGAAGACCACGAGCATCGGCACGATGTGGATGCCGTGTGCGCGAGCGATCTCCGGGGGCAGGTTGCAGGCGCTGTCCGCGACGAGACTGAGCGGGCGCCGGGCGAGGTGGACGTGCCCGGCGGCGGCGCGTTCCACGGCCGCGTGCTGGACCGCCATGTCCTCGGCCTTGTGGGTGACGAGGTGGCCGGTCTCGCGCAGCCAGCCGAAGACCGCTTCCGGCTGGTCCGTGTGGATGTGGATTTTCAGGATGTCATCGCTGCGGATCACGATGAGCGAGTCGCCCAGTGGCTGGAGCGCGCCCCGCACCGCGTCCGCGGGCGGCAGGCCGGCGCCGCGCACCAGGGCCTCCGTGCAGAAGCGGAAGCGCTCGCTGACCGCGGGATACTCGACGCGTGCGACTGGCGCACTCTCGTCATCGAACACCGGTGCGCGCTCGAGCGCGACGAAGGGATCGCCGTGCACGAACGCGACGATGCCCTCGAACATGTGCACGAAGCCCTTGGCGCCCGCGTCCACGACACCTGCTGCGCGCAGGACGGGCAGCAGGTCAGGCGTCTGCTCCAGCGCGGTGCGGGCACGCGTCAGCATGGCTTCGACGAGGTCGAAGAAATCCGGATCGTCGCTGTCCTGGGCCTCCTCGGCCACCTCCCGCATCACCGTCACGATCGTCCCCTCGACGGGTTTCTCGAGCGAGCGGTACACATGCGCGACGGCCTCGTCCAGGGATGCTGCGAACTCGGCCGCCGACAGCCGCACGCGGTCCCCGACACTGCGCGAGAAGCCGAGCAGGAAATGGGACAGGATCATGCCGCAGTTGCCGCGCGCGCCCAGGATCGCGGCATCCGCTGCACGGTGTGCGATCACGCCGACGGAGTCGTGACGTCCCGCGCGGAGCCCGTCGGCGATCGACGCCGTGGTGAGGGCGAGGTTCGTGCCCGTATCGCCATCGGGGACGGGGAAGACGTTGATGCGATTGAGTTCGGCACGCCGGTCCTGCACGTACTCGCAACCGGCGATCAGAGAACGGCGGAGCCGCTCGCCATCGAGGTACATGATGCGCATGGGCCGGCAAGATACGGGGTCGTCGCTGCTCCGGACAGACAGCCCGTCCGGCTCCGGTTGTCGGTCCCTGCCTCCCGCAGGATCACGCCGCCGGGCGAAGGGGACGGCACGCGCCGGGGCTTGCGCGATGTTCCGGTTTCCGGCAGCCTTGTGCGGCTGAAACGAACCCGTGCTTCCACGTACCGAGAGCACCATGAACGGTCCGCAGTACATCTACGTGATGAAAGGGCTCGGCAAGGTCGTGCCGCCGAGCCGTCACATCCTGAAGGACATCTGGCTGTCGTTCTTCCCCGGCGCCAAGATCGGCGTCGTCGGCGGCAACGGCGCCGGCAAGAGCACCCTGCTGCGCATCATGGCCGGTATCGACACCGAGTTCATCGGCGAGGCATGGCCGGCGAAGGGGACGCGCATCGGCTACCTGGCGCAGGAGCCCGAGCTCGATCCGTCGCTGGACGTCAAGGGGAACGTCGAGCTGGGTGCACGCGCCGTGCGCGACCTCCTCGTTCGCTTCGACGAGATCAGCGCGAAGTTCGCCGAGCCGATGACGGATGATGAGATGACTGCGCTCATCGATGAACAGGCCGCGGTGCAGGAACGGATCGATGCGGTCGGCGCATGGGACCTGGACCGGCGCATCGAGATCGCCATGGATGCGCTCCGGTTGCCGCCGGCGGACGCCGACGTGACTCGACTGTCCGGTGGCGAGCGCCGTCGGGTCGCGCTGTGCCGCGTACTGCTCGAGGAACCCGACATGCTGCTGCTCGATGAGCCGACCAACCACCTGGACGCCGAATCGGTCGCGTGGCTCGAGCACCATCTGGCCGCCTTCAAGGGCACCGTCGTCGCCATCACGCATGATCGCTACTTCCTCGACAACGTTGCGGAGTGGATCCTGGAGCTGGACCGCGGGGAAGGGATCCCGTGGAAGGGCAACTACTCCTCGTGGCTGGAGCAGAAGCGGCAGCGGCTCGCGCAGGAAGAGAAGCAGGAATCGGCCAGGCAACGCACACTGCAGCGCGAGCTGGAATGGGTGCGCATGGCGCCGCGTGCTCGCCACACACGAAGCAAGGCTCGACTGAGCGCCTACGAGGACATGCTCAAGCAGGATGCGCGCGAAGCGCTGATGCGCGCCGAGATCGTCGTTCCTGCCGGACCGCGTCTGGGCGAAGACGTCGTCGTGGCGACGGATCTGGCCAAGGGGTACGCGGACCGGCTGCTGTTCGAGGACCTGACCTTCCGTCTGCCGCGCAACGGCATCGTGGGCGTGATCGGACCGAACGGCGCGGGCAAGACGACGCTCATGCGCCTGATCATCGGCGAAGAGACGCCCGACGCGGGCACCCTGGACATCGGTTCCACGGTGCAGCTCGCGTACGTGGACCAGTCGCGCAGCGATCTGGACCCGGCGAAATCCGCGTGGGAAGTGATCACCGATGGACAGGACGACATCGAGCTCGGGCGCGGCGCGCGAGTCAACTCGCGCGCGTACTGTTCGTGGTTCGGCTTCAAGGGAGGGGACCAGCAGAAGAAGGTGGCCGCGCTGTCCGGCGGAGAACGCAACCGCGTGCACCTGGCTCGTCTGCTGCGCAAAGGCGGAAATGTCATCCTGCTGGACGAGCCAACGAACGATCTGGATGTCGACACGCTGCGCGCCCTGGAGGAAGCTCTCCTGTCGTTCGCCGGCTGCGCCGTCGTCATCTCGCACGACCGGTGGTTCCTCGACCGCATTGCGACGCACATCCTGGCGTTCGAGGGGGATTCGCGCGCCGTCTGGTTCGAAGGCAACTATCAGGACTACGAGCTCGACCGGAAACGCCGACTCGGCGGGGAGGCGGACCAGCCGCACCGGATCCGTTACAAACCGCTCGTGCGCGCGTGAGCTGGGGCACACTCGAGGGGGCGGAGCCGTCCTGGTGGGCGGAGCGGTCTTCAAAACCGTCCTGGCCCGGGCTGACACCCGGGTCGGTGGGTTCGATTCCCACACGCTCCCGCCACCCCCTGCAGGTGTCCCGGTCGTGACCGCCGCACGCCCGGCCGGGTGGGCCCGTTGGGCCGACAGGTGAGCGCACCCGGCTCCGTCCCGCCGCCGGCGGAGGCGCAGCCCGCCACGGCCGTCGTCGTCCTGAATCCGCTCTCGGGCGGCGGTCGCGGTGTGCGTCTGCGTCCGCGCCTCGAGGCCGCCATCGGCGCGGCCGGCATCGACGGCGCCGTCCACGTCACCACCGAGCCGGGACACGCGACAGACCTCGCGCGCGAGGCCGCGACCCGCGGCGTCGACATCATCGTCGCGGTCGGTGGGGACGGCACCGTTCACGAGATCGCGAACGGGATGCTGGACGCGGCAACGCCGGAGGCGCGCACACCCTCGCTCGCGGTCGTACCCGTCGGGACCGGAAACGACTTTGCCAAGCTGCTCGGCGTGTACGGCTCGATCGACCGGGCGTTGCACACGATCGGTGCAGGCACCGTTCGCCGGTTCGATGCGGGTCGGGCGGAATGGGAGGGCGGTGCGCGGTGGTTCGTGAACGCTATGGGCACCGGCATCGATGTCGAGGTCGTCCGCCAGATCCTGCGTCACCGGCGTCTGCCCGGCGCGCTTTCCTACGTGGCCGGCCTGGCTCGCGCGCTCGTGCGTTACCGGGCGGTGCCCATCACCATGCGGGCCTCCGGACAACCGCCCTTCCAGGGCTCCATCATGACGATCGCGGTGTCGAACGGGCGGTGCGTGGGCGGGACCTTTCACATCTGCCCGGAATCGCAGCCGGACGACGGCCTGTTCGATGTCTGCGTCATCCGGGAGCTGTCGCTGCTGGGCAGCCTCGGAACCGCGGCCCGCATCGTGCGCGGCCGGCATGTCGGCCGGCCGGGCGTGACCGTCGTGCGCAGCCCGCTCGTCGAAATCGATGTCGACCCGTCGGGCGGGCTTTTCTTCCAGCTGGACGGTGAGCTGCACGAACCGGCCTCGGCACGCACGATCCGGCTGCGCGTCTGCCCGGGCGTGCTCCCGGTCCGCGTGGCATCGCCTGCGTCGTGACCGGGAGCGGTGCCTCCGCGTGCGGGGTCCGGGGGTGGTGTTTCCTGTGCCGGCAGGAACCGCACATGGTCCGGCGAGTAGCATGGACGCCATGAACACGCGTTCCCGATCCCGGCCGGCTCGCGCCCTGTTCGCAGGCCTCATCGCGGCCTGCGTGGCCTCACCGGGCCAGGCCCAGCAGACGGAGCCGCCGGATTCGCTGGCGCAGGATTCACTGGCCGCGGCCGGCACCGGCATCGTTTCGCCGCGCGGGGCCATGGTCCGTTCCTTCCTGGTGCCGGGCTGGGGGCAGGGGGCCGTCGGCTCGTGGACGCGGGCCGGAGTGTGGTTCGCCATCGAGGCCGCGGATGTCTTCATGCTGGTCAAGACGCTGCGCAGCCTGAGCGACGTCCAGGACCGCGAACGACTGCAGGTGCAGGACCGGAGCGACTCGCTGCGCACGGCCATGGCCGCAGACACGGTGCTGGCCCGACGGCTCGAGAATCCCATCGCGTTCGATTCGGCCGTCGGCGCGGATCCGGAAATCGTGCACTCGCGCGACCTCATCGCATCGCGAACGCAGCAGCGCCAGGACTGGATCACCTACACGCTGTTCTTCACGCTGCTGTCGGGCGTAGATGCTTACGTGAACGCCCACCTGCGCGACTTCCCCGTGGACATCTCGATGCGGAACCGGCGTGACGGCGGGGTCGTGCTCAGCCTGGGCGTGCCTGTGGGCCGGCGGCAGCCTCATCCTGCGGCCATTCGCGCAGCGCCGGTGCCCCCGTCCCGTCGATCACCACATAGGTGAAGTGGGTGAGCCAGTCCCCGGCGTTGATGTAGTAGCGCGCCGGTTCGACTTCGATGAGCGAGGGCACGTGGGCGTGACCGCACACGACCCAGCCCAGTGTCGGCTCGGCCGCGAGTTGCGCGCGGCCCCAGTCCTCGATGAACTTCGCACGACTCCGTACCCGCGGATCGTCGGCGCTGCGCGCCTCGGTCCGCGAGACGCGGCGGGCGATGCGCATGCCCAGGTCGGGGTGCAGCGCCCGGAATGCACCGATGGTGAGCCGACCCCGGATCACGCGCTTCAGCATGCGGTAGCGCAGGTCACCCCGGCCCAGGCCGTCCCCGTGCGCAACCAGGGCCGGGCGGCCGGCGAGCTCCATGCGCAGCGGACCCGCGCGGAAGTCGAGGCCGACCTCTTCCTGCAGGAAGCGGCCGCCCCAGGCGTCGTGGTTGCCGGCCAGGAGCGTGACGGGGATGCCGGCCCGCACCAGTTCGGACAGTGCTGCCAGCACCCGGAAGTGACGGCCGGGCACGACGCTCCGATACTCGAACCAGAAATCGAAAAGGTCGCCGACCAGCAGGAGCGACCGGCCGGTCGCGCCGACGTGTTCGATGAAACGGACGAACGCGCGCTCCGTCCGATCCGGTACGGCACCGAGATGGATGTCCGAGGTGATGAACTCGTAACGTGCCATGAGCCGCGAACCTAGAGGAGCGGGGAAGTGCGGCACAAGTGAACGGGCCCGCGTTGCCGGCCCGGGCTTTGCCGGCTTATTGTTGACGCCATGAGTACGCCCCGATGGAGCAGTGCGGTCCCGGCCCGGACCGACCCGACACCCGACGCGGCGAGCGCGACCGGGCCGCACCGCAACCCGGGCACGCCGCTCGATCTGGATCGCATCCGCGACATCCAGATCAACCGGAGCGCGGCGGAACGCCGGGCCGCGACCATCCCGACCCGTCGCACGGTCAAGAAGGCCTGGCAGGCGGGGTGGCTGCTGCGCGCCATCACCCTCATCGACCTGACGACGCTGGGCGGCGACGATACGGAAGGCAACGTCCGGCGCCTGTGCGCGAAGGCCCTGCACCCCGTCCGCGCCGATCTGCTCGATGCCCTCGGCGCTGGTGACCTGGGGATCCGCACGGCTGCGGTGTGCGTCTATCACGCATGGGTCCGCACGGCCCTGCAGGCGCTGCGCGGTTCGGGCATCCCCGTCGCGGCCGTGTCGACGGGGTTCCCGGCCGGGCTGAGCCCGTTCGCGCAGCGCGTGGCGGAGATCCGCGCCTCCGTCGAGGCGGGCGCCGGGGAGATCGACGTCGTCATCACGCGGGCGCACGCGCTGCGCGGCGACTGGGAGGCGCTGTACGAGGAAGTCCTCGCCTTCCGACAGGCCTGCGGCGACGCTCACCTCAAGACCATCCTCGCGACGGGCGAGCTGGGCACCCTGCGCACCGTCGCCCGCGCCAGCATGGTCTGCATGATGGCGGGCGCCGACTTCATCAAGACCTCGACCGGCAAGGAGTCCGTGAATGCCACACTGCCCGTGGGTCTGGTGATGGCGCGCATGATCCGGGCGTATCACGAAGCGACCGGACACGCGGTCGGCTTCAAACCGGCCGGCGGGATCCGCAAGGCCAGGCAGGCGACGGACTGGATGCTGATGATGAAGGAGGAGCTGGGTCCGACGTGGCTCACGCCGGCCCTGTTCCGGTTCGGCGCGAGCACGCTGCTGGCCGACATCGAGCGGCAGCTCGAACATCACGTGACCGGCCGTTACTCGGCGTTCCACCGCCACCCGATGGTCTGAGCGATGGCCAACGTCGTCGACGTCTTTCATTCGCTGGAATACGGTCCGGCGCCGGAGAGCGGCGCCCTCGTCCGCGACTGGCTCGAACAGCGCGGGCCCGCGATGCGACTCTTCTACGGCGGTGCGTGGCACGAGCCGGCATCGGGCGAATGGTTCGAGACGCAGAACCCGGCCACGGCCGCGCCGCTCATCCGCGTCGCGCAGGCCGGCCCCGAGGATGTGGCAGCCGCGGTCGCCGCAGCCCGGAACGCACTTCCGGCCTGGCAGGCCGCAGAGCCGGGGGAACGGGCCCGCTGGCTCTACGCCATCGCCCGGCACATCCAGAAGCACGGGCGTTTCTTCGCCGTCCTCGAGTCTCTCGACAACGGCAAACCGATCCGCGAGTCACGCGACATCGACATCCCGCTCGTGGCCCGTCATTTCTACCACCACGCAGGCTGGGCGCAGCTCCGCGACAGCGCGTTCCCCGGATACGGGCCGGTTGGCGTGGTCGGTCAGATCATCCCGTGGAACTTCCCGCTGCTCATGCTGGCGTGGAAGATCGCGCCGGCGCTGGCCGCCGGGAACACGGTGATCCTGAAGCCGGCCGAGTTCACGCCGCTCACGGCACTCCGCTTCGCGGAGCTGTGTGACGAAGTCGGTCTGCCGCCGGGCGTCGTCAACGTCATCACGGGCGACGGTCGGACCGGCGAAGCGCTGGTCGCGCATGCCGACGTCGACAAGATCGCGTTCACCGGCTCGACCGAAGTCGGCCGCATCATCCGCGCCGCGACGGCAGGCACCGGCAAGAAGCTGTCGCTCGAGCTGGGCGGGAAGTCGCCGTTCATCGTCTACGACGACGCGGACCTGGATGCCGTCGTCGAGGGCGTGGTCGATGCCATCTGGTTCAACCAGGGGCAGGTCTGCTGCGCGGGTTCGCGGATCCTCGTGCAGGAAGGCGTCGCCGACCAGCTGGTTGCACGGCTGCGCGCCCGCATGGAAACGCTGCGCGTCGGTGATCCGCTGGACAAGGGCGTCGACATCGGGGCGATCATCGCGCCCGTCCAGCTCGAGAAGATCCGCACGCTCGTCGAGCGGGGCAGGGAAGAGGGTGCCACGATCTGGCAGCCGTCGTGGAGCTGTCCGACGGAGGGGTGGTTCTATCCTCCGACATTGTGCACGGACGTTGCGCCCGCAACCACGATCGCACAGGTCGAGATCTTCGGACCCGTCGTCGTCCTGATGACCTTCCGCACACCCGCAGAGTCCGTCGAGCTGGCCAACAACACGCGTTACGGGCTGGCAGCGAGCGTGTGGAGCGAGGACATCAACCTCGCGCTGGACATCGCGCCGAAGCTGCAGGCCGGCACCGTGTGGATCAACTGCACCAACGTCTTCGACGCCGCGTCCGGTTTCGGTGGGTACCGCGAGAGCGGCTTCGGACGCGAAGGCGGACGGGAAGGGATGTGGGAGTACCTGCGTCCGTCGTGGCACACACGGCCGGTCTCCTCGCCGAGTCCGGTTCCCGAAGCCACGGCACCGGCGATGATCAGCGCTGCGCCCGGCCCGCCCATCGATCGCACGGCCAAACTCTACATCGCCGGCCGGCAGGTCCGGCCCGACCAGGGCTACACGGACGATGTCATCGGTGCCGCCGGCCACGCGCTCGGCCAGGTTGCACGTGGCAACCGAAAGGACGTCAGGAACGCTGTCGAGGCGGCGCACGCGGCCGGCGGATGGCGAAATGCGACCGCGCATCTGCGCGCGCAGGTGCTGTTCTACATCGCCGAGAATCTGGCTGCCCGCCACGCGGAGTTCGCGGCGCGCCTCGCCGCGGTGTCCGGCCAGGCGGGACCGGCACGCGCCGAGGTGGACGCGGCGATCGGCCGGCTGTTCACCTGGGCCGCGTGGGCCGACAAGTGGGACGGCCATGTCCATCACACGCCGTTCCGCAACGTGACGCTGGCCATGCCCGAGCCGATCGGCGTGCTGGGCATCATCTGCACGGACGCGGCGCCGCTGCTGGGCTTCGTGTCCGCCGTTGCGCCCGCGCTGGCCATGGGGAACGCCGTCGTGGCCGTGCCCTCGGTGGTGCACCCGCTGGCGGCGACGGACTTCTACCAGGTCCTCGATACCTCCGACCTGCCTGCGGGTGCGCTGAACATCATCACGGGTCCGCGCGATGAGCTGGCGGCGGTGCTGGCCGCGCACGATGACGTGGACGCGGTCTGGTACTTCCCGGCGGACGATGGCGGCGCGGACGTCGAGCGGTTGTCGGCCGGGAACATGAAGCGGACCTGGGTCGCACACGGGCGCGAACGGAACTGGCTGGACGCCGCGCAGGGCGAAGGCGAAGAATTCCTGCGTCAGGCGACGCACATCAAGAACATCTGGATCCCCTACGGCGCGTGACGCCCGTGCGGCAAACCGTGTCGGAGATCCGCGTCCGTTACGCTGAAACGGACCAGATGGGTGTCGTGTACCACACGCATTACATCGTCTGGTGCGAAGTCGGCCGGACCGACTACATCCGGTCGCTGGGCACGAGCTACGCGGACATCGAACGGCAGGGCATCAAACTGGCTGTGGCCGACGTGCACATCCGCTACCTGGCCGCCGCCCGCTACGACGATCTCATTCGAGTTCGTACCTGGCTCGAACGCGTGCAGTCCCGGGCGGTCACGTTCGGTTACGAGCTGACACGCAGCGAGGAGACGGCGGACAGACGCGTTGCGACCGCCACGATCAAGCTCGTCGCGCTGGACGGGGAGGGCTCGCCGTGCCTGCTGCCCGCACCCCTGCTGAAGAGGCTCCGTGAGGCGATCGTCGCGCCGCATACCTGAAGTCTTCCTGCTGGCGCTGAGCGCGGCCTGCGGCGGGACCGCCGTGCGCCCCGCGACCGCGGTTCCGCCGGCAACGGAACCGAGTTTGCCCGCAGCGCCACGCCAGCTCGACGACGCCGAGATCACCGCGATCGCCTCACTCCTCCGGCTGGAAGATCTGCGCGAGCCGGATACCGCGACACTGCACAGCCTGCTCCGCCACGAAAGCGGCGAAGTCCGCCGCCGCGCCGCGCTCGCGGCGGGCAGAATCGGGCATGCCTCGGCCACGCCGCTGCTCCTGGACGGGCTCGTCCACGAGGATACCACGCTGGTCCGCGCCGCGGCCTTTGCGCTGGGTGTCCTGCGCGACAGCACGGAGGCCGTCACGTCGGCGCTCGTGCGGCTTCTCGATGATGCCGGCGGGCCCGCAGCGAATGCCCGCGTCGAAGCGGCGGCCGCGCTCGGCAAGCTGGGCACACCTGCCGCGGAGGCAGCTGTCGTGCGCAGCCTGGCGACCTATCGGAGCGACCGGCGGGCACGGTCTGCCAACGGGGACGCCGTTGCGCAGGAAGCGCTCCTCACGATCTGGCGCTTCCCCGACGCCGCGCGCCACGCCGATGTCGTGCTGCCACTGCTGGAGCATGACGACCCGGCGTTCCGCTGGCGTGCGACGTACGCGCTGATGCGCATGGCCGCGCCGGCTGCAGCCTCCGACCTCGCCGAGCGGCTCGAGGATCGGGAACCGCTCGTCCGGGCGCTGGCCGCGCGCGCGTTCCGCGCGGGCTATGCGGACTCTGCCCGTGTCCGCGACGCGGTCCGGCCGCGCCTGGTCGACGCGCTGGCGGACCCGGAAGCGCCGGTCCGGATCCAGGCCATCAACGCGCTCGCAGGGTGGGCCGAACCCGGGCTCACACCCGCGCTTCTGGCACGCCTCGACGACGAGGACGACAACGTGCGGCTGGCCGCCGCGCAGGCCCTTGGCGGCTTCGAGGACCGCGCCGTCGGCGTGCGTCTCCGTGCCGTGGTCGAGGACCCCGGTTCACCCATCGGGGTGCGGGCGGCAGCCCTGAGCGCGCTCGCCCGGGTCGACCCGGGCGCAGCGAGCGTGGAGGCCGGGCGCTGGGGTGCCGCCCCCGTGTGGCTGCACCGGCTGCTCGCGGTGCGCGCGGCCGGGGCCCTGCCCGCCGCGCTGGCCGTCGGTGTGCTCGGCCCGCTGGCAGGCGATGCCGATCCCCGGGTGGCGCGAGCCGCGCTCACCGCGCTGGGCCGAGTGGCGGACAGCACGTCCACGGCGTACGCGCTCTACGTGCAGACGCTGAAAGCAGCCGATCCCGAGATCCGGGCGGCCGCGCTGACAGGACTGGGTCGTCTGGCGCGGCCGGCCGATCTGGCCGCGCTGATGGATGCGTACGATGCGGCGCAGCGGGACACCGTTCCTGTCGCCGCGCTTGCGGCGGTCGATGCGCTCGCAGTCCTGGCCCGCGACGGTGTGCCCGTCGCGAATGCGTTCTTTCTGCGCTTCAGTCCGCACGCCGATGCGGCCGTGAGGGGGCGCGTGGTCCGTCGTTTCGGTACCGACGCCGGAGCCGGCTGGCGCGACACGGTATCGGTGGTCGCGACGAGGGCACGGCCCATGTCGTTCTACGAGGATGTCGTTCGTCGATTCGTCGCGCCGCTTCTGTCAGGCGGCGGCCTCCCGCGGCTCGAGATCGGCACCGGGCACGGGATCATCACGATCGCTCTCTTCGCCGCCGACGCGCCGCTCACCGTGCACAACATGGTCCGTCTGGTGGAGAGCGGGTTCTACTCGGCCACGGACACGCTGGCCCGGCGCTGGCACCGCGTCGTACCGGATTTCGTGCTGCAGGACGGCGATCCGCGCGGCGACGGTTCGGGCGGACCGCCCGATCGGATCCGTGACGAGATCAACCCGTGGCGCTACGCACGTGGGTCGCTGGGCATGGCTCTTTCCGGCCCCGACACGGGAGGCAGCCAGTTCTTCATCGCACACGGTCCGCAACCGCACCTCGACGGCGGGTACACGGTCTTCGGGGCCGTCGTGGACGGTCACGATGCCGCCGCGCGCGTGGTGCAGGACGACCTGATCCACTTCATGCGCATCGCCTGGCCATGAGACCGGCAAGGCGGGTCCCGCTCTGGGCCACATGCGTGCTCGTCGCGCTGGCTGTCCCGACCGCCGGGCAGACGGTCCCGTTCGGCAAGAACAAGATCCAGTACAACGACTTCGAGTGGCTGGTCCGTTCCGGTCCGCACGTCGACGTGTACTACTACCCGGAGGAGGAGCAGGTCGCCGGGTACGCGCTCGCGTACGCCGAGGAGAGCTACGAGGCGCTGGAGCGACTCTTCGAACACCACCCGTTCCGGCGCATCCCGCTCATCGTCTATTCATCCGACCAGCATTTCGAGCAGACCAATGTCTTCCCGGGATTCATTCCGGAGGGTGTCCTCGGCTTCACCGAATACCTCAAGCGCCGGGTGGCGCTGCCGTTCCGTGGCGACTACGACCAGTTCCGCAAGACGCTCCGTCACGAGCTTGTTCACGCGTTCCAGTTGTCCAAGCTGGCCGAGGCGGGCATGCGCTACCCCAGGCAGCGCGGCGAGTCGCCCCAGTTCGTGCACTGGTGGACCGAGGGTCTGGCCGAGTTCTGGTCGGGTGAGCAGACGGTCGAGGACGACATGTTCGTCCGTGATCTCGTGCTCAACGGCAAGCTGCCCTCGCTGCGCACCTTCAACCGCAGCTACAGCTTCTTCTCGTACCCGCTCGGCGCCGAGCTGCACAAGTACCTCGCCCAGCGCTTCGGTACGGCCTACATCGTCCGCATGTACGAGGAGTACCGGGCCTACGACTCCTTCGATCTGGCGCTCGAGGGCATTCTGGGGGTGCCGCTCGATCAGCTCGACCGCGAATGGCGGTACGCCCTCGAACAGCGTTTCTTCCCCGTCGTGGCGGAGCGAGCGCCCCCGGACGTCGGCAGTCGACGCGTCGTGTTCGAAGGAGGCGCCAACTTCAAACCCACGATCTGGCGCGCGCCCGGCGACACCACGGTGCAGCTGCTCTTCCTCTCGCCGCGCGACGGGTACACCAACGTCTACAGCACCCCCCTCGCGACGGGAGAAAGCGCGGTCCGCACCGTCGTCCGGGGCGAGCGATCTCCGGAGTTCGAGTCCTTCCATGCCTACGAGTCCGGCGTCGACGTCAGTGATACCGGGATCCTCGTGTTCGTATCAAAGTACCTCGAGCGCGATGCACTCCTCCTCTGGGACATGGGTCGCAACGCGCTCGTCGGGCGCTACCAGTGGGACGACCTCGTGGGGCTCAAGTCGCCGGCATGGGATCCGACCGGCCGGAAAGTCGTTTTCGAGGGACTGTCCACGGCCGGCTTCTCCGATCTCTACATCGTGGATTTCGAGCGAAACGATCGGCTGGCGATTACCCGCGATCATTACCGCGACCATGATCCCGACTGGGCGCCCGATGGCACGACCATCGTCTTTGCATCGGACCGCACTCCGTTCGGCCGGGACGGCTTCACGAACCTCGTCGCATGGGACGTCGCCACGCAGACGATGCGCTTTCTCACCTACGGCCCCTGGCACGACCAGCAACCGCGCTGGCGACGTGCTGGCGATCGCCTCGTGTTCACTTCCGACCGCGCGGGCAGCTACGACCTGTACACCCTGACACCGGCGGGAGACGGTCGCCGCATCACATCGCTGACCGGCGGAGCATTCGATGCGGACTGGTTGCCGGACGGGGACCGCGTCGTGTTCGCCGGCTTTCACGACGGCACTTTCGCCCTGTACGAGGCGGCACTTCCGCCCGACACGCTGCCGGCGCTGCGCATTGCGCTCGCCGCGGCGCCAGCGCCACCGAACGGACACGGCAACGGCGCGGCGCCGGCATCCACACAGGCGTGGCAGTGGGCCGAACTGGACCTCGATCTCGCCACCGCGGAACCCGCGCCGTACGCCAAGTGGGACCGGTTCACGCTGGATTTCGCCGCCGCGGACGGCATCATCGCACCGGGTCTCGGTGCGGCGCAGGGAGCTCAGTTCCTGGCCACGGACCTGCTCGGTGACCACATCCTCTTCGGCGGTGTTTCCGCCGTACAGGTGACCGGCGTGTCGAACCTGCTGGACAGCTTCAGCGGGAACCTGCTCTACCTGAACCTGAAGAAGCGACTCAACTACGGCGCGGGCGTGTTCCGCTTCAAGGGCCGGTTCCGCGATGTGGCCCTGGACCTCTACGACGAAGAGACGTTCGGGACGTACTTCGTGGCCAGCTACCCGTTCTCGAAGTTCCACCGCGTGGAGCTGCAGCTGGGCCTCGAGCGCAGCCACCGGGAGGACCTCGAGGATGCCTTCGAGGACGGCATCTTCGGCAGAACCACCCGCCCGGACCCGCGCGACCTGACCCGTACCGGGATCCTCACGCGGAACTACGCATCGTACGTGAAGGACAACACGCTGTGGCTGCCGACCGGGCCCGTGGACGGCGAGCGCTTCAACGTCACCGTAGGTCTCGTCAGCTGTTTCCGCTGCACCACGCCATCAGAGGTCACGGGCGACCCGGTCCGGCGTGCCGCCGTGGGAGAGAACTTCGTCCTGCTGGCCGATTATCGGCGCTACGTGAGGACCTCCCTCTACTCGGCGTACGCGGTGCGCGGCTTCGCGTTCTGGAGCGAGGGCGCGATTCCCGCGCGCGCCGTGCTCGGGGGCACCTGGATGCTGCGCGGGTACCCGCGCTTCTCCCTGGCCGGCTCCCGCGTCTGGCTGGTGAACCAGGAGTGGCGCTTCCCGGTGCTGGAGGGGCTGAGCCTGGCGTTTCCGTTCGGGACGCTGCGGCTTCCCGGGATTCAGGGGGCCGTCTTCGCCGACCTCGGGTCGAGCTGGCTCGAGCAACAGGCGGGTCCCGGCGGGGCCTGGGGAAGCTACGGCCTGGGCTTCCGCGCCTCGCTCGGGCCGCCGCTGGTGCTCCGGCTCGACGTCGGACGGCGCTTCCGGACGGGTGTTCCCCCGCCCGTCATCTTCGGCGGTGGCAAGGGATTCAACGACACGTTCGTCGACTTCTTCTTCGGCTTCAACTACTGAGCCGCGCGTTGACCCCGTCCGCGGCGTCCGGTTAGCTTTGATGCTGTCATGCGCACTCGCCTGTCCGCCCTGATTCCGCTCGGCGCCACGCTGGCCTGCGCCAGCGGCGGATCGGCGCCGGCCCCACGGGTCGTCGACCCGGTCATCGCCGAACGCCACGCCGTCGCCTCCACGCTCGAGCGTCCGCTCGAGGTCGAGTTCGCGTGGACCTTGCAGGAACGGGAGGCCCGCTTCTCCGGAGACGGGCTCGGCCGGATCGCACCGCCACACCACGCGCGTGTCGACCTCTTCGGGCCCCGCGGCGAGGCGTATCTGGCCGCGGCGCTGGTGGACCTGGAGTTGCGCCTGCCGGCCGGGATCGGCGAGGTGCCACTGCCGCCGCCCTCGCTGTTCTGGAGCGTGCTCGGTGTACTCCGACCACCGCCCGATGCCCAGCTCGTCGCGGCTGTCGCGAACGGCGGTGAGCCCGAGCTCGAGTACACGAAGGACGGCGAAGCGTGGCGCTTCCGGTTCCGCGATGGCCGGCTGCGCAGCGCCGAGTGGACGGGCCGGTCCGATGGGCGCCGCACCGTCGAGATCCAGGGCGACGCCTCCCACGGTCTGCCCGTGCAGGCCACGTACAGAGACTGGCCGGCGTTCCGCGAGCTGCGCCTCACCGTCAAACGGGTGCTGGAAGTCGATGCGTTTCCCGCTGAGATCTGGTCGCTTCGCGATCGCTGAGACGGCCGCGGCCGTCGCGCTCGCGGCTGTCCTGTCCGGCTGCTACAGCTTCAGCGGTGGCGGCGGGTTCCCGAGTGACGTGCGCACGATCTACATCGCGCCGTTCGAGAACCAGACCGTGCAGTTCGACCTCGAGCAACAGGTCTTCCGCCGCCTCACGGAGGCCCTGCCGCGCGCACTCGGCCTGCGCGCCGGCGGCGAACAGGCGGCGGATGCCATCGTCCGGGGCCGCATCGTACGCTACGAAGACGCGGCCCAGAGCTATCGGCCCGGTCAGCAGGGAGGCAGCGCCCAGGACGTGCTCCACCAGGTCTCCATCGTCGTGTCCATCGAGTTCATCCACGTGCGCCAGAACCTCATCCTGTGGGAATCGTCGGGCGTGACCGGACGCGGCGAATACCGGCCCGACAGCCAGTCCGATGAGGTGGCGCGGACCAAGGCGCTGGATGCGCTGGTGCAGCAGATCATCGACGGCGCCCAGTCCCAGTGGTGACGGATCCCGCGACAAGGATCCTCTCCAGGGCCGACCTGCTCGCGCGGTTCGGCCGGCCTCGCAGTGCTCCTCTGGTCTTCACCAATGGCGTCTTCGATCTGCTCCACCGCGGGCACGTCGAGGGCCTGTTCATGGCGCGTGCGCTCGGCGCCGCGCTGGTCGTCGCCGTCAACAGTGATGCCTCGGTTCGTCGCCTCAAGGGTCCCGCCCGGCCCATCACACCCGCCGGGGACCGCGCCTGGCTGCTCGCCGCCCTCGCCTGCGTCGATGCGGTGACCATCTTCGAGGAAGACACGCCCGCGCAGCTCATCGCGGACCTGCTCCCCGATGTGCTCGTGAAAGGCGGCGACTACCGGCCCGACCAGATCGCCGGCGCCAGCGCCGTCGAACAGGCTGGCGGCCGCGTCGTGATCCTGCCGCTGCTGCCCGGCCGGTCGACGACCGGTATCGTCGAGCGCATCGCGCGGCAGCAGCCGTGACCGCACCGCCACGTGTCGACCGTGCAGCCGACGCGTTGCGCGCGCTCGTCCTCGAGACAAACGTCGCGCCCCACGCCGAAGGCTCCTGCCTCGTCTCGACAGGCCGCACACGCGTGCTGTGCACGGCATCCGTCGAAGCCGGCGTGCCCGACTGGCGTGCCGCGAGCGGCGCCGGCTGGGTCACCGCCGAGTACGCGATGCTGCCCCGCAGCACGCACCGGCGGACCCGGCGCGAGCGCGGCACCGTCGGCGGGCGCACCCTGGAGATCCAGCGCCTGATCGGCCGCGCGCTGCGCGCGACCATGGACCTCGTCGCGCTCGGGCCGCACACCATCACGATCGACTGCGATGTCCTCGTCGCCGACGGCGGAACACGCACCGCTGCCATCTGCGGAGGCGCCGTCGCGCTGCACCAGGCCTCCTCGTGGCTCGTGCGCAACGAACGCAACCCGCAGCACGCCATGCGGGAGCTCGTCGCGGCGACGAGTGTCGGAAGCTTCGCAGGCCAGGCCCGCCTCGACCTCGAATACCGCGAGGACGTCGCCGCGGACGTCGACGTCAACATCGTGGCCCTCGAATCTGGTCGGCTGGTCGAAGTGCAGGGGACTGGCGAGGGCGACAGCTTCTCGCGCGCCGAGCTCGATGCCATCGTCGCGCTCGGTCAGCGTGGCATCCGGCAGATCATCGAACAGCAACGTGCCGCCCTCGATCTCCCGTGAAGGTCCGCTCCTCGTCGCCACGAGGAGTCAGCACAAACTGGGTGAGATTGCCGCCATCCTGGGCCCGCTCCATATCGCGACCGTTACCCTGCGCGACGCAGGCCTGCCGTACGAGCCCCGTGAAGAGAAGATCGAGTCGTTCGATACCTTCGTCGGAAACGCAAGCGCCAAAGCGGCGCACTTCGCCGCGATCAGCGGCATGCCGACGCTGGCCGACGACTCGGGCCTGGTCGTACCCGTACTGCACGGTCAGCCAGGCGTCCGCTCGCGCCGCTTCTCCGGCCGCGACGACCTGGACGGGGAGATGCTCGATCGCGCCAACAACGAGCGGCTGCTCGAACGGCTGGCCGGTCGCCGCGGCGCCGAGCGGGCGGCCTGGTACACGTGCGCCGTCGCGCTCCATCGGCCCGGCCGGACGTCCCTGTTCACGATCGGCACCGTGCATGGCACGATCCTCGAAACGCCGCGCGGACAGCTCGGTTTCGGCTACGACCCGCTGTTCGCGCTCCCCACGCTCGGCGGTCGCACCTTCGGCGAATGCGATGCGCCGGCCAAACACACGCTCAGCCACCGGGGTCGCGCTTTCCGCGCGCTCGCCGCCGCGCTCCTGCACGGCTGACGCCCGCGCCCGCGCCGGGTGCGTCCCCGCGACCACCGGGTGCGGGCACCCGAAC
>JBFFZF010000078.1:0-20049 GCA_041568755.1 Longimicrobiales bacterium | reverse complement strand
CGATACGGCGGGCCCGCCTCTGGTCTCCCGCCGTTCCCGCTCCGCGTCTCCCCGCCTCATGTCTCTCCGCCCCTCGTCTCTCCGCCGTCCCGGCCAGCCCCGGCATGCCACCGAAGAAAGGAAAATCATGCACATTCTGGCATTGCGCACGCTGGCTACGGCGATGTGCACGCTGCTGCTGTCGCCGGTTTCGACGGCGGCCGCGCAGGCCGGACCGGTGCGCGCGTTCACCGGGTTCACGCTCATCGACGGTACGGACCGGGCGCCGGTGCGCGGCGCAACGCTCGTGGTGCAGGACGGCCGCATCCTCGCGGCAGGACCGTCGGCGACTGTGACGATCCCCGCCGGCGCCGAGCGCATCGCGCTGGACGGCCGGTTCGTGGTGCCCGGTCTGATCAACGCGCACGGCCACGTGAACGCGGCGCGCGATCTCGCCGTGTACGCGGCGTACGGCGTCACGACCGTGTTCAGCCTGGGCGGCGAGCCGCCGGACGTGTTCGAGGCCCGCGCGCAGCAGGCGACGCCAGCGCTGAACCGCGCGCGCGTCTTCGTCTCCGGTCCCGTCCTCGCACCATCCTCGCCCGCGGAAGCGCGCGCGCAGGTCGCGGAACTGGCCGCGCAGCGCGTCGACTTCGTCAAGATCCGCGTGGACGACAACCTGGGCACGACCCGGAAAATGCCGGTCGAGGTGTATCGCGCGGTGATCGACGAGGCGCATCGTCGAGGCCTGCGGGTGGCAGCGCACCTGTTCTACCTGTCGGATGCGAAGGGCCTGCTGGAAGCGGGCGCGGATTTCCTTGCGCACAGCGTGCGCGACGCGGCCGTCGACGCTGCGCTGATCCGGGCGATGCAGGCCAGGGGCACGTGCCTCAGCCCGACGCTGATGCGGGAGGTCTCGACGTTCGTCTACGAGTCGACCCCGGACTTCTTTGCGGACCCGCTGTTCCTGGCGCATGCCAACCGCGAGTGGGTAACGATGCTGAACGAGCCGGCGCGCCAGGAAGCGATGCGTACGAGCCCGAGTGCGCAGCGCTACAAGGCCGCGCTCGAGGTCGCCAGCCGGAACGTGCGCCTGCTGGCCGAAGCGGGTGTGCCCATCGCGCTGGGGACGGACACCGGCCCGACCGGCCGGTTCCAGGGCTACTTCGAGCTGATGGAGCTCGAGTTGCTGGTGCGGGCGGGCCTCACGCCGGCGCGTGCGCTCGCCGCCGCGACACGCGACGCGGCACGCTGCATGGGCGTCGACGGTGACCTCGGCACGCTCGAGCCGGGGCGCTGGGCAGACTTCGTCGTGCTCGAGGCCGACCCGCTCGCCGACATCACGAACGTGCGCACGATTGTGTCCGTCTGGATCGCGGGCAACCGCGTGGCCCGCTGAGCCCGCATCCTCGGGCCGCCGTTACGAACGCAGGATGCCGGTGGCCCGATAGGCGCGCACGGTCTGACGGCCGTCATCCTCGGTCCAGACGCCGATGCACAGCGTGCCGTCCACGCTGCGCAGCGCGAACTGGAGCGGGAACGCGAAGTTGCGGACCGTGCCCGTCTGCGGATCCACGCGGCTCCACACCACGCGCGTCTCGGACAGGTTGTTCCTCTCCATCCACAGCGAGCCGTCCCGCGCGAAGAAGGCCTGCCCGGTCACGACCGACCACTGCGCCGGCGTGAGGAACGCGGCGTCACGGGGCAGCGGGATCGTGCGCTGCGCGTCGATCTCGCGGCGCAGCTGCCCGAGGTCGCGCTCCATCACGGGCCGCCCGCGCGCGCTGAGCGCCACGGTCCCGGCCGCGCGCAGTCCGTCGGTCTCGACGCGCAGGAATTTCACCGTGCCGGCGTAGCCATCGACCAGCGCCAGCAGCGAGTCGCCGGCCAGTGCCCACGCCCCGCCCTGGCCGAAGGGCGAGGGCTCGCCGCCCCACTGGGCGGGCCGGGCGGGCACGTACCATACGACGGGACTCGCTGCCACGCGGGTCAGCGTGTCGACCCGCGGCACGTCGGGCCGGAACGCCACCAGGTGGATCAGCGGATCGCGCTCGCGCCGCTCCGCGGATGCGCGGTAGACGGACCGCGCCAGCATGCGTCCGTCGCGGAGCGGAACGGGGTCCGCGATCATGAGGTTGGCCGGCGCGACGACGGCCGCGCTGCCCAGCAGCTGCCCGTCCGGCGAGTACTTCGCCACGCGCTGTCGCGCGGGATCGAAGACCAGCACGGTGTCGCGGAAGATGCGCAGCGCGGTCGGCGCTTCGAGCTCGCCCTGCTCCGGGCCGCCACCGCCGAAGGCATGGACGAACTCGCCGGCCGCGTCGTAGACCCGGACCAGCCGCGCGGGGCCGTCCAGCACGTACACGCGCCCGTCCGGCGCCACGGCCAGATCGGTCACGCGCGTGAACTGGGCTTCGGCCGTTCCGGCAAGGCCGATCTGGCGCTCGAGCCGGAACATCGATGCGGCCTCGGGCTCCTGGCCGATGCCACCTGCCGGGGTCCACGCCAGGCACAGCACGGGCAGCGCCCACCGCAGGAAGCGCCGCCGGCCGCCGGTTGCGGTTCTCAAGGGCATGTTCGTCCTCCCGGTAGTGCGGTCGTGTCGCCGCGGCCCGGCATGGCCCGGCTGCCGCACAGTCTCTCTCTGGCAGTCTCGGCCGATGGGCCGCCGGTGTGTACGGCCGGCTACCGGTGGTTCCGGCCCGGGCCCGCGGCGCGGTGGGGGACGGATCTTCGGGCGGCCCGCATGGTACCGTTACGCGAAGGTTGACAGGCCGACCGGCCGGTCGGTCGATTCCGGCATGGACGGGGTGACAGGATCCTGATGAGCGGCTGGTTTTCGGAGAGCGGACGCGGCGCACGGGTCGTGCTGGCCGTGCTGGCCGGCGGGATCGCGTGCGGCGGTGCGACCGATCCCGCGGAGCGGACCGACGTGGTGGTCCAGGTCGCCGCGGACGCGCCGTTCCAGCTGCGCGCGGGTGAGATCGCCAGCCTGGGCACGGACGGGCTGATGATCGCGTTCCGCCGGGTCGAGGGCGACAGCCGCTGCCCGAGTGACGTGACGTGCGTCTGGAGCGGCGACGCGAAAGTCGTGCTGGACCTGACCGTCGGGCGCGCCGCGTGGACCGGTTCCGCCGTGCACACGCACGTCGAGCCACGCACCGTCACGTTCCGCGACTACCGGATCGAACTGCTCGACCTGGCGCCGTATCCGGTCTCGACGCAGCAGATCCAGGCGAACGACTACGTCGCGACGCTCGAGATCAGACAGAACCGTTGATGCCGAACATGCGTTCCGTCCTCGCCGCTCTCCTGTTCGCCCCGTTGCTCGTCGTCAGCGCCGGCGAGGCGCAGGCGCAGAACGGCGGGCGAACGCTGGCGGATGGCGTCTTCTCGAACGAACAGGCGGAGCGCGGCCGCACGGTGTTCGGCGATGTGTGCTCGGCCTGCCACACGCGCGGCCAGTTCACCGACGGCACGTTCCGGCGGAACTGGGAGGGCCGCACGATGTTCGACGTCTTCGAGCAGCTGCGTGCGACGATGCCGAACGACAGCCCCGGTCGCCTGAGTCGTCAGGAATACGTCGACGTGCTGATCTACCTGTTCAGCCAGCAGGGCTACCCGGCGGGCAACGACGAGCTGGGTTCGACAGCCGGCGCGCTCCGCCAGATCCGCATCACGCCGCCGCCGCCTTCCAGCCGCTAGCCGCCGGCTGCTGCAGTCCTGCCAGGCCACGCCCGCGTTCGCCGTGCCGGTGAGCGAGCGTCCGTCGGAATTCAGGGGAGCCCGAATTCACCCGCGCGGAGCTTCTGCAGCGTGCGCCGGTTGGCCCGCTTCATCAGTTGCAGCGCACCGATCCCGCCACCGATCACGCTCAAGGCGGGCAGGGCCAGGAGCAGGACGGAGGCTGGTGCGCGGAGAATGAGCGTCGCGGCGAGCACGCCCGCACCACCGAGCAGCGCGAACTGACGCAGGATCCGACCGCGCGCGGCTATGGCGCAGCCGCGGCACGCCAGCCGGCCCTGGATGAGGAAGCGATCCTCCTGTGGCGTCGTGGTCCACGAGGCCCCGCACAGCGCACACTGGCCGCGCGCATTGCGCCGCCGCATCTGGCGCCAGCGGTACGCGCACCACAGCCCGAGCCCCACGGGACTGCACAGCACCGTGACGACGAAGGCGGGAAAGAGGGTTTCCATGAGACTCCCCGTTCCAGCTGCCGGCTGACCCGTCCGGAATCGGCCGTCCTGCCGCGACGCGAGCCTGATCGTTGTGGCGTGCGCGACGGGAGATCCTGATCCCAGTATCGTGCCGACCGGTCGTCGCCCTTAGCGCCTCCGGGAGTTGCCGCCCTCCAGCGCCAGCCCGGGCCGCGGCGTCAGGCCACGTAGACCGTCTTGATGTTGACGAACTCGCGGATGCCGTAGTCGGCGAGTTCGCGGCCGTAGCCGCTCTCCTTGATCCCGCCGAACGGCAGGCGGGGATCCGACTTGACGAACGCGTTGACGAAGCACGCGCCCGCTTCCAGCTCGTCAGTCGCGATGCGTTCGCCGCGCGCCACATCGCGGGTGAACACCGCTGCGCCCAGCCCGAACACGCTGTCGTTGGCGATGCGGATCGCGTCCTTCTCGTTGCGCGCCTCGATGATCGCGGCGACCGGCCCGAACAGCTCCTCATCGTACGCGGGCATCCCCTTCTTCACGCCGGTGAGCACGGTCGGCGGGTAGAACGCGCCGCGGCCCGCCGGGACCTCACCGCCGAGCAGGACCCGCGCCCCCTTCTCTGCGCTCCGCCGGACCTGCGCGTGCAGCTCGTCGCGCAGATCGACGCGCGCCTGCGGGCCGACATCGGTGTTCTCGTCGAGCGGATCGCCCATGCGTGCCAGGCGCATGCGCTCGACGAAGCGCTGCTCGAACTCGGTGCGCACCGACGGGACGACGATGAACCGTTTGGCCGCGATGCACGACTGACCGGAGTTGATCAGCCGGCTGGTCACGCACGTTTCGATGGCGGCGCCGAGATCGGCGTCCTCGAGGATCAGGTACGGATCGCTGCCGCCCAGCTCGAGCACGGTCTTCTTGATCTTCTCGCCGGCGATGCGCGCCACGGTCTGGCCGGCGGCCGTGCTGCCGGTCAGCGTGACGGCCGCGACCTCGCGGTTGCGGATCGCGTTGCGCGTGTGCTTCGTCTCGATGAGGAGCGACGTGAAGACGTGGTCCGGGAAGCCGGCATCGCGGAAGACCTTCTCGATCGCGAGCGAGCAGCCGGGCACGTTCGAGGCGTGCTTGAGCAGCCCCACGTTGCCGGCCATCAGCGCGGGCGCGGCGAAGCGGAAAACCTGCCAGAAGGGGAAGTTCCACGGCATCACGGCCAGGACCGGCCCGATCGGCCGGAACGCGACGAAGCTGTGCGTCGCGTCCGTGGCCACGGTCTCCGGCGCGAGGAAGCGTTCCGCGTTCTCCGCGTAGTAGTCGCAGACCCAGGCGCACTTGTCGGCCTCGGCCCGGCCGCCGCGCACGGGCTTGCCCATCTCGACGGCCATGAGGCGAGCGAATTCGTCGGCCCGCTCGCGCAGCAGCTCGGCGGCCCGGCGCATGAGCGTTGCACGCTCCTCGAAGGTGGTCGTACGCCACGACCGGTACGCCCGGCCGGCTGCACGGATCGCGGCGCTCAGCTGCCGCGCAGTCAGGAGATCGTACGAGCGGATGCGTTCGCCCGTCGCGGGATTCATGCTCTCGATCTTCATATTCACTCCAGAGGGTTGCACGGCGGGCCCATCACGGTTCCGCCGCATGTTCTTCGAGAATCAGCCATGCACGCGTCGCCTCGCCGGTCTCACGGCGGACGCGCGCCGCCGCGATCCAGAACGCGGCGCCCAGCACGAGGATCCCGACCAGCAGCGCGAGCTCGCGCGGCCAGACGAGGGCGGCCGGACTGCCCGGCACGATCATGGCCGCGAGCATCGCGAGCGAGCCCGTGGCCGCAGTGACCGGCACCAGCGCGCCGCCCGGGATGCGGTACGGTCGCTCGAGGTCCGGCCGCACACGACGCAGCCCGAGCACGGACAGCGCGACGCCCAGGAACGCCGCCGCGATGCAGAAGGAGCCCACGTTCACGAAGGCCAGCAGCGCGTCCCGGCCGAGCAGCGGCGCAACGAGCGTCACCGCCCCGGTGAACAGCACCGCGACGTGCGGGGTGCCGTGGCGCTCATGCGTCTGGCCGAACACCCCCGGGATGATACGCCCCCGACCCAGCGAGAAGAGCACCCGCGAGCCGGCCAGGAAGAAGCCGTTCCAGCTCGTGAACAGGCCGACGAGCGCAGCGACCAGGATGAGGTTGCGCCACGCGATGGACTGGAACGCGGCCTCGAACGCGCTCGCCGCCGGCAGGTCGCTGGCCACGATCGCCTGCCACGGCCCGACCATCGACACGCTCGTGACGAGCAGGACGTAGAAGGCCGTGGCCCCGACGATCGAACTCAGGATCAGCACGCCCAGCAGGCGAGGCGGCAGCGCCGACTCCGCCTCTTCCGCACCCTGCGGGATCGTGTCGAAGCCGACGAACCAGAACGGCACCGTGACGAGCACGGCCAGGATGCCGGCCAGCGCGCCGCCGCCGGACCGCGCCAGCAGGGGCTGCGCATGCGCCGGATCGCCGGCGACCAGGCCGGCGCCGACGAACAGGATGATGAGCGCGACGAAACCGATCGTGAGCGCCGACTGCACGACCGCGACCCAGCGCACACCGATGTAGTGCAGCCCCGTGATGAGCGCGGTGCACGTGAACGCCAGGATCAGGTGCGGCAGGTGCACCGGCTGCCCGCCGATCTCGTAGAGCGCGATCGAATCGAGCCCCGGGAACAGGAAGCCGGCGACACGGCCGACCGAGATCGCCTCGAATGCGGACACCGAGATGTAGCCGAACGCGAGCAGCCAGCCCACGACGAACGAAGCGCGCACGCCCGACGCCGCGTACGCATACGCGACCTCGCCCCCCGCGACCGGCAGCATCGGTGTCGCCTCGGCGTAGCACAGCCCGATGCACATCATGAGCGCGCCGCCGACCAGGAAGGCGAGCGCCGTGCCCAGCGGACCGGCCTGCGTCAGCCACGACCCGATCGCCGTGACCCAGCCCACACCGATCATCGAGCCGAAGGCCAGGGCGAAGAAGCCGAACCGACCCAGCCGGCGCTCGAGGCCCGCGCGCTCGATCACGCCGTGGCGCGGTGCGGATCGGCCTGGCGAGGACGGCCGTAGCGCAGCCGGACGGTCGCCTCGCGGAACGCACCGATCGACTGCGGCAGGGAGGCACCCGGCCAGCGATACTCCGCGCCGCGCGACTCCGGCCGGTAGATCGCCGTGTACAGCGTGCCCCAGCCGTGGTCGAAGCGCGTCGAGAAGAGCGGCGGCTCGAGGAACCGGTCGACGAACCGGGACGCCGGTTCATCGCCATCGTTCAGCCGCGCGGCCAGAAAGCGCTCCCGGTCGACGCTGCCCGTGGCATGCGCGTGCTCGTGCCACTCGACCACGTTCTGATGGTTCGTCGCGATGCGCCTTGCCGTGATCGCCGTCGGCCGGTCCGGCGCGACGTGCGCGGTGAAATAGCCGCCCGCGGCGTCGAGGACCGTGACGTTGTACGTCATGTGGCTGGGCACGCGCCGCAGCACGTCCTTCGCCTGGTCCGCCGTCTCGCACGTCTCGAGGATGTAGCGCAGGATGAGCGGGATGCCGAAGCCGTCGCCCACGGCTTTGCGGCCGCCGAACGCGAGCGCGACCGTGACACCGGCTTCGTTGATGCCGTCGAGCGCGCCCCACAGCACATCCGTCATCGCGATCACGCCATGGCCTCGCCACGCCGAGCGCAGCAGGAGCCCGTCCCAGTACTGGGGCGCGTAGTCGTAGTTGCGGGCGAGCAGCGGCGAAGCGCGGTTCCACACCGCTTGCGAACAGCCGGTGAGGTACGGCACGGGCCGGTACATGCTGAGCAGGCGCGCCGCGACATCGCCACCGCCGGTCAGGTCGACCAGCCGTTCCCAGATGGGGACCAGCTCCGGCATGTGCGTGTCGAGTGCACGCGCGCACGTGCGGTACGATGGCCGGGCGGCGTCACCCTCCTTCATGAACCAGCGACGGTACCCCTCGTGCAGGCGTTCCCAGAACGCCCGCCATTTTTCGCCCGGCTCGGCCTCACTCAGCGCGTAGAGGAGCGCGTGATGCATCCCGTCACATGATCTTGAAGTTGCCCACCTCGGCGACCTGCGCCGCGACCTGCGTCTGCTCGGGCCCGATCGGCCGGCCCGCGAACTGGGCAAGGATCGCGTCGGTCCAGGCGCGCGCCCGGTCGTTGAGCTGGTGGTCGTCCGTCATCAGCCGGCCGGGCGTGATCAGGATGCCCAGGTCGGCGCCCTCGTAGAAGTAGTCGCCCGGCTTGGTGATGCGCAGGAAGAACGCCTCGTTCTCGCTCTCGACGGTGCGGCGGTGCGTCTGCGTGCGCACGAACTCGGCGCCACCTTCCGGGCGCAGGCGCCAGACGCCGGACCGCGGCGCGGCCGTGACCAGTTCGGTCGCGTCCTTCGTGTACTTGATCACGAGCTGGCCCCACGTGTCGATGTTCGCGGGATCGGCCCAGCGCTCGTTGAGTTCCTCGATGTCGAGCTCGAAATCGACGTCCGCCCAGTTCAGCATGTGGAACAGGAAGAGCGGCGCGTCGGCATGCGCGAAGGCGGCCAGATTCGTCATCGCGCTCGCCCCCGTGATGCGCGGGTTGACCTCGCCCAGGTACAGCTCGCCCGTGTCGAGGTCACTGAGGAAGTCCAGCTCGAAGTAACCGAGGTAGCCCATGCGCCGCAGCTGCTCGCCGAATCGGAATGTGGCCTCGCGCGCCTGGCGGCGCACGTCGCGCGGGAACGCATCCGCGTAGACCTCGTTGCCGCACCAGCCACCGCGATAGGGCGTCAGCTCCTTGAAGCCGACCAGCTCGGTCATGAGCGGGCCCACGATCGTGCCCTTGCGGGTCACGCACGCCTCGAGCGCCGAGCCACGCACACGCACCCGCTTCATGATCTTGACCTCGGCCTCGGCGACGATCTCTCCGGCGTGCCGGTTCCAGTCTTCCTCGGTCTTGATGAAGAACGTCGTGTGACCCGAGTCACCGAACGGCGTCTGGATGACGAGATCATCGCCCAGCTCATTGGAGACCTCGCGCAGGTGATCCCAGTCGCGGACCGCGGCCAGCACGTGCGGCACGGAGCGGACGCCTGCCTCCTCGGCGATGCGCGTGGCCTCGACCTTGTTGTCGACGCGGCGCCGCAGCGCGGCCGAGGGGAAGCACAACTCGAGGCCCAGCTCCTCGCACAGCTCCTCGGTGTGCTCATCGAAGAACAGGAACACGGCTTTGCCGCCCGGCCCCCGCCGGCGGATGTAGTCGACGACCTCCTTGTGCTCGAGCAGGTAGTTGTTGATCTCCTCGAGACAGGTGAACGGCCGGTGCGGGACCTCCGACGGCACGAAGACGTGCGGATGCTGGCCGTCGAAGCAGTCGATGTAATTGATGAAGTGGAAATTGCGGATCCACTCGTCCATGCCGAGCAGATTGAAGTTGGTCGCACTGATGAAATAGACCGGCTCTTCGTTGCGGTGAAAGTAGCGCCGGATATCGGACACGCCCCGGAGCACCATCCGTTCTGTCGCGGCGGGCGATCCGCCCGGCGCGCGGCCGGCCCGGGTCGTCGTGGCTGTTCCGTCCGTCATGCCGCACCTCCCCATGCGTGTGCTTCGGCTCGGCGGCCGGCCAGCTCGCGGGCCAGCGCCTGCTCGGTGAATATGCGCAGCCCGTACTCGGGCTCGTAGCCATGGATCTCCTTCACGTCCAGCGCGTCCAGGTAGGACACGATCTCGGCGGTCACGATCTGGCCGGGGACCAGGACCGGGAACCCGGGTGGATAGGGCGTCACGAATCCGGCCGACACGATCTGGCGGCCGGCCGCGACCTCCCCGGCCAGCGCGCGGTCCAGCGGCACGTACGTGCACGCACTCTCCTCATAGGCGAGGAAGAAGGCGCGCCGCATGTCGCCGTCGCGCGCGTCCTCGTCATCGTCTGTGCGGAACGCACGGTGGAACCGGCTGAAGTTGGGCAGCGGCGGGTAGTCCTCGACGAGCGCACTCACGCGCTGCTGGAACAGCCGTTCCTCGACGTCGCTGCGGTGCCGCCGGCGATCCTCGAGCTGCTCGGCGATCGTAGTCAGGACCTTCACCAGGTGCGCGACCGTGCCGCGCGACATGCCGATGTGGATCATGAACAGCACGGTGTTGCGCGACGTCTTGTTGATCTGGATGTCGTGCTCTTCGATGAGCAGCTTCTTGAATGTATTGCCATCCATCCCGGTGCGGCCGATGTCGATGGTCACGCGCGTGGGATCCAGCACGAACTCGTCGGTCCGCCAGGCTGTCTCGAGGCCGGCCCAGCCGGAGGCCGGATCATAGAACTGCTCGAGGCCGGACGGCCGGTGCTCGGCTGGGACCATCTCGCGCGGACCCAGCACGCGGAAGTACCGCTGCAGCAGGAGGTCCGAGCGGATGCGTTCGCGCAGCGACACGGCCAGCTGGATGCTCTTCTGCACCAGCTCGTAGCCCTCGAGCTCGACCTGTCGGCGGCCCACGTCGAGCGAGGCCAGGATCTGGTAGTTCGGCGATGTCGACGTGTGCGTCATGTACGCTTCGTGGAACGCCGCCCGCGTGCGGTGCTCGAAGTCGTCGTCGTTGACGTGGATCATCGAGCCCTGGCGCAGGGCCGTGAGCGTCTTGTGCGTCGAGTGCGTCGCGTAGACGCGGATGCGGATCTGCTCCGGGTCGGGCATCAGCGTACGGTCCAGCCAGGTCGCGTCATCGGAGGGATCGAGCTGGGCGAACTCGCGCTTCCAGGCCGCGTACCGTTCGGCGTAATCGGCGGACCGGTAGCGGCGCCGCAGACGGTTGGCCGCCTCCATGGCGGTCCGGTAACGAAGCGTCGGCCAGAACCGGCCGTACGCGAACCACGCCTCATCCCACAGGAAGACCATGTCCGGCTTGATGGCCAGGACTTCCTCCATGATGCGCATCGGATCGTACGTGATGCCGTCGAACGTGATGTTCGTGAGCAGCAGCAGCTTCACGCGGTCCAGCTTGCCGGCCCGTTTGAGGGACAGCAGCCGGGCCTTGATCTCGCGCAGCGGTGTGCCGCCGTACATCGCGTACGACGACAGCGGATAGGCGTCCAGGTAGACCGGGTGCGCCCCGGCCAGGATCACGGCGTACGGGTGCGATTTGTGGCAGTCGTGCGAGAGCAGGATGATGTCGCCCGGCTGCATGAGCGCCTGCATCACGATCTTGTTGGCCGTCGAGGTGCCGTTGGTCACGAAATAGGAGCCGCGCGCGCCGAAAGCGCGGGCCGCATGCTCCTGCGCGGTCTTCAGTGTGCCGACCGGCTGGGACAGCGAATCGAGGCCGCCCGTCGTCGCAGACGTTTCCGCCTGGAAGATCCGGTTGCCGTAGAACCGGCCCATGTCCTGGATCCAGTTCGAGCGCGTGACCGAGTTGCCGCGCGAGATGGGCAGGGCGTGGAACACACCGGTGGGCTTGTTGCTGTAGCGGCGCAGCGCGTGGAAGAAGGGCGTGTCGTAGCGGTCGTGCACGCCTTTCAGGATCGAGTAGTGCAGCTCCTGATAATCCTCTTCGTGGTAGAACACGCGCCGGAAATGCCGGGAGGACTCGCCGATGACCTGCTCGACGGGCGCGTCCGAGATCAGGAACAGGTCCAGCTCGGGTCGCAGCGCGTGCAGTGCGCGCCCCAGCATGCGCGTGCGTTCGCCCGGCATCATGGCCTCGATCGCGCGCCGGTCGAGGTCCAGCACCGGATAGAGCGGCTCGAGCGCGCGCAGATCCTCATCACCGCGGAACGGGAAGCTGTAGCGGGCCACGACGGCCTGGATGTTCGGGTTGAGGACGGCCGCCATGAAGGCGCGCTCGAAGGTCCTGGCCAGCACGACCTCGTAGATGAAGTCGTCATCCTTCCTGCGCATCGTGCGCAGCCGGATCTGCAGGTCGGCTTCCTGGAGGGGCGACAGGTCGTCGACGACGAGCACCTCGAAGTACGGTCGGGTCTCGGTCTGGATGCGCCGGTGCGTCTGCTCGGCGAACTCCGAGAAGCCGAGCAGATCGGCGTAGTTCTGGATGCGCAGGTCGAGCAGGTCGAGCCGGCGGTAGGCGCCGCTCGTCAGGAAGCGCACCAGGCGGATCATCTGGCCGCCGAAACGGGTGTAATCGCCCGCCTCGAACAGGTGCCGGACCTGCTCCAGCGTACGCAGGCCGGGGAAGGCGAAGTACGACTCGAACCCGTCCAGGATGCGGAACGCATCGCGGCACGTGTTCTCCAGCTCGGTGCGCTCGCGCTCATCGCGCGTGCCTCTCGACAATCTGCGCGCGGCATCGCGCAGCCGGTTCCATTGATCCGTGCGGACGCGCTGCGCGTTGTAGAGAGCGACGTCGCCGGCGTGCTCCTGTCGGGTGTGGTGCGTATCACTCATGTCGACTGGACCTCGATCGAATCAGACTCGTTTGCGGGGACTCCGGCGCGGGGACGGGCCCACGGTCGCGGGCGGGCCCGCGGGTGCGGGGTCCGCGGCTGCAGCCGCGTTGTCTTCGGGACGGCGGTTCGGCGCGGGCGAGCCGGCGGCGGCGGCACCGTCGAGTCCGGCCGGCGATGCGCGCTCGGCCCGGCGCAGCGGACCCAGCCCGGCCAGCCCGGCCCGCGCCGCCGCATCATCGCCGTACACCGGGAAGCGGACGGCGGAATCGCGGAAACTCTTCAGCGGCTGACCCAGCCCGCCGCGCAAACCGGTCTCCCGCTCGCGACGCACGCGCTCGAGGTCGATCTCGAGCGGGATCAACTCTTCCACGTGACCGGCCTGGTGCAGCACATCGCCGGACGGACCGACGATGATCGAGCGGCCGTTGCCTGCACCGCCTGCGCCATTGATGTCGATGACGAAGCACTGGTTCTGCGCGGCCGTCGCCCGCGCCATCGCCAGCTCGACATCGCGGTCGATCGTCGTCGTCATGGACGGGTGCAGGATGACTTCAGCGCCCAGGGCCGCAAGCGTGCGCGACGTCTCCGGAAACCACATGTCGTAGCAGATGGAGACGCCGAACCGGCCGGCGCCGGGGACATCGAACGTGACGAACGAACTGCCCGCCTCGACGCCGATCTCGTACGGACGGAACGGGAACAGCTTCCGGTAGCGGTGCACGACGCGGCCGTGCGGGTCGATGACCGAGCAGGTGTTGAACACGCGGTCGTCGACCAGCTCGAAGTGCGAGCCGCTGAGCAGCCACACGCCGTGACGAGCGGCCATGGCCTGGAACGCCCGTTCGGCCGGGCCGGGCATCGGCTCCGCCTTGCGGGGCGAGGGCCCGCACGCGGCCAGTTCACTGAACACGACCATCTGCACCCACGGGTACAGCGCCATCAGGTGGTTCAGCTTCTGCTCCATGCGCGGCAGGTTGTCACCGGCCGCGAGGAGGTCGAGCTGGAGCCCGGCGATCGCGAACGGCTTCATGCGCCGCGGCCGGCGACCGCGGGCTCGCCTGCCGGCTGGAACACGCGCAGCACCTCTTCCTCGAGGATGTCGAGACCCAACTCGAGCTGCGCGTCCGTGATGACGAGCGGGCTCAGGATCCGGATCACGTTGCCGTGCGTGCCCGCCGAGATGGCCAGCACCCCGCGCTCCAGGCACGCACGCAGCACCTCGCCCACCTGCTCGCCCGCCGGTCGGTCACGATCGCCGTCCTGGCAGAACTCCGCGCCGATCATGGCACCCAGCCCGCGCACGTCGACCAGGGCCGGACAGCGCGCGCGCAGAGCCTCGAAACGGCTGCGTGTCGCATCGCCGATCGCGCGGGCCCGCGCGTTCAGGTCCAGCTCCTCCATCACCTCGATCGTGGCCAGTGCGGCCGCGCAGGCGACCGGATTGCCGCCGTACGTGCCGCCGATCGTGCCGGGCGCGGCACCGTCCATCACGTCCGCCCGGCCGATGACCGCCGCGATCGGCAGGCCGCCGCCCATCGATTTCGCCCACGTCGAAACGTCCGGCACGACGTCCATGTGCTGATACGCGGCCCAGCGGCCGGTGCGGCAGAAGCCCGACTGCACCTCGTCGAAGATCAGCACGATGCCGTGCTCGTCGCAGATCTCACGCAGCCCCTGCAGGTACGCGCGCGGCGCCGGCACGAATCCGCCCTCGCCCTGCACCGGCTCGAGCAGGATCGCCGCGACCTGGTCGGCGGCGACCACGTTGTGGAACGCCTCGCGCAGCCGGTCCAGCTCGCGCGCCGAGAAGGCCTCTTCGCTCATCCCGTGGCCGTAACGGAACCGGTTGGGGAACGGCAGCCGGTAGATCTCCGGTGCGAACGGACCACAGCCGGTCTTGTACTTCACCTTGGACGTGAGCGACATGCCGAGCAGCGTGCGGCCGTGGAAGCTCTCGGTGTAGCAGAGGACCGCAGGCCGGCCCGTGGCCTGGCGCGCGATCTTGATCGCGTTTTCTACCGCCTCGGCGCCGCTGTTCAACAGAAACGCCTTGGTCCTGTCACCGTGCGGGAACAGGCTGACCAGCTTCTCGCACAGCGCGACGTACGGCTCGTACGTCGCCACGTGGAAGCACGTGTGCTGGAGGCGGCCGGCCTGTTCGCGGATCGCTTCCACGACCCGTGCGTTGCCATGGCCCACGTTCATGACGCCGATGCCGCCGGCGAAGTCCAGGATGGTGTTGCCTTCCAGATCCGTGATCGCAGCACCGCTCGCGCCGGCCGCGGTCGCGGTCGTGACCCGCGGGACGCCCCGCGGCACGACAGCGCTCCGCCGGGCGAGGAGTGCGTCGTTCCTGGCCATTCGATTCTCCTGCGTTGTGCTCGGGGGATGAACCTCCACACGGACCGCCGTCGCTGGCGGCCCCGGAATCCGCCATGACCGCCCGCGGATCCAAGCCCTGACATTATCGCCAGCGGGCCTGCCGGGCAAGTTCACGCGGCACTCAACTCGTTTTCCGACTGTAACTTGTGCCTCAGCCCGGGTGGCCGCCGGGGACCCGATCCGACGCGGGTTCCCTCTGTCGCGACCCGCGCCGGCCCCCTACTCTCCCGGCCGGTCCGCGCGGGCGCTGTGCGGACCGTGTCCGCGTCCCGAACCGAGGTCCGACGATGCGTTTCATGCTGCCGCTGATCACGCCCCCCCGTCTTCTGCGCCGGCCGCGCCGCGCGCTCCACCGGCTGCGGCTGGCCGGCCTTGCGCTGGCGACCGGCGCTGCCCTGGTGCTCGGCGAAGCGCACACGGCGCTGGCCCAGGTCGCCGGCCCGCCCGCGACCGCGTCGAACAGGTCGCCGGAGCCGTGGCAGCGGATGGCGAGAGAGATCTTCGCCGAGCTGGTGGGCATCAACACGACGCACAGCCGGGGCAGCACGACGGAGGCGGCGCAGGCGATGCACCGCCGGCTGCTGGCGGCCGGCTTCGACGCGGCGGACGTGCACGTCATCGAGACGGCGCCGCGCAAGGGCAACCTCATCGCGCGGCTGCGCGGCCGCGACACCGGCCAGAAGCCCATCCTGCTGCTCGCCCACATCGACGTCGTCGAGGCGAACCCGGAAGACTGGACGCTGCCACCCTTCGAGCTGATCGAGCGGGACAGCACGTTCTACGGCCGCGGCACGGCCGACGACAAGGACGAGGCCGCGATCTACGTGACCAACCTGATCCGCATGAAGTCGGAGGGGTACGTCCCCGATCGCGACATCATCATCGCCCTGACGGCGGATGAGGAGGGTGGCCCGGACAACGGCGTCGAGTGGCTGCTCGCGAACCGGCGCGAGCTGATCGACGCGGCCTACGCGCTCAACGAGGGCGGCGGCGGGATCCTCGATGCGAACGGCCGCCACGAGTCGAACACCGTGCAGGCCGCGGAGAAGAAGTTCCAGAACTACACGCTCGAAGTGACGAATCCGGGCGGTCACTCGTCGCGGCCCCGCCCGGACAACGCGATCTACGAGCTGTCCCAGGCGCTGGTGCGCATCGGTGCGTACCATTTCCCGGTCCGGTTGAACGAGGTCACGCGCGCGCACCTGCAGGCGTCGATCCCGCTGGTCGGACCGGAGGTCGCCGACGCGATGCGCCGTGTGCTGGCCAATCCTTCGGACGAGGCGGCGATCGCGGTCCTGGCCCGGGACGCCCGGCTGAACTCGATGCTGCGCACCACGTGCGTCGCGACACTGCTGCAGGCGGGCCACGCCTCGAACGCGCTGCCGCAGCGCGCGACGGCCAACGTGAACTGCCGGATCCTGCCCGACGCGAACCCCGACTCGATCCGCGCCACGCTGGAGCGCGTGGCGGGTGTGCGGACGCTGACGATCACTCCGGAGGGCCGGGCGACGGACAGCCCGCCGTCCCCGCTGGCCGATGAGGTGCTCGGCCCGATCGAACGCATCACCCGCGAGATGTGGCCGGGCGTCCCCGTCGTCCCGACCATGTCGACCGGTGCAACGGACGGGCTCTACCTGCGCAACGCCGGTATCCCCGTGTACGGCGTGTCCGGGCTCTTCTACGGCGAGACCTATTCGCACGGCATGAACGAGCGCATCCCGGTGCGGTCGTTCTACGAGGGCCAGGAGTTCCTGTACCGTCTGGTCAAAGCGCTCACGACCAGGCCCGTGAGTTAGTCGGGGAGCAAGCCGCAGTGCCTGACCACATCGACGCGCTGAAGGAGGCGCTGGGGGACCGCTACTCGATCGAGCACGAGCTGGGACGGGGTGGTATGGCCACCGTGTACCTGGCCCGCGACGTCCGGCACGAGCGCCGCGTCGCGATCAAGGTGCTCGCGCCCGAGCTGGGCCTGGTGCTGGGCAGAGAACGCTTCCTCCGCGAGGTCCGTCTGGTGGCTCAGCTGAACCACCCGCACATTCTGCCGCTTCACGATTCTGGAGAAGCCGCCGGTTCGCTCTACTACGTGATGCCCCACGTCGGCGGCGGATCCCTGCGCGCACTCATCGACAGGGACGGGCCGTTGCCGGTCGAGAAGGCGCTCGACATCGCGCGACAGGTTGCGGCGGCTCTGGAACACGCCCACGCCCGGGGCATCGTCCACAGAGACATCAAACCGGAGAACATCCTGCTCCACGAGGGCGTGGCCATGGTCGCCGACTTCGGCATCGCCTCCGAATCGCACTCCTCCGAGCCCGGCCGGCTGACGGAAGCCGGCATGGCGGTGGGTACATCGCTGTACATGAGTCCCGAGCAGGCCACCGGCGAGCGCACTGTCGACCGGCGGACCGACGTATACGCCCTCGGCACGGTCCTGTACGAAATGCTCGCCGGAGAGCTGCCGTACACCGCGCGGACGGCGCAGGCGCTCCTGGCCAGGCGCCTCACCGAACCGGCCCCGCCCATCCGGCGGCTCCGACCGGCGGTTCCGGCCGCGGTCGAGGCCGCCCTGGGCGTCGCTCTGGCGAGCGTGCCTGCCGAGCGGTTCGCTACCATGGCGGCTTTCGCCGAAGCACTCCACGCGCCAGCCGCGCCGGTGCTGCGCACGCGAGCCATCGCGGTTCTCCCCTTCGTAAACCTCAGCGCAGATCCCGAAAATGAATACTTCGCTGACGGCGTTACGGAGGATGTGATCGCCCAGTTGTCCAAGGTACGTGCACTCACCGTCATCTCCCGCACTTCCGCGATGGCGTTCAAGGGCAGCACGGACAGTCTCAAGGAAATCGCGTCCCGCCTCGAGGTCAGAACCGTCCTGGAAGGGAGCGTGCGGCGCGCCGGCGACCGCGTGCGCATCGCCGCTCAGCTCATCGACGCCGCGAGCGACCGGCATCTGTGGGCCGAGACCTACGACCGCCAGCTGACCGACATATTCGCCATCCAGAGTGATGTGGCCGTTCACATTGCTGAGGCGCTCCGCGCCGAGCTTTCGCCGGAGGAAGAGTCGCGGATACGCCGGCACCCGACGGGCAATCTCGCGGCCTACCAGCTGTTCCTGCAGGGCAGACAGGCCTACCTCCGCTTCACGCGTGATGGCTTCCAGCAATCCATCGAATTCTTCGAGCAGGCTGTCGCTCTGGACCCTGACTACGGCATGGCGCACGCTGCTCTGGCCCAGACTCTGGTAGAGATGGGCGAGAGCGGAGAACTCGAGGCTTCAGCCGCGTTCCCACGGGCCAAGACCGCTGTCGCACACGCGCTGCGCATCAACCCCGATCTGGCTGATGCACACCGTGCCCTCGCGTACCTCAGCGCGATCTGGGACTACGACTGGGCGACGGCAGAACGGGAATTCAAGCGGGCGCTCGAGCTGAATCCGAACGATGCAGACGCCTACGACCTGTACGGACGCGTCTGCTCTGCCCAGGGACGTTTCGACGAAGCGCTGGCCATGGTGCGTCGAGCGCAGGAACTCGACCCGCTCGTGGTCGCGGTGGACCTGGCGACCGCTCTCATCCGGGCCGGGCGCTACGACGATGCCGTTGTCGCCGCGCGGACTGCGGTGGCGGCAAGACCCGGTTACGAGCGCGCCCTCGCGACGCTGGGCTGGGCGCTCCTCAAGTCGGGCGAGACCAGGGAGGGCATCGAGGAACTGGAGCGCGCCGTTGGCGCAGCCCCCAACGCGACACAGTGGCGAGCCCAGCTCGGACAGGCGTACGCAATGACGGGCGACATCGACAGGGCGCGCGAAGTCCTGACGCAACTCGAGGAGAGGGCAAGAACGAGTTACGTTGCGCCCTACCACCTCGCATTCGTGTACACGGGGCTGCGTGAACTCGACAAGGCCATGGATCTCATCGAGCAGGCCTTCGCTGAGCGGGCCGGCGCGGTGTACGGGATCAAGGGATCCTTCCTCTTCACTCCCCTCCACGGGTTCCCACGATTCACGGCGCTGCTCCGGCGCATGAATCTGGCCTGAGGCGAGGCTGGCACGAGCGTCGATCGCTGCCGGTCCATCCGTTCTCCGCGCTCTCTGTGGTGATCTGGATCCGTCACAGCGACGGAATGTATTCACCGCGGAGAGCGCGGAGAGCGCGGAGAGAACAAAAGTTGAAAAAAAGGGGGGGGCGCGTCAGGGTTCGCGGTGCACGCAGGAGACCGCCGTTTCATCCGTCACAACAAGTCGTAGAGCCGTTTCCTCCGCGCTCTCCGCGGTTGAATGCAATCCGTAGTTCTGGACGCAGGGGGCCTCAGCGCGCAGCCCCACCGCCACGGCCTCGCCCCCCACCGAAGCCGCCGCCGCCCTCGTAGTCCTCGGTCGGGAACGCGAAGGTCCTGTCGAACTCGGGATCGTCCTGGTCGCCCGTGACGCGGCGCGCCGTGTACTCGCCGTTGACGGGACCGAACTTGAAGCCTTCGGCCTGACCCGCGCCGGAGATCCAGACGTTGCTGTAGTCGGGGTGCCGGTCGATGATGAAGTTGCGGTTCGAGCTGGACTCGTAGTGACAGGCGCGCGTCTCGAGCAGCGGCGCTTCGCGCATGGCGGGGAAGAACTCGCGCAGGACGCGGCGCGCGCTGGTGTGGAATCGCTCGGCGATCCAGCGGACGCTGGTGTCCGGGTCATCGCCGCCGGCGTTGCCGCCGGTGCGCACACGGAACCCGCGGTTGTCCGGCCCCAGCGCCGGCCAGCCGGTCACACCGGGAACGCTCCAGCTGGGCATGTTCGGGTGGGTGAACCGGTTGTCGCCGGGCGGCGTGCCGAAGTAGAAGACGCTGCCCATCGGGATGCGCATGCGGTTGCCCAGCGTATCCGGAAAGAGCTTGGGCAGCCACGGCCCGCACGCGAACACGAACTGACCGGCGGTCATGGTGCCACCGGACTCGAGCGCGACGTCGAGCAGGCGGTCGCCGGCGCGACGGCCGGGGGCCGCGCGCGCGATGGCCGTCTCGCCGCCGGCCTGGCGGAAGACCTCCCAGACGACCTCACAGGCGCGGCGCGAGCGGACCACGCCGGCGCTGGCCTCGTACAGCGCCATGCGCATGCCGTCGGTGCGGATGTTGGGCCAGCGGTAACGT
>JBFFZF010000077.1:0-20093 GCA_041568755.1 Longimicrobiales bacterium | reverse complement strand
TGCCCTCGCCGTTGCCCCCGCCGTTGCCCCCGCCGTTGCCCTCGCCGTTGCCCCCGCCGTCCGTCTCCCGCCGTTCCCGCCGTCCGTCTCCCGCCCCCCGTCTCCCGCCGTGTCGTCTCCCGCCGTCCCGCCCTCACTTCACCACCTCACTCATGAGCGCCAACGTGTTCCCTTCCGAATCGCGGAATGACGCCAGCCACAGCACGCGATCGCCCAGATCCGCGATCTGCGCCGGCGTCTCGCGGAAGGACACGCCGCGCTCTGCGAGCGTTTCGTATGCCGCCTGGATGTCCGGGACATCGTAGTACACGATCGAGGCCGGGTGATCGAACTCCTCCGCTTCCGGCACGCCCAGCATCAGCCGTGTTCCTGCGCAGTCGAAGAACGCCATGTTGGGCACCTGGAAAAGGAACCGCATGCCGAGCACATCGCGGTAGAACGTGACGGCGCGGTCCAGATCGTGCGCCGTCACGTAGATCTGTCCGATGCGGGAAAGTCCGAATGTCTCGCTCATACCGATCCTCTCTCATCCGTCAGGACGAGTAATACGCCGCATTCTCGGTGATGTAGCCCTCGGTCAGATCGCACCCGCGCGCCATCGCGGCGCCGTCTCCGATGCCCAGGTCGACCACGATGTGCACGGGATCCTGGCGCAGGTCTTCGCGCAGCGCTTCGTCCTGGAAGTCCGCTCGTTCGCCATCGCGGATCACCTGCATCCCGTTGATCCAGGCCTGGGTCGTCGCGGGCCGCACGTGGCAGTCGAAGCACTTGCCCACGGCCATGAGCAGCCGGCCCACGTTTGGGTCGGCGCCGTAGGCCATGGTCTTGACGAGCGGCGAGTTGATGATGGCGCGGGCGATCGTGCGCGCCTCCTCGCCGCTGGCCGCCCCGCGCACATCCGCGCGCAGCAGCTTCGTCGCGCCTTCGCCGTCCCGTGCCAGCATCTCCGTCATCGCGGTGCACGCGTCGAGCAGGGCGGCGGCGAACGCGTCTTCGGAGACGGGCCCCGCCAGGCCGTTGGCCAGGATCGCGCACGTGTCGGACGTGCTGGTGTCGGTGTCGATCGACAGCATGTTGAACGTATCGTGAACGGCGGCACGCAGCATGCGGTCGAGCGCAGCAGCCTCGATGCGCGCGTCGGTGAAGATGTAGACGAGCATCGTGGCCATGTTGGGCTGGACCATGCCCGCGCCCTTGGCGACGAGCGTGAGCGTCGTGTCGCCGACGGCGGTGGAGATGGCCTTGGGGTGCGTGTCGGTGGTCATGATCCCGGTTGCGCCGACGAGCGGATCGCGCTGCAGTTTGCCCGCGGCGCCACGCAGGCCCGCCTCGATCTTCTCGATGGGCAGGTGCACGCCGATGACGCCGGTCGAGCTGACGAGCACGCGGTCGGCCGTCGTGCCGATCTCGGCTGCGGCCGCGGCGGCCATGCGCCGGGCGCTGTCGAGGCCGCGCGTGCCGGTCGCGACGTTGCTGACGCGGCTGTTGACGACGACCGCGCGCAACCGACCGGCCCGGATCGTTTCGCGGCCGAGCAGGATGGGCGCGCCGGGGAAGTGGTTGCGCGTGAAGACGGCGGCCGCGCTCGCCTCCTCGTCGGACACGAAGAGCGCGAGATCGGGCATCTGGGGCTTGAGCCCGCAGTTCGTGCTCATGCAGCGGAAGCCGCGGGGCAGGACCGGCGGGTCTTGGAGCACGGCACGGCGCATGGCGTTTCCCGGTTGTGCGGAACCCTGGACGGCCGGACGGCCCGACCGCGGCGGATCGTACGCGCGCCGCCAGGCCTCGTCCAGTCCGCCCATCCGGCCGGGCTGGCCGCGCCGGGGATGTCATTGTTATTTTGGAGGTTGTGAATGCAGGGGGACGCCGGCACCGGGTGGCCGGCGCCTCGAGGGCCCGGACGAAAGCAGGTACATGGCGAAGCAGGAATCGATCGAGATGGAGGGTGTGGTCACGGAAGTGCTGCCGGACCGCAACTACCGCGTGCTGCTGGAGAACGGGCACACCGTGCTCGCGTATGCCGCGGGCAAGATGTCGAAGTTCAAGATCCGCGTCCTGGTCGGCGATCGGGTCTCGCTCGAGCTGTCCCCGTACGATCTCTCGCGTGGCCGGATCACGTACCGGCACAAGGCGGGCGGCCCGACCTGAGCCGGCCCCGGACGCCGGCCCGTCACGGCCGCGCGTCGTTCGTCCTCGCCGTGCCGCTCCCCGGCCGCCGCGGTGCGGCGCGGGTTCCGACCGAAACCGATGTCCGTGCGCCGGCGTAGAGCCCGTCTGGGGTGGTCACGCCCGACAGGACACAGCCAAAGGAGAAAGCCGATGAACAGGAAGTCCGCGCTTCTGGCCGTCGCCGCTCTGGCCCTCGCGGCCTGCGGGTCGAGCGGGCCGCCGCCGCTCAACCCCGTGGGCACGTTCGACTTCACGACGTCCGTCGAGGGGACGGCGGTGCAGGGCACGATCACGATCACGCGCAATGGCGACGCCTACGGCGGCACGGTCGGCACGAATGTGACCGAGCCCATCGGCATCCGCTCCGTCGTCGTCGAGGGCATGGCGATGACCGTGGTCGGCGACACGCCGGACGGTCCCGTCACGATGACGGTCACGTTCACGGGCGACACCTTCGCCGGATCCTGGACGCTGGCCGGCATGTCCGGCACGATGACGGGCAAGCGGCGTGTCCAGTGAACTCGACGAGGTCGCGTCAGGACGCGGAGCCCCGCCGCTCGGGCGGCGGCTCGTGCTCCTGCGCGACCTCGCGATCTTCGGTTTCAAGGTGCTGCTCGACGGCCTGAAGGATGTCGTCCTGATCCAGGTCGCCATCGTCGCCGCGGGCCTCGACATCCTGTTCCCGACTGACACGCACGGGAAACGCTTCTACGCCGTCCTGCGCAAGAGTGAGGACTTCGACCGCTGGCTGAACATGTACCACGTTGCGCAGAAAGCCGAGTACGATGAAGAGGGCTTGCTGGGCGCGAGTGCAGCCGGGGCCGACGGCCTGATCGGAAAGATCGAGTCGATGGTGACGAACCGTTCGGCGGGCAACCGGCCGTCCGGCACGGGCTGACCACCCGCATCTACCGGTCGTTCACACGCTCCCCTCCCCGTATGACCAGGCCGGACCCCGCCGGCTGCAAGCCTTGCATCGGCCCCGTCCCGCGCGTACGGTCCCCGTGATCGACCATGACTTCAACCGGACGGAGGCCACATGCCACACCCCTTCGTGCTTCCGGATCTTCCGTATGCGTTCGACGCGCTCGAGCCGCACATCGATGCGCGGACCATGGAGATCCATCACGACAAGCACCACGCCGGCTACACGAACAACCTGAACAACGCGCTCGCGCCGCACGCCGATCTGCACGGCAAGTCGATCGACGAGCTGCTGCACGGGCTCGACCGCCTGCCCGAGTCGATCCGGACCGCCGTGCGCAACAACGGCGGCGGCTACGCCAACCACGCCCTGTTCTGGACGATCATGGCGCCGAGGTCGGGCGGCGATCCGACCGGCGCGCTCGCCAAGGCCATCAACACGACCTTCGGTTCGGCGGATGAACTGCGCAAGAAGGTGTCGGCTGCTGCGGGAGGTCAGTTCGGCAGCGGCTGGGGCTGGCTGGTCGTCGACGGATCCGGCAAACTGGAAGTGTACGCGACGGCGAACCAGGACAGTCCGCTCATGAAGGGTCACACGCCGATCCTGGGCGTCGATGTCTGGGAGCACGCGTATTACCTGAACTACCAGAACCGGCGGGCGGATTACCTGTCCGCGTGGTGGGACATCGTGAATTGGGGCGAGGTCGACCGGCGTCACGATGCTGCCCTCTGATGCGGGATCCGGGTCGGGGCCTCGCGCGCGGTCGCCGCCGCGATGCCCCGACCCGTCGAACTCACTTCCTGCGCGCGTAGCGCCCGTCGAAGACCACGTTCCACGTCGTGCCGTCCGGACTCTGTTCCCACAGCTGACGCACCAGATCCGGGTTCCCGTCGATGCGATGCCACGTCACGCGGTGGTGCGTCGTGCCGCCGCCTGCGGCCGGTGTCGTGCCCGTCAGCACCATCGCACCGTCCGCGAACGTGCCCGCCAGCATGAGGAGCGCACCGCGATCGTCGACCCACGTCTGATGCCACTTGCGATCGGCGCGGGACCACACGTTGTAGCTCTTGCCCGAACTGCCGCTCGCGCCCGTCCACTCTTCCAGCAGCACGCAGTCGGCCAGAATGCGTGTGATCCGGTTCTCGCCTGCCGTCTGGCCCGCCGGCGTCGTGACGTGCCACTCGCCCACCCAGAAGTCGAACTGGCGGTGCTCGGCGGCGGAGCAGTCCGGCGGCGGCGTTGTCGGGTTCTGCGCGTGTGCGGTCCAGGCGGCGCCCGCGATGAGCCATGCGGCCACGGCGGCCGCACGTCGGATCCGGTGCATGGGCAATCTCCTTGCGGTCATGGGCTTCACGCCGGCAACGCGTGAGGCGCCGGCCGCGTGACGAACCGGCTCAGCGCGGTCCGAGCGGGACGGCGCCGGCGCGCAGGACCGGTGCGCCGAACGGATCGGTCGCGACCGACTCGATCGCAGCGCGCGCGTCCGCACCGGCCAGCCACTCCACGAAGATGCGCGCGGCCCGTTCGGTCGCGGCGTTCGTGATGCGCACGGCGGCGAACGGCCGCACGAGCCGGGCATCGCCCTGAGAGACGATCTCCAGCTCGAGCGACGGGGCCAGCCGGAAGAACGTGGCCAGGTCCGACAGGATGTAGGCGCGCTGTTCGGAGGCCAGCCGCAGGGCCTCCGCCATACCCGGACCCGCGTCGATCCGGGACGCGGCTGAAGGCGCAACGCCCAGCGTCGCCCAGACCGCGTCATCCGGACGCGTGACCCCGTTGAGCGAACGTTTCACGTAACGCATTCCGGTCGCCGCGATCGCGGCAAATGCTTCCCCGATGTCCTGCAGCCCGGCGACATCTGCGGGATCCTCGGGTGGCCCGAGCAGGACGTACTCGCTGTGCAGCACGGCCACGCGCTCGGCAGCGATCCCTTCCGCGACCAGCCTGGCCTCTTCCGTCGGCGCGTCCGTCAGCAGCACGTCGGCCTCGCCGTTCCGGGCCTGCGCGAACGGGTCCGTGCCGGCGGGCAGCAGCGTGACCGTGACCTGCGGGTGCGTTGCGTGGAACGCCTCGACCAGCGCCTGCGCCGCGCCCAGCTCGGCGAGGTCCGGCGCAACGGCCAGCCGGACGGTCAGCGGAGCGCGTTCGCCGCAACCGGCGCCGAGCAGCGCGATCATGCCGACCGTGACCGGTCGGATCCGACGGGTGAGCCAGTCGTGTCTGCGCACGCCCCGAAGCTCCGTCCCGGGCGACGCGCGCGCAAGACGTCAGGGCTCGAAGCGGTACCCGACTTTCCACACCGTGATGAAGTGCCGCGGGCTGGCAGGATCGGCTTCGAGCTTGCGGCGCAGTTCGGCGATGTGCGAGTCGACCGTGCGCGTGGGGACCAGCGCGCGGTGACGCCAGACTTCGCGCAGCAGTTCCTGTCGCGTGGCGACCGCGCCGTGGCGGCGCACGAGCGCGCACAACAGCTGGTACGCCTTCGGTGTCAGCGGCACGACCTCGCCCCCACGCATCGTCGTCTGCGAGGCGGTGTCGACGGTGACATCGCCGAAGCGGATCGAGCCGGAGGACTCCTGCAATGCGGGCCTCGCCTGTGCCCTGCGCAGCAGCGCTTTCACGCGCTCGAGCAGCTCGAGCAGGCGGAACGGCTTGGTCACGTACTGGTCCGCGTCGAGCCGGAACCCGCGCACCTTGTCCGCCTCATCGCCGCGCGCCGACAGGATCAGCACCGGCGCGACGTGGCCGGCCGCACGCAGCCGCTCCAGCACCTGGAAGCCGTCCACGCCGGGCAGCATGAGATCCAGAACGATCAGGTCCGGCCGGACGCGCTCCGCACGGGACAGGCCGGCCGCGCCGTCGTGGGCCACGTCCACCGTGTAGCCCTCGAGTTCGAGATTGTGCCGCAGACCCGCGGCCAGTTCGACGTTGTCTTCGACGACCAGAATGTGCGCCATGCTTCAACCGGGACTGAGCGCCGCCACGGCAGTCACAGCCCGCGCGTCCCCGGCCGGACCGGCCGGGATTTCGACGGTGAACGCAGCGCCTCCGCCCGCCGTGTCCGTGACCGAGACCGTGCCACCGTGCGCCTGCACGATGCGCGCGACGATGGCCAGGCCAATGCCGCCACCGCCCGTGCCGCTGCGCGTGCTCACGCTGCCGCGGTGGAACGGGCGGAAAATCGTGGCGCGCTCTTCCTGCGGCACGCCGCTGCCCTCATCCGTGACGACCAGACGGACGACAGGGTCCGACTGCGTCAGCTGCACGCGCACGGTCTGGCCGGGCGGGCCGTACTTCACGGCGTTGTCGAGCAGGTTGATCACGACCTGCCGCAACATGTCCGTATCGACGGATGCGACGGCCCGGCCCCCGGCCTCGAGCACAATGGTGGTGCCGTTCTGCGCGGCGAGCGGCCGGAACAGCTCGACCGTCTCCGCCACGATCGCGCCGACGTCCACACGCTCGAGGTGCAGCTCGACTTCGCGGTTCAGCCGCGAGAAGGTCAGGATCCGCTCGACCAGACGGTCGAGGCGTGACGTTTCGCGGTCGATGTTGGCCAGCGACCACTCGACCTGCTCGGGCGTGCGGGCCCGCCCCAACCGCAGCGTCTCCAGGAACAGCCGGATCTGCGCGAGCGGCGTGCGCAGCTCGTGCGAGACGTTGCTCACGAAGTCCGCGCGCAGACGCACCAGCTCCTGCTCCCGGCGGAGCTGGCGCAACGCGATCAGCGTGAGTCCCACCGCGAGCGCGAGCAGGCCGAGCAGGTACGGCAGGCGCGACCGCGGCAGACCGCCGATGATCAGCGTCTCCGCCATGTCGGGCAGGACGGCGGCACTGACGTACAGCCCGCCGAACTTCTCGGGCAGCTCGACCTCGACGATCGGCTCGGCCGGCGCGTCCTCGTGCGAGCCGAACAGGCGGTCACCGGTGCGCGTGCGCAGCGCCACCGCAAGGACGTCCGTGTTGCCCAGGTCGCCGGTCAGCGTGCGGGGCAGAATCGGCGCCTGCGCATAGGTCTCCTCGAACAGCGGGTGCCACAGCCGGTCGTCCGTCACGAATGCGTAGACGGCCGTGTCGCCGGGTGACGTGTCGGTCGCGCTCACCGTCATGGGCATGATCGTGTACGCCACGATGCGCGGCCGGTCCCCGACCCGCTGCACGTCGAGTCCCCACGCCCAACCGGGCTCGTACGCAGTGCGCACGATTTCCGTCAGTCGCGCGTTCAGGCCCGCCACGACGTGGTCGGGCGGCACGTCACCCGCGATGCCCACGGTATCAGCGCCCAGAACGAACCCGATGTAGGTGCGCGGCAGGTAGCCGGGCAGCGGCCCGTTGTCGCCGTAGTGCGGGGACGACGTGTCGAGGTAGTGATCCACGAACCACGACGCGTGCGGCGGGTTGCCGACGTGCAGCTGCCCGTGCATCTGGAAGTGCATGACCGGGCTGAGGACCTCGACCACGGCCTCGTCGAGCGCGGCCGTGACGTAGCGGCCGTAGTTCCACGTCGCGATGTCCGCGTAATCGTGCAGCACACGGTCGACCGTGGCCGCGTTGGAACGGGCCAGACGGTACGCCTGGAGCGCCGCGGCCGCCGTGGCCAGCGCGCTCAGCACCAGCAGCGCCAGCGGCCAGCCGGGACGGAAGGGCGCGTTGCGGTCGGATCTGGGCATGCGGGCAGGCCTCCGCGTCGATCGGAGTCGATCCGCAGAGACTACACCGGAAACGCCCGCGGGGACAGCGTCCGGTTGTGCGAAATCTGTGCAGCCGGGCCTGCCGCGGCAGGACGGGCCGACCACGCCCGCACGGCCGGCCTAGAAGTACGTCGCCAGCGAGAACAGCAGCGCCGCGTGATCGCTCGGGTTCTCGAACCGATCCCGCGCACGCGCCCGCACCCAGTCCAGCTTGAGCACGGTGTCGGACGTGGGCCGGAAGTTCAGGCCGAGCGCGATGCGCCGCTCATCATCGCCCGGCAGATCCGTGTCGAAATCGACCATCTCCAGCCGCATCTTGAACGCGAACGATGCGCCCGGCATGGTGCGCACCCAGCCGTGCCCGAACGGGCGCACCGCGTCCACGAACAGCCCGCGCTGCCCGGTCGCGTGGATGCCCTCGAGACCGGGCGGCAGATCGATCGTGACGCCCGCGGCCTCGCCGGTGAACTCGAAGCCCGCGACATCCGCCTCGAAATCCACCACGGCCAGCGTCAGGTCGCGACGCTCGTCCACGGCTTCGCCTTCCAGATCGAAGATGTTCCACGCGCCGTGGTGCGCGGACACGCCCAGCTCGAGGCCCAGCCGCGGACTCCACGCCAGCCGGCCGACGAGCGCGGGCGAGGCGTTGGTGTCCTCGACGTTCGCGCGGCCCATGGGCACGCGTGTGCCCTCGGGCGCGGCCGTCACGACGCCATCGTGGAAGCCGTTCACCGCGTACGCCTCGTACGTGAGCCGCGCGGTACCGCCCAGCGGGACCTGGCCGAACAGGCCGAAGCCGGGCTCGGACAGCGCCACGCCGAGCAGATCCGTCGAGACGAGCGGGCGATCCGTGAACGGGTTCAGCGGACTGTCATGGGAAAGGTTGAACCGGCCCAGCGGGGAGAGGATCATGCCGCCGCGCAGTGCGAGCGCCGGGTGGATCGTCACATCGATGGCCGCGAACTCGAGCAGGATCTCCTCCGTCCCCTCCTCGAACTCCAGCTCCGCAGCCACACGCACCCAGTCGCTCACCTGCGTGGCGGTGAACAGGTTGAACCGCTTGGGTACGAAACCGGCCTCCTCCGTGATGCCATCGACGCGCGCCCAGCGGGCGTGCGCTTCCGCGTAGCCGCCCACGGCCGTGCGGCCGAGCAGCCGTCCCAGATACGGCTTGTCGTAGACACCACCCTCGACGAACGGCCGGCGCGCCACCGTGTCCTGGCCTGCCTGCGCCGCGGCGGACGAGGCGGGCCCGACAGCGCCCACGAGCAGCACCGCAACGAGGAAAGGCTTCACGCGACGCGCCATCAACCCGTCTCCGCCACGCGGATCACGAGTTCGCCCCCGGCCGTGACCACGACAGGGTAGCGGACCAGCGGCCGCTCCGTCGGACCGCGCAGCACGGCGCCCTCGCGATCGTACGTCGAGCCGTGACAAGGGCAGACCAGCAGCGCGCCGCGGATGTCCACGATGCAGCCCTGGTGCTGGCACACCGGGGAGAGCGCCGCAAACCCGTCGCCCAGGTTGAGCACGTAGATCGCCGTGTCCTGCCCGTCCGGCCGGATGCGCAACCATCCGCCCGGCGCGACCAGGCGCGGGTGCTCGCGCAACACCAGCCGGACCACGCCATCCTGCGGCCGCACCGGGAGCGAGGCGACGGAGGCACACGCCGGCAGTACGGCCGCGACCACGGCACCGGCCGCCAGGCCGACGAACCCGCGCCGGTCACAGGGCACGCCGACCTCGTCGCACGCGGACCGCATGGCGCTCACCTGGACCCCACGAAATCCACCAGCGCCGATCGATCTGCGGGCGTCAGCCGGCGCCAGCCGGCGCGCACGCGCGCGGCCTCACCGCCGTGCATCTCGATGGCTTCCTCGATCGTGCGCGCCCGGCCGTCGTGCATCAGGAAAGCCTGGCCACCGAGGAAATCGCGCATCACGCGCAGTCCCCACAGCGGCGCCGTCCGCCACTCGTTGCCCCCCGCATCGCCGTCCCCGACGCCGTCACCCAGCGCATCGCCCAGATCGTGCAGCAGCAGATCCGAGTACAGCGTGACCACACGGTTCGACAGCGCCGCCACGGCGTGCGGGCCCGTGCGCATCTCCGGCGTGTGGCACGCCGAACAACCAATCTCACCAAACAACTGCTCGCCTCGCCGGCGCGTTTCCGTCATGGCACCCGGCGCGGGCGCAGCCAGCGCGCGCAGATAGAAGACGACCTGCTGCACGACGGCCGTCGAGATCTCGGGGTCCGGCGCGTCATCGAACGACACCGTTGGCGTGCTCGCCCCCAGATTGGGATTCTCGTTCGGCAGGAACTCCGTCGTGATGCCCATGTCCTTGTGGTAGGCATCCACGACCTGCTCGAAGATCGTGCTCGTGCGCGCCCGCCGCGTGAACCGGCCCAGATGCGCGCCCGCTCCCGCACCCGGCTCCGTCGCCGGGACCCACGGCGCCGCGGTCACCCAGTGCGCACGACCCGAGATGCCATCGCCATCCGCGTCATCCGGATCCGCGCGACGAAGGATCTCCGCGACCGGGATCGCCTCGATCAGGCCCAGCCCGAACACCGGCGGCGGCAGCCGCGGCGAGACCGGCACGCCCGCCGGCACAACCTCCGGTTCGACGCCCGGGATGGCGCGCCGCTCGATCGTCGGTGAGCCGTGCGGGCCGCCCGACCCCGGATCGATGCGCAGAACGATGTTCGAGAAGCGTTCCTCCGGCCGGCCGCGCCCATCGCCCGGGTGGCAGCCCGCGCACGACACGTTGTTGAAAATCGGGCCCAGCCCCGTGCGCACCGTGAACCGCTCCTCGAAACGCGCGTCCCCGGCCGCGAACGCCACCATCTCCGCCGCCGTCAGGCCCTCCAGCGGCCCGTCCAGCACGTCCCCCGGATCCGGCGCCGCCGTGAAGAGCGCATCGCAGCCGGTCACAGCCCCCGCGACCAGGGCAGCGGCGGCAAACGCGTGGGCGCGTCGCACGCGGGTTCGGTCCATGCGTCGTGATTTGCTCATACCAATCCAATAATTAGGCGGCCCTAAATATTTGTCAAGCAGGCGTGACAGCGGACCAGGGACGGGAATGGGGATGGGGGTCGGGATGGAGGATGGGGGACGGAAGAACGGCGGGGCGGGGGCGGCAGTTCGGCCGCGCGGTCAGGACGTGGCGGTTTCGGCGGGGGCGGCCGGCTCGACCTGGACGAAGCGGGCGAGATCGCGGCCGACGACGCGGTGGTTGCCTTCGATGTCCAGAGTCAGCGGTCCGTTGAAGGGCTGGACTTCGAGGACCTGAATGCGCGTGCCGGGCACGAGATTGAGTTCGGCGAGGAAACGGAGGGCCTCGGGGTCCTGGTCGCGGACGCGGCGGACGGTGGCGTGGTGACCGGGCTGGAGTTCGTCGAGCGTGGGCAGGGGCTCCTCGTAGAACTCGCCGTGGGCGTCGGGGATCGGGTCGCCGTGGGGGTCGGCGGACGGTTGCCCCAGCACGTGGGCCATGCGGTCGATGAGGTGGTCGCTGGCGGCGTGTTCGAGGTGTTCGGCCTCGGCGTGGACGCGGTCCCAGGTGTAGCCCAGGACCTCGACCAGGAACAGCTCGATGATGCGGTGCCGGCGCACCATGCGTACGGCGGTGCGTTGTCCTGCGGCGCTGAGGCTGGTGCCGTGGTAGGGCACGTGCTCGACGAGTCCCTGGTCGGCCAGCCGCTTGAGCATGCCGGTCACGGATCCGGGCGCGATGCCGAGCCGTTCGGCGATGGCGGATGTCGAGACCGCGCCCCCCTGCTCGGAGAGCTGGTAGATCGCCTTGAGGTAGTCTTCGACGGCAGGAGAAGTCATCGCATTCTTCCGGCGGCGCGTCTCTCGCAGGGCGCACAGGTACCTGGCCAAGATGGCCGCAGCGGTGAGCATGGTGCAAGAACCGGGCACGCGCTGCGGCCGGTGTGCGGTCGACTTGCCCTCTTGTCGGCGTGCCGGCCATCGTACGGACGCGTTGCGTGGTCGCGGCGGGACGAGTGCGGGTCGCGAAACGGAAACTGAAACGGAGCGCGCGGGGATCGGCTGATGAGTGACGACATGATGAAGCCGGCGGACATGCCGGACGAGACCGCGCGGAGCGCGGAGGCCCCGCTGCCGCCGACGGTGTCGACGGGTGAGGCGGCCACGGAGCCGGCCGCGGAGCCGGCCGCACGGCCGGCGGTCCTCTACGAGGTGCGGGGCTCTGCCGCGTGGCTGACGCTGCACCGGCCGGATCGGCTGAACGCGGTGAACGAGGCGTTGTACGAGGCGCTGCTCGCGGCCGTACTGGAAGCGGAATCGGACGAGTCCGTGCGCGTACTCGTGGTGACGGGCGCAGGGCGGGCGTTCTGCGCCGGTGCAGACCTCAAAGCGCACGCCACTGCGGAGCGGACGCCGAAGGAGAAGCGGCGCTACGCGCGGCTGGCCGAACGCGCGAATCTCGCCCTGCAGCGCTGTGACAAGCCGGTCGTCGCGGCGGTCAACGGTCACGCCATCGGCGCCGGGCTCGAGCTGGCACTGTCCTGCGACTTCATGATCGTGGCGAGCGATGCGAAGCTCCGCTTTCCGGAGCTCGCGCTGGGCACGTTCGTGGGCGGCGGCGTGACGCTGACGCTGCCCGAGCGCATAGGCATCATGCGCGCGCGCGAGCTGCTGCTGCTCGCCGACTTCTTCTCGGGCGCGGATGCTGCCGCGATGGAGCTGGCCAATCGCGCGGTCCCCGGTGCGCAGGTCGAGGCGGTCGCGACGGCGCTGGCGGAGCGGCTGGCGGCGCAGGCGCCCGTGCCGCTGTCGCTGGCGCGGCAGCTGCTGCGCCGTGCGCGCCGCATGGGCCGCGGCGCCGTGATGTCGGCGGAGACGCGCGCGCTCGTGCGCTGCATGGGCACGGAAGACTGGAAAGAGGGCGTCCTCGCGTTCAGCGAGAAGCGGTCGCCGCGCTACACTGGCCGGTGACGCCCACGGACGCGCCGGCCCGGGCGCCTGACGGTCATCCGCTCGACGCGGTGCTGCGACCCCGCAGCGTCGCGATCATCGGCGCATCGCCGGATCCCACCAAGCGCGGCAACCAGGCGGTACGCGCGCTGCTGGACGCGGGCTACCCGGGCCGCATCGTGCCGGTGCACCCTGCGGGCGGCGAGCTGCTCGGTCTGCCCGTCGCGCGCGGGCCGGCCGATCTCGACACGCCGCCCGATCTCGTGCTGGTCTGCACGCCGGCCGCGACCGTGGCCGCCGTCCTCGAGGAATGGTCCCGGGCGGGCGCGCGCGGCGCGGTCGTGCTGGCGTCCGGGTTCGCGGAATCGGGTGAGGCCGGCGCCGCCCTGCAGCGTGCGGTTCTGGATGTCTGCCGGCGGACGGGCATCCGCGTTGTGGGCCCGAACACATCCGGCCTGCTCAACGTGCCACTGGGTCTGAACCTGATCGGCGTGCGTGGCGTGCGGCCCGGCCCGCTGGCGCTGCTGGTGCAGAGTGGCAACATGGCGCTGCAACTGCTGACCGAAGCGGAGCGGCGCTCGAACCTGGGTTTCACGTTCTGCATCGGCGTGGGCAACAAGCTCGACATCCGCTTCTGGGAGTACCTCGATTTTCTGAACAGCGATGACGCGACGCGTGCGGTTCTCATACACGTGGAAGGGTTCCGCGATGGGCGACGCTTTCTCGAGATGGCTCGCCGCGTGGCCGTGCACAAGCCCATCGTGATGCTGAAGGGCGCGCGCACCGCGATCGGCAGTGCCGCCGCACACTCGCACACGGGGGCGATGGCCGGATCGTACGACACGCTCCACGCAGGCCTGCGCCAGGCTGGCGTGCTCGAGGTCACGCGCACCGACGAACTGCTGCACGTGGGCGAGACGCTGGCCACGCAGCCGCTCGCGCGCCACAACCGCAGCATCGCGCTGCTCAGCGACGGCGGAGGCCATGCCACGCTCGCCGTCGACGCGCTGCACGACCGCGGCATCGATCTGGCCGCGCTGCACGCGGACACGCGCGACCGGCTGCGCGCGCTGCTCGGCCCTGCCGCCGCGATCGGCAACCCGATCGACCTGGCCGGCGCGGCGGACCGCGACCCGCTCGTCTTCGCGCGCGCACTCGAGATCCTCGTGGCCGACGACAATGTCGGCGCCGTGCTCGTGGTGGGTCTGTTCGGCGGCTACGCGATCCGGTTCGCCGCGTCCCTGCTGGACGGCGAACTCGAGGCGGCCACGCAGATGGCGGAGATCGCGCGCGCCGCGGGCCGCGCGCTCGTCGTGCACACGCTGTACGCCGCGCACCGCAGCGAGCCACTGCGCCGGCTGACGGACGCGGGTGTGCCCGTCGTCGAGTCACTGGACGTCGCGTGCGCGTGCGCCGCGGCGACGCGCGCGCTGGGCCTGCTGCGCGACCGGCTGGACTTCGTGCCCAACGCATGGGAGCGGGGTCACACGACCGTTCGGCACCACGAAGTCACGGCCGAGCGCCACCGCGAGGCCGCTGCGCTGCTCGAGCACGCGCGCGCGGACGGCCGGTCGCTGCTGCTCGAGCCGGAGACGCGCGCGCTGCTCGACATCTACGGCACGCCGCTCGTGCCCGCCGCGTTCTGCGCGACGGCGGAGGCCGCCGGGCGCGCGGCCGTCGAGATCGGGGCGCCCGTGGCCGTGCGCGTCGTTTCACCCTCGGCGCCGCACAAGACCGATGCCGGCGGGGTCCGGCTCGGCGTTACGGGACGCGGCGCAGCGGCGACCGCGTTCCACGAGATCGACGCCGCCGTGCGGGCGTGGACCGCCGCGCAGGGTCTGCCGCCCGACGTGCGCGGCGTCATCGTATCACCGATGCTGGACCGGCCGATCGCGGAACTCCTCATCGGCGTGATCCGCGACCCGCAGTTCGGGCCCGTGCTCACGATCGGCGCGGGCGGCACGGCCGTCGAGGTGCTGCGCGATGTCTCGCTGCGCCTGCTCCCCGTGGATGCGGACGTCGTCGATGAGATGCTGCGCGATCTGCGCATCTGGCCCGTGCTGGCCGGCCTGCGCGGCAAGGCCGGCGCGCACATCGATGCCATCCGGGATGCGGCACTCGCCGTCGCCGCGACCGCACTCGCGCACGAGGAGATCAGCGAGATCGAGGTCAATCCGCTGTTCGCGTATGCCGATCGCGCCGTGGCGCTGGACGCGAGGGCGTTCTTGGCGGCACCGGCGCATGCCATCTGACGCCGGACACGCTCCGACAGGCACGAGATGAGCGAAGCCACCCGCGGCGACGTGCGCACGAAGGTCACGGACGCGCTCCGGTCCATGCCCGTGCGGCCGTTCCGGCTGCTGCGCACGTTCGTGCTGTCCGCGCTCGTGCGCGTGCCCGCGTTCGGGCTCGTGGCGGGACTCGTGCTTTTCGCGAGCTGGCGGATCCTGGGCCGCGGGCTGGGCGAGAACGTCATCGTCGCGATCGGCAGCTGGTCCATGGCGCTCGTGTTCTTCGTGGCCGGCGCTGTCCTCGGCGCGGTCGTCGGGCTGGCCACGTCGGCCGAGCGCACGCTCGGCGTGGCCGAGGCGGACCTGCGCGCCTGGCTCGACCGCGTGGACCGCACGGAAGGCGACCGCCTGTTTCCGGCCGTCGAAACGGGCCGCCTGCGCGAGGGCTACGATCGCACGGTGGATGCGCTGTTCGAGCAGAGCATCGGCCGCATCCCGATGCCGCGCTTCGCGCGGCGCCTGGCGCGAGACCGGTTCCGGCGCGCGCTGCTGGAAGACTTCCTCACGGATTGCGAGCAGCGCGGCGTCACGTCGGTGGGCTTCACCGAGGTCCGCGACTTCATGGTCAAGTCGGCGCTGCCCGTCGTGACGCGGCCCGCGCACATGCAGATCCGGACGTGGACGGTGCTCGCGGCCGGGCTGCTCGGCGCGTGTCTCGTCGCGCCGGTCGCGATCGGACTGCTCGCGCGATCCGGCGATCCGCGCGCGATCCTGGTCGCGATCTGCGGCACGGCTGCGGTCCTCATGCTCGGCATCGGGCTGCCGCGCGCGGGCCGCCACACGAGGCCATGGCGCTACCGGGCGGGTCTGCTCGTGATCGCCGGCGGCCTCGTCCTCTGGCCGCTCGCCTGGCTCGAGCTGTGGGCAGCCGACATCGGCATGGCGTGGATCCTGGTCCTGACCGCCACGGTGTGGACATTCCACCGCGGCGTGCGCCTGGTCCTGCTCGACGCCGACCGTCCGCGGCCGGGCGTGGCCTGACCTGCCGAGTCGTCGGCCCGAGCTTGGAAGATCCGGCCGGGCGTGGTATCCTGACCCCATGATCGCCATCCGATGTTGCCGGCTGCGGGTCCCGTGCACGGCCCTGCGCTGATCGAGCGCGTCCGCGCCGCGGTGATCGGCGCGGGCGAGGCCGTGTGCGGCCCGTTCGGCCGCCGCCGGGTCACGTACGCGGACTACACCGCGTCGGGCCAGTCGCTCGCGTTCATCGAGGACTACATCCGCGAAGCCGTGCTGCCGCTCTACGCCAACACGCACACGGAGAGCTCGGGGACCGGGCTGCAGACGACGCGCTTCCGGGAAGAGGCCCGCCGCATCATCCGGGAGGCGGTAGGCGGGACAGCCGAACACTGCGTGATCTTCTGCGGTTCCGGCTCCACGGCCGCGGTCGACAAGATGATCGGCGTGCTCAACCTGCGCATCCCGCCCGACCTGGACGCGCGCTACGACCTGAGCGCGCGCATCCCGGCGGCCGAGCGGCCCGTCGTGTTCATCGGGCCGTACGAGCACCACTCGAATGAGCTGCCGTGGCGGGAATCGATCGCGGACGTCGTCGTCATCCACGAAGACCTGAGCGGCGGCATCGATCTGGAGGACCTCGAGGCGCAGCTGCGCGCCTATGCCGACCGGCCGCTCAAGGTCGGCAGCTTCTCGGCCGCGTCGAACGTGACCGGCATCGTCTCGAACACGCGCGCCATCTCGATCCTGCTGCACCGCTACGGCGCGCTCTCGTTCTGGGACTACGCGGCGGCCGCGCCCTACGTGCGCATCGACATGGGCCCGGCCGGCGACCGGGGCGATGACGCGCTCGACTACAAGGACGCGATCTTCCTGTCGCCGCACAAGCTGATCGGCGGGCCGGGCACACCCGGCGTGCTGGTCGCGCGGCGCGAGCTGTTCCGCAACTCGGTGCCGGTCGTCCCCGGCGGCGGCACGGTCTCCTACGTGAACCCGGAAGAACACCGCTACCTGAAGGATCCGGAGCACCGCGAGGAGGGCGGCACGCCCGCCATCGTCGAGTCGATCCGCGCCGGCCTGGTCTTCCGGCTCAAACAGGCCGTGGGTGAGGACCTGATCCGCGAGCGCGAGGAATCGTTCATCCGCCGCGCCATCGCATCGTGGCAGGAGAACCGGAACATCGAGATCCTGGGCAACTGCACGGCGGAACGGCTGTCCATCGTCTCGTTCGTCGTGCGCCACGAGGATCGTTACCTGCACCACAACTACGTCGTCGCGCTGCTCAACGATCTGTTCGGCATCCAGTCGCGCGGCGGCTGTTCGTGCGCGGGCCCCTACGGGCATCGCCTGCTGGGCATCGACCTGGACCGGTCCCACGAGTTCGAGCGGGAGATCGCGCGCGGCTGCGAGGGCATCAAGCCCGGCTGGGTGCGCGTCAACTTCAACTACTTCATCTCCGAGACCGTCTTCCAGTACATCCTCGACGCCGTCCACCTCGTCGCGACGGACGGCTGGCGCCTGCTGCACGCGTACGACTTCCAGCCGGCGACGGGATTGTGGCGGCACCGGGCGGGCACGGCCGAGCCGCCCATGAGTCTGGACGACATCCGCTACACGGCCGAGGGCATGACCTGGGAGCACCGGCGCCGGCACGAGCCGGAGAGCCGGCTGCCCGAGTACCTCGAGGAAGCGAAGCGCATCTTCGCGGATGCACCGGCACCCGGCGAGTCGCCCGCAAACCCGGAAGTCTCTGCCGACTTCGAGCACCTGCGCTGGTTCCCGCTGCCGCACGAGGTGCAGGCGATCCGGCGCTGAGCCGGTTTCGCGCGCTCAGCTGCCTGACGCGCCTCCCGCTGAATCCGGCTGCGGCACGCACGCCCTGCCTTCCGCAACGATCTCGCGGAGCCGCGCATCGCCGATGCCTTCCACGCGCCGCAACTCATCGACGGATGTGAACGGCTGTTCCACGCGCAGCGCGATGATCTGACGCGCGCGCTCCGCGCCAACGTGACGGATGCCCTGCAGCTCGGCGGCCGTCGCCGTGTTCAGATCGACGCAGCGCGGCCGGCTCATGGCCTCGCACGCTGTCCCGAGCGAAAGCACGAGCGCCGCGACCAGCGCGAAAGCGCGCGCGGCCGCGCCGGTCGTCTCGTGTCGATTCTTCATCTGCGTTACCTGGTCACTGAATCCGTGCTCCGTACGCCCGTGTGCGGGTCACGCGTCGACCGCCACACCCGCACGCGACCGCCCTCACCGGGCGGGCCGCCGCAGGTTACGAATGGACCGGGCCAGCAGCAACCCGAGCATGGCGAGCGTGGCTGGGAGACCCGATCTTGGACGCCATGGACCCGATGACCGCCAGCCACAGGCGAAGCCGCGCACGACTGCCGTCGGCACTGGCCGTGGTGACGGCGCTGGCCGGCGCGTGCGCGCCGGCCCCCGTCGACCGCACGCCAACCGTGCCCCCGCGCCTCGCCGGCCAGGCGCTGGTCGATGCGATTGGCGGCATATCGACGACGCGCGCGGCCCGGCAGACCGCACGCTCGACCGAAGGCATGGTCGTGACCGGCGCACCGCTCGCGACGGCCGTCGGGGTGTACGTGCTCGAGCACGGCGGTAACGCGATCGACGCGGCGGCAGCGGTGGCGTTCGCGCTGGGTGTCGTCGAACCTTCGCAGTCCGGCATCGGCGGGCGCACGCAGCTGCTGTTGCACCGGACGGATGGCACCGTCGCAGCCATCGATGGCACGACCGAAGTGCCCGTTGCATACGCGGGCGGCCCAACGGATGACGAGGACGCGTGGGGCTGGAGCACGGTGGCGGTGCCCGGCACCCTCGCCGCGCTGGCGCAGGCCGTGCGCGAGCACGGCACGTGGTCGCTGGCCGCCGTGCTCGAGCCGGCCATCGCCCTCGCGGAGCACGGCTTCGCACTCTCGGCGGGCGAGGCCGGACGGATCAGCCGCGCCCGCGAGCGGCTGCTCACGTCCGAAGGCGCGCGCGCGTTCTTCCTGCGACCGGATGGCTCCACGTACCAGCCCGGCGATGTGTTCCGACAGCCGATGCTCGCGCGCACGCTGCGCGCGATCGCCGACGGCGGCGAGGACGCGTTCTACCGCGGCGCGCTGGCGCGCGCGATGGCCGCCGACATCCGCGCGCACGGCGGACTCGTCACGGAGGCGGACCTGGCCGCGTACCGCGCGGAGACCTCGATCGTCGTGCGCGGTACGTTCCGCGGCCGCGAAATCATCGGCTCCTACCTGCCCGCGTCCGGCGCGACGACGATCGAGATCCTGCAGATCCTCGACGCGCTCGGCCCTGCACGCGCCGCCGGCGGCGCGCCGTGGATCGAGCAAACTGCCCGTGCGTTGCTGGCCGGCTTCGAGGACCGCCAAGCCGATGTGACGCCGGCCGCAACGAAGGCCGCATGGCTCGTCTCGCCCGCCCTCGCCCGCGATCGCGCCACCGCCATCGTCGCCGCGACCCGCCAGCCCGAGCCCGCGGGCAGCACCGCCCCCCTCCACCCCGCCCCGTCCGTTCCCCCATCCCTGATCCGCACCCCCCATCCCCATTCCCGCCGTGAAGAACCCGAACACACCACCCACGTTTCCGTCGCCGACCGCGCCGGCAACGTCGTGGCCCTGACGCAGTCCGTCGGCCCGAACATGGGCTCGAGCGTCGCGTCACCCGGGCTGGGCTTCGTCTATGCCGCGACGATGGGCTACCTGGGCGAGCTGGAACCGGACACGCGGCGGCACTGGTCCTCGCAGTCGCCGCTGATCGTGCTGCGCGATGGCGTCCCCGAATACGTGATCGGCGGCGCCGGCGCGCGCCGCATCCTGTCGGCCATCGTGCTGACGCTCAGCCGCGCCATTGAGGAGGCGCTGCCGCTCGAGCGCGCGATGGACGCGCCGCGCTTCCACCCCACCCCTTCGCGCATCGATGTCGAGTTGCGCCCCGGCACTGCGTGGCCCGAAGACGTCATCGCCGCGCTGCGTGCCGCCGGCGTGAATGTGAACACCCGGGACGACGCGCCCTATTTCGGCAGGATCAACGCGGTGCACCGGATGGCGGACGGCATGTGGGTGGGGGTGTCGGATTCGAGGTGGTCGGGGGCA
>JBFFZF010000076.1:0-20134 GCA_041568755.1 Longimicrobiales bacterium | reverse complement strand
GGGGGGTGGTGATCGGGATGGGGACGGCAACGGCGGGGAGGATGGTCTTGGGTGAAGGGGGACAACGGCGGGAATGGGGATGGGGGGTGGTGATCGGGATGGGGACGGCAACGGCGGGGAGGATGGTCTTGGGTGAAGGGGATCACGGCGGGAATGGGGATGCGGGGCGGTGATCGGGATGGGGAAAATCGCGGGGCCGGTACGTTTCCCAGCGCCCCGCCGTTGTCGTCCCCATCCCCAGCCCCACAACCCATCCCCATACCCGCCGTCCTGTTCGTATGAACATTCGGTTCGCCGTCCGTCATGCCCGTCGCGAGATGCGCTCCACGTGGCGCCGCACGGGCGTCTACGTTGGCGCGATCACGCTGGGTGTGGCCGCGCTCGTCGCCATCAATTCGTACCGGGCCGGCGTCGTCGAGACGGTGCTGAGCGAGTCGCGTGCGCTGCTGGGTGCGGATCTCCGGCTGAGCAGCGGGCGGGCCTTCCCGGACTCGGTGCTCGCCGTTGTCGATTCTGCGGAGCAGGCGGGCGTGGAGGTCGCCCGCGTCACGGGCACGCTGAGCATGGCGCTCGCGCCCAACGGTCGCACTCGGCTGGCCCAGGTGCGGGGCGTCGAGCCGGGCTACCCGTTCTACGGCCAGGTCGTGACGGATCCGGCCGGTCTGTGGCCGCTCCCGCTCGATTCGCGTGATGCGCTGGTCGAGCCGTCGCTGCTGCTCGCGCTGGATGCGCAGGTCGGCGACTCGTTGCGCATCGGCGAACTCTCGTTCCGCATCGCAGGTGTGCTGACGCGTCCGCCGATCGAGATCGGGTTCCGCAGTGCGATCGCGCCGCGCGTGTTCATCGCGCCGGGTCGGCTCGAGGAGGCCGGTCTGCTCGGCTTCGGCAGTCTGTCGGATCGCGACATCTACTTCCGCGTGCCGGACGAGGTTCAGCTGCAGACGCTGGTCGATCGGAACCATGCGCTGTTCCGCCGCCAGCAGGTCCGCTTCGACACGGCACAGGAGGAAGGCGAGGAACTGGCCGAGGGGCTGGGCGCGGTGACGCGGTTCCTGGGCCTCGTCGGCCTGACGGCGCTGCTGCTGGGCGGGCTCGGCGTGGGCAGTGCCGTCCACGTGTTCGTGCGCGAGAAGCGTTCGACCGTTGCGGTGTTGCGCTGTCTGGGCGCGACGCAGGACACGGCGTTCGTCGCCTACGTCGGGCAGGCCGCGCTGCTGGGACTGGGCGGCGCGATGCTCGGCGCGTTGCTGGGGGTGGGCATCCAGGCCGTGCTGCCGGTGCTGCTCGGCCCCACGATCCCGGTCGACGTCGCGTTCCGCGTCTATTGGGGCCAGGTCCTGGCCGGTCTCGGCATCGGCGTCTGGGTCTCCGTCGTCTTCGCGCTGCTGCCACTGCTCGAGATCCGCGGCATCCCGCCGCTGCAGGCCCTTCGCCACACCGTCGAAGATGCGCCTCGCCGCCCGGACGTATGGCGCGTCGCAACGTTCGCCGCGCTGCTGGGCAGCATCCTGGGCCTGTCGCTGCTGCAGGCGCCGCTGCTTTCGGTAGGGTTCGCGTACGCGGGCGGACTGGCAGGCGCGCTGCTGCTCCTGCGCCTCGCGGCATGGGCGCTCATGCGGCTGGTCCGCCGGCTGTTCCCGCAGCGGGCGAGCTACCCGGTGCGGCAGGGCGTGGCGAGCCTGTTCCGGCCCAACAACCAGACGGCGGCGGTCACGGTCGCGCTCGGCTTCGGCGTGTTCCTGATCGCATCGATTCTGGCGGTGCAGCGCAGTCTGCTGGGCGTGCTGCGTGTGGATGAGGTCGCGGGCGGGCCGGACGTGCTCGCGTTCGACATCCAGTCGGACCAGCGGGACGGGATCGAGGCCGCGTTCGCGGCGCAGGGCGTTTCCGCGCCGTCGCTGACGCCGATCGTGCCGGCCCGCATCGCGCGCCTGAAGAACGTGTCCGCCGACTCGGTGCTGTACACGGCGCTGGCGCGCGACATCGAGCCGTGGGCCGTGCGTCGCGAGTACCGCCACACGTACCGGGCCGAGCTGTCGGGGGCCGAGACACTGGTCGCGGGCGCATGGTGGGACGGCCCGCGCGAGGCGGGCACGCTGCCCCGCATCTCCGTCGAGGAGGACGTGGCGCGCGGCCTGAACGTCGGCATCGGCGACACGATCACCTGGGACATCCAGGGCATCCTGATCGAGACGCGCGTGGCCAGTCTGCGCACCGTCGACTGGGCGCGCTTCGACACCAACTTCTTCGTCGTTTTCGAGCCTGGCGTGCTCGATGAGGCGCCGCAGACGTTCATTGCGCTGGCACGTGTGAACGACGCGGATCGCATCGCTGCGATTCAGCGCGACATCGTGCGGCGCTACCCGAACGTGTCGACGCTGGACCTGACGCTCGTGCAGGACGTCATGACGCGCATCGTCAGCCGCGTCACGCTGGCGATCCGGTTCATGGGCCTGTTCTGCGTGCTGGGCGGTGTGCTCGTGCTGGCGGGCGCGCTGTCCGCCGCGCGCTTCCAGCGGCTGCGCGAGACCGTGCTGCTGCGCACGCTGGGCGCGACGCGCCGGCAGATCCGTCAGGTCCTGTTCACGGAGTACCTGGCGCTGGGTTCGCTGGCCGGACTGGCCGGGACGGGCCTGGGCGTGCTCGCAGCGTGGCTGCTGGTCCGCTTCTTCTTCGAGATGCGCTTCGATCCGGACCCCGTCCCGCTGCTTCTGCTGTTCGCGGGCACGGCCCTGCTCTCGGTCGTCATCGGTGTCGCAGGCAGTCGCGGCATCGTGCGGCGCGCGCCGCTCGCCGTGCTGCGCGAAGCGACGGAGTGATCGCCGTCAGGAGTGTGAAGCCGCGACGACCTCGGTGAGCGGCTCCGCGTCCATCTCGGCCTGCGACATCTTCTCGATCGTGAACCCGGTGAACCCGTAGAAGGCCGCGACGATCGGGTTCAACAGGTTGAAGAACGCGAACGGCGCGTACGCGAACGTGGCCACGCCCAGCGTCTGCGCCATGAACGCGCCGCAGGTATTCCACGGCACGAGCGGGGACGTGAGCGTGCCGGCATCCTCGAGCGACCTGGACAGGTTCTTGGCCGACAGGCCACGACGGCGGTACTCCGAGCGGAACATCCGGCCGGGCAGCACGATCGCGATGTACTGATCCGACGCGATCACGTTCATGCCGATCGACGTGCCGAGCGTGGCGGCGATCAGGCTGCCGGTGCCGCGCACCATGCCCAGGATCGCGGCCGCCAGCTTCTGCAGCATCTTGGTCGTCTCCATGACCGCGCCGAACATCATCGCCGACATGATCAGCCAGACGGTCGACAGCATGCTGGCCATGCCGCCACGCGTCAGGAGATCATCCAGCGCGGCGTTGCCCGAGCTGGCGACGTAACCGTCGAACAGCGCCATCCACATGCCCTGCAGCAGCGCGACGGGTCGGGCCACGTCAGTCTCGCCGACGAAGCGCAGCGTGGCCTCCTGCTGAAACACGACGGCGAACAGGCCGCCGACCAGGGCGCCGATGAGCAGGGCGGGGAAGGCGGGCACACGGCGCACGACCAGGAAGATCACGAGCACGGCGGGCAGCAGCATGTGGAGCCCGATCGTGAACTGTCCTTCGATCTCGCGCTGCATCGCGGCGATCTCCGGCGCCTCCGCTGCACCGCCCATGAACAGCCCGATGCCCGTGAAGAGGAGCAGGGCCATCACGATGCTCGGCACGGTCGTGTACACCATGTGCCGGATGTGCGTGAACAGATCGGTGCCGGCCATCGCGGGCGCCAGGTTCGTCGTGTCCGACAGCGGCGACATCTTGTCGCCGAAGTAGGCGCCCGAGATGATCGCCCCGGCCGCCATCCCCGGGTTCAGGTTCTGTGCGGTGGCGATGCCGACGAGCGCGACGCCCACCGTGCCCGCCGTGGTCCACGAGCTGCCTGTCGCCAGCGCGACCACCACGCAGATGATGCACGCGGCCGCGTAGAACACCGATGGCGTGAGCACCGAGAGGCCGTAGTGGATCATCGTGGGCACGGTCCCGGACAGGATCCACGTGCCGATGAGCGAGCCCACGATCAGCAGGATCAGCATGGCCCCGGTGGCGAGCGAGATGCCGTGCACGATCCCGCGCTGCAGCTCGTCCCAGCTGTAGCCGTTGCGCGCCCCGAGGATCGCGGCGGCCATCGCCCCCAGCATCAGCGCGATCTGGTTGGGGCCGCCCGAGGATCCATCGCCGAACAGGTAGACCGACGCCGCGAGCAGGAAGACCAGCACGACGACCGGCACCAGCGACTGCAGCAGGCCGGGTTCCTTCTTCGCCGTTTCACTCATCGCGCGCATCGCTCCTGGCCCTGATCCGTTTCCCGATCTTGACGAGCGGCGCCTAATATGGCCGGTGCCCCCGGGAGCGGCCAGCGACCGCGCGCGTGATCGCCCGCACGCACGGCGCTGCCGGATCGGGACCCGCCGTGAAGCGGCAACACCACATTTCCCGCCGCCGAACGGGCGCGGCGGGTTTCCTGTCCGGTGCGCGTAAACCGATCCGTGCCAGACCGTTGCACCCGGGACGCCGTTTGCCGCGCGGGCCGGCATGCCCGTTGCAGCCTTGTTCAGCAATCGCCTCACTTCAACGATCGCATACAGATCCGCCAGGCCTGCAGCGGCTGACGAGGGCTGCGCTGGCGGTTGACGCTGTCTGGCTCCGGGTGTCCGTTCGGAACTTGCCGGTCCCTGGGTCCTGCGTGCGGAGACCGGTGTCCGCAGGAGCGCCCGAGTCAGTGTTTCCCGCAGCATGAATGCTCTCACCCCAGAAGGAGGACTCATGAAGCGAATCCTGTTCCCGGCCCTCGCGGTCTTCGCACTCGCCGCCTGCGCCGAAATGCCGACCCAGCCCGCGCCGACGGCCGACCTGCTGGCCATGTCGATGCACGATGGCGCCACGCCGCTCGGCGCCGTGAAGCTTCTCGACAACGCGTTCGTCGCGGAAGGCTTCTTGTGCGGTCTGGGGCCGGCCGGCCTCACCACGGACTCGCACGTGGTGAACACGCCCAACGGCAAGAACGTGAAGCTGGTGTGCCACAACTGGGCGCCCAACCCGTTCGGTCAGACGATGAAGTTTACATCGGCTGACTTCGGCGGCGCGCAGTGCGGCATTCCCGGACCGCTCGGCGGCGCGACGACGAATTTCCGGCTGCTCTGGGCGGCGGGTGGAGACGCCACGCTGACCTGCACGCTGTAACGTCACCCTGACCTGGCAGGAAAGAAGGCGGCGGCCTCGCCGGAGGCCGCCGCCTTCTGCATCCCGTGCCGCTCGACGTTCGGATCGAGCGCGCGGGCCGGTCGTCGTGTGCGGTTACCGGCTGCCCCGCATCAGACGCTGCCGGTACTCCTCGCTCGCGAAGATCGCGACCTCGACGCGCCGGTTCTGCGCACGGCCGGCGTCCGTCGCGTTGTCCGCTACGGGCTCGACCTCACCGCGGCCGTCCGTGCGCAGACGGTCCGGCTTCACGCCGCGGCCCGTCAGGTAGCTGGCCGCCGACCGGGCGCGCCGCTCCGACAGACGCTGGTTGTAGGCGTCACTGCCGACGGAGTCGGTGTGCCCCACGATGAGCAGCTCGCTGTCCGGATACTTGACCAGGCTGTTCGCGAGCGCGGTCAGGTTCTGCTGGGCGGCGCCCTTGACGACATCAGAATCGAAGTCGAACAGCAGACCCGAGTCGAACGTCACCAGCACGCCCTCGCCCACGCGCTCGATCTTCGCGCCCGGGATCTCCGCCGCCAGCTCCGCCGCCTGCTTGTCCATCTGCCGGCCGATGATCGCGCCCGCGGTGCCGCCCACAGCCGCACCGATGATCGCGCCCTTGGCCGTCGAGCCCGCCGCGCGCCCGATCACGCCGCCCACGACCGCGCCGCCCGCGGCGCCGATGACCAGCCCCTCCTCCGTCCTGTTCATGCTCGCGCAGCCGAACGAGCTCGCCATGACCCCGACCAGCAGGGTCGCCGTTGCGGTGGCCCGCCCGATCCGTGTTCGCGCACTCGTTCCCATGGTCTCCATCGTGTCACCCCGTATCCGTGTTGATCTGGAAGGCGGACACGCCGACTGCCGTGCCGCGCCGTCCTGAAGGGCAAGCCCGGTGCCAACGTCCGATCCGGGGCTGCGCGTACTGCCGATAAATAACTGTATGACAACGAGTTGGGCGTATCGGACGGCGGGCCGTCAAGCGCGGGTCAGCCCGACCCCTGACCCCCTTCGAATGGAACTCAGGTGTCCTTCGGCGAGGACGACTTTCCGGGTCGGATCGACAGCCCCACGGCCACCGCGATGTGGGCCGGCATCAGCAGCCCGATGATCTCGCCGTTGGCCTGGTCCAGGCCGGGCAGGATCTGCAGCAGAAAGCCCAGGACGGCGAGGCCTGCGATGACCACGGCGAGCCGGGCCGCCTGGTGGCTGAGCCGGGTGCCGAACGGGATCAGGACGGCCAGGAGGAGGAGCAGGGGCGAGGCCTGCAGGAGGTTCTCGTTGTCGTACGTGAAGCTGTGTTCGGTGAAGGCCCACAGGCCTGCGATCACGGTGCCGAACACGCCGGCGGTGAGCGCCCAGGCGAAGGCCAGCGCCGCGAAGCCGATGCGCGTGGCCCTGCCGGTGCCGGGCCGGCCGAGCAGCAGGAGCAGGGCGGCCAGACCGATGCCGGCGGCGCTGAAGGGGAGGACCCGGTCCGGCGCGACGGTCGATTCCGGTTCGCGCTGCGCGGTGAACACGACCGTCTCATCGAGCACGAGCGGCTGGTTCGTGCCGTCCGGTCCCTGCACTTCGACGGTCCGGATCTGCTCCATCAGCTGGACCGGCAGGAACGCCTCTTCCCAGGCACTGAGCGGCCGGTCCGTGCGCGGGCCCATGGCCAGCAGCGTGCCGGTGCCTTCGGCCAGACGGTCGGAGAGCAGGCGCTGCGTGTGCTCCCGGTACGTGCTGCGGCCGGTGCGCGCCTGCAGCGCGGCCGCCAGCGCGCCGTCGAGCACGCGGTCGAGCGCATCGCGCACGCGCGTCGAGCAGTTGTCCCGGTAGTAGTCGTAGCGGTAGAAGCGGTTCTCGTCGCGTCCGTTCCACATCAGGAAATCGTTCAGGTCCGCCTTCTGCGCGGGCGTGAGGTTCAGCTCCTGGAGCCACACCGACCGGTTCGTGCGGATGTAGAAATCGATGAGGGCCGCGCCATCGTACGGCTGTACCCAGTACATCATCTCGCCGCGCACGAGTCGGCCCAGGTAACCCGGCTCTTCGAAGTCGAACATGCCGTAGTTCCATGCCGCATCGATGCCGGTCGTCTCGTCGAGCACGCGGATCGCGTTGTGCCCGAACCGCTCCCAGATCGCGTCACCCTGGCCGATCGTCAGCAGCCAGACGCGCAGGTTGGCACCGCGCTCAGCTGCCTCCCACGCCACGGTATCCTGCAGCGCCCCGAATCCCCACCCCCCGTGCAAGAAGCGAAGTCCGTTCTCCGCGCTCTCCGCGGTGAAATCATCTGTTATCGGAGGCGGCCCGACCGCGAACCCCATCCCCACCACGAACGCCAGCCACCCGATCACGGCGTCCTCGCCTCCCTGGGCAGCGGTTCCGGCAGGTCCGCGACGACGTACGCCATGATGGCCATGGCCGCGACGCAGTGCGCCATCTCGATGGGGTCGAGCTTGTCGAGCGTGTCCGCCTCGGAGTGGTGGTACCAGAAGTAGCGGGTGCCGTCCACCTGCAGGCCCATGCCCGGCACGCCGCGCTCCATGATGGGGCCGATGTCCGCGCCGCCGCCGCCACGGGTGATGCTGGAGGCGCCGATGGGCTCGAGCAGGCGGCCGACGCGGCGCACGAGGTCGAACGCGGCATCGCTGCCGGTGAAGCCGAACCCGCGCGGCGCGAAGACGCCGGCATCGGACTCGATCGCGAGCACGTGGTCGTCGAGCGCATCGAGGTGCGCGTCGCGGTACGCGTTGCCGCCGCGCAGCCCGTTCTCTTCGTTGGTCCACAGCACGACGCGGATCGTGCGCTTCGGGCGGAGCCCGGCCTCCATGATCAGCCGCAGCGCTTCCCAGGCGGCGACGCTGCCACCGCCGTCGTCCATGGCGCCCTGGCCGACGTCCCAGGAGTCGATGTGGCCGCCCATGACGACGACCTGTTCCGGAAACTCGCTGCCGGTCAGTTCGGCGATCACATTGCGCGATTCGCTGTCGGGCAAGGTCTGCGCACGCATCTCGAGGCGCACGACCACGCGCTGGCCGCGATCGTCCATGCGGCCGATCATGGCGGCGTCCTCGACGCTCAGTGCGGCGTGCGGGATCTGCGGGACGCCTTCCTCGTAGCGCATGCTGCCGGTGTGCGGCGAGCGCATCGAGCCGGACGCGACGGAGCGGATCAGGCTGGCGACGGCGCCCGCGCGGGCTGCGGCGATGGCGCCTTCGCGCCGGTACGCGACCGTCTCGCCGTAGTTGGTGAACGGCACATCGAAGAGCACGATCCGGCCGCGCGCATCGGCCGCGCGCGACTCGAGCTCCTCGAAGCTGCGCACGACGAGGACCTCAGCCTCGATCCCGCCCGGTGGCGTCGCGATGCTGCCACCCAGGCCGAGCATGGAGAGCGGCATGGCACGCGGCTCGACCAGCGCGGCCGACTCCGTGCCACGCACCCAGCGTGGCACCATGACCGGCTCGCCGCGCACGTTCTCGAGGCCATCGCCGCGCATCTCATCGAGGATCCAGTCGAGCGCGCGCTCCAGGCTCTCGGACCCGCTGAAGCGGTGGCCGAACCGGTCGACCAGCTCACCGAGCCGCTTGTACGCCGCGCTGTCCGCGACCGCGGCCTGGATCAGCCGGTTCGCGGCGTCGGTGTACTGCGTGGTGATCGCGTCCGCTTCCTCGTTCGGGCGCGGTGCGCACGCCGGCAGCGTGGCGAGCAGAACGATCGCGCACAGAACCGATGGCTGGATGGTGCGGGCTCGCATGGAACCTCGGCGGGTGTGGTGCGTGGCGCGCGGCGCCCGCCGCTTGCGACGGCGGGCGCCAGAAGCCGGCGCTAGCGCGTACCGGCGCTCAGCGAGAGGACGTAACGGGCAACGGCCTGGACCTCTGCGTCCGTCAGGGCCACGCCCGCCTTCGGCAGCATCGGCGTCGGAAACTTCTTGGGTGTCGGCACACCCTTCGTGATCAGCTCGGCGAGCGCCTGCGCGGTGACCTCACCCGTCAGGTTCAGCCATTCCTTGTCGGTCAGGTCCGGTGCGAGCGGCGTGCCCTTGCCCTCCGGTCCGTGGCAGGCGAAGCAGGTGCCTTTCGACATGTAGATAGTCTTGCCGAGCGTGTCCTGCACGATCGCCCGGTCCGCTGCGTCCACCGGCGCGGGTTCCGCGCGCAGGACCGTGGTTCCGATCGCGACGGCGACGGCCGTCGTCGAGAGCAGGAGTCGGGAAATCGCCTTGCGCATGCGCCGTGTCCTTTCCTGGAGTTTTCAGCCCGGTGGCCGGGCGTCGGTCTGCGATCGAGGCCGGGCCGCGTCGGACCCGCCACGGGCCGGCGAAGTTCCATCGGCCAGCGGTCCGCCCCCTGTCGTGACGGAAGGATGGCCGTGAAACCTCGCCGCGCAAGTCCGGGACGTTCGGGTCAGGCGGACTGGATGCCGGGGCCGTCTCCTTGCGGCGTGGTGCTTGCCCCGGTCCCGGACGGCTCCGGTTTCGGCCACGGCCGATCGGACAATGGCTCGCGCCGGCGTGCGGCGCGTATCATGTCCGCCAGCCGATCCGCGCGCCGCGCGTACGCTGCGACGGCGGCCGGCCGTCCTGGATCCCGTCGCGAGTCTCACAGGAGGACTTCATGCGTTCCCGTGCTGCCCGGTCCCTGCTGTTCGTCGCGCTCCTGGCGGGGTGCGGCGAGGTGCGACAGGTCGATGTGATCCTGCGCGGCGGCACGATCTACAACGGCAGCGGCGGCTCGCCCATGGTCGGTGATGTCGCGATTCTGGCGGACAACATCGTCGCGGTCGGCGACATCGGCCGGGCGACGGCGCCGCTCGAGATCGATGTGACCGGGCTGGCCGTCGCGCCCGGGTTCATCAACATGCTGTCGTGGGCGACGGAATCGCTGATCGAAGACGGGCGTGGCCTGTCCGACATCGTGCAGGGCGTGACGCTCGAAGTCTTCGGCGAGGGCATGTCGATGGGCCCGCTGAACGATGCGATGAAGCGGCGCATGGTCGACGAGCAGGGCGACATCCGGTTCGACATCGAGTGGACCACGCTGGGCGAGTACCTCGAGTACCTCGAGCGGAAGGGCGTGTCGCCGAACGTCGCGTCGTTCCTGGGCGCAACGACCGCGCGGATCCACGAGATCGGCTACGAGGATCGCGAGCCGACGCCCGCGGAGCTGGATCGCATGCGCGCGCTCGTGCGGCAGGCGATGGAGGAGGGCGCGCTCGGCATCGGCTCATCGCTCATCTACGCACCCGCGTTCTACGCGAAGACGCCCGAGCTCATCGCGCTCGCGGCCGAGGCTGCACCGTTCGGCGGCATGTACATCTCGCACATGCGGAGCGAGGGCAACGCGCTGCTCGAGGCCGTCGACGAGCTGATCACGATCGCGCGCGAGGCCGGCGTCCCGGCGCAGATCTACCATCTCAAGGCGGCCGGCCAGGCGAACTGGCCGAAGATGGACGAGGTGATCGCGCGTGTCGAGGCGGCCCGTGCGGAAGGTCTGCCCATCACGGCCGACATGTACACGTACACGGCCGGCGCGACAGGGCTGGACGCGGCGATGCCGCCGTGGGTCCAGGAGGGCGGGCTGCAGGCGTGGCGCCGGCGGCTGCAGGACCCGGCGATCCGCCGGCGGGTGCTGCAGGAGATGCGCACGCCCACGGACGCGTGGGAAAGCCTCTACCTGCTGGCCGGCTCGCCCGAGCGCGTGCTGCTCGTCGCGTTCAAGCAGGACTCGCTGAAGTACTTGACGGGCCGCACGCTCGCGAGCGTGGCCGCCGATCGGGGGAAATCGCCCGAAGAAGTCGCAATGGATCTGGTCGTGGCCGACGACAGCCGCGTGGGCACGGTCTACTTCCTGATGTCCGAGGACAACGTGAAGAAGCAGATCGCGCTGCCCTGGGTCAGCTTCGATTCGGATGAGGCCGCGCCCGCACCCGAGGGCGTGTTCCTGAGGTCGAACAACCATCCGCGCGCGTACGGCAACTTCGCGCGGCTGCTCGGCAAGTACGTGCGCGAGGAGCGGGTCATCCCGCTGGAGGAAGCCGTCCGGCGGCTGACCTCGCTGCCTGCCACGAACCTCAAGCTGCGCCGGCGCGGCGCACTCGAGCCCGGCCACTTCGCCGATGTCGTCGTGTTCGATCCGCAGACGATCACGGACCACGCTACGTTCGATCAGCCGCACCAGCTGGCGACCGGCATGGTCCACGTGTTCGTGAACGGGGTCCACGTACTGAACGACGGGCAGCACACGGGCGCGACGCCCGGCCGCGTGGTGCGGGGTCCGGGCTGGACAGGGTGGTAAGGGACGACACTGCGGGAATGGGGATGGGGGTTGGGGATGGATGATCGGGGAACTGACCTGGGGAACGACCTTATCGCGAGGTGATCATGTACGGGTTCGCGGCGATCTGGTGGCTCGTCTCGCTGGCGATGTGGATCGCCGGCATCGTGTTCGTCTTCTGGTTCATCCGCGCATTTCTGCGGATCGCGGAAGTCGTCGAGGACATCGGCCGCTCCGCCCGCCGGATCGCGGAGGCACTGGAGGCCCGCGAGATGGGCTGAGCCCGGGGCCGCTCGACTGGCTGAGGCGTTGCTGGGACCGCGGTCCGTAGTCCGTGGCCCGTCGTCCGTAATCCGTTCCCATCATCCATCCCCACGATTCATCGCGAACTTCGATCCTGCTGCCGCCCCGGTCGGTGCCTGATCAGCTGCCCAGGTGCGTGCGGAACCAGGCGATCGTGAGCGGCCACGCCCTCTGCGAGGCGGCCAGGTTCGCGCCCTCGCCGCCTTCCTGTCCGCGCAGGAAGCCGTGCCCGGCACCCTCGAAGTAGTGCGCCTCGAAGGTCCGGCCCGCAGCCTTCAGCGCGGCCTCGGCGGCGGGAACCGTCGCGTTGACGCGCTCGTCGTTCTGCGCGTAGAGCCCGAGCACGGGCGCGCGCACGCGGGCCATCTCCTCCGGTCGCGGCGAACTGCCGTAGTACACGACGGACGCGCCCAGCGCGGGCGCCGCGACGGCGTGGTTGAAAACCGTGCTGCCGCCCCAGCAGAACCCGACGACGCCGTACCTGGCAACGGCGTTGGGCAGCTTCATCGCCCAGTCGGCGACGGCGGAGATGTGGCGCTGGATCGCGTCGCGGTCGAGCGAGCCGATCTGCGCGCGCACCGCGTCCGGATCGCTGTCGCCCGCAGCGTTGCGTGCGATGTCCTTCATCGACAGCAGGTCGACCGCGACGCCGATGAAGCCGTCGGCCGCCAGCTGGTCGGCCACGCTGCGGATCCAGTCGGACATCCCGCGGTTGTCGTGCACCGCGATGACGACCGGTGCGGGCGTCGTGCGTTGCGGGCGAACCACGAACACGCGGATGCTGTCCGCGCCGCTGCGGACGACGGACCACTCGCCTCTTCGCGGCGAGGCGGCCAGCCGTTCTGTCGCGGCCGCGCCGCTCGGGGGCAGCCCGGGCGTCTGCTGGACGGAGGCGAACGCGTGTGCCGGCTGGCTTTCGGCCTCGTGTTCTGCGTGATCGTCGACCGTCCGGGCGGCCGTGTCGGGGCGGGCTGCGCCGGTCGTGAGTGCCAATGCAGCGGCCGCGAAGAGGGCCGTACTGAAGACGAGCAGCGTGCGCGTGTTCATGATCAGCCTTCCAGGTGGGTGCGGAACCATTGGATCGTCAGCGGCCACGCCCTGCGGCTGGCCTCGAGGTTGGCGCCTTCGCGCTGGTCCTGTGCGCGCAGGAAGCCGTGTCCCGCGCCCTCGAAGATGTGGTGCTCGTACGTCTTGCCCAGGCGCTTCATCGCTTCGTCCGCCGGCGCGATGGTCGCGTTCACGCGCGCGTCATCGGCGCCGTACAGACCGAGCACGGGCGCGCGCACGCTACCCAGCGAGCCCGCATCGGGCGAGGTACCGTAATAGACGACGGCCGCGCCGAGCCCCGGCGAGGCGACGGCGTGCGCGAACGACGTGCTGCCGCCCCAGCAGTAGCCGACGATGCCGTAGGCGGGCCTCGCGGCCGGGAGTTGCATCCCCCACTCCGCGACCGCCTGCAGCTGGCGGTGCACGTCCTCCGTGCGCAGCTGGCCGATCACGGCGCGGGCCGCGCTGGCATCCGACTCACCGTCCGCCGCGCGAGGCACGTCCTTCATGGTCAGCAGATCGGGCGCGATCGCGATGAAGCCGTCGGCCGCGACCTGGTCGGCGACGGCCCGGATCCAGTTGGACAGGCCGAAGATCTCGTGGACGACCAGGACCACGGGCGCCCGTTCCGCGCGCTCCGGATAGACCACCCACGCGCGGACGCTGTCCGCGCCGGTCCGGATCATCACCCATTCGCCGTGGCGCGGTGAGGCCTGCAGACGGGCGTTCGCATCGGCCGCACCCGCGGGCAGCGAGGATTGCTGTGCGGTGGCGGCGTGCGCGTCGCCGTGCGGCACGGCATGGAGCTGCCCGTGCGTGCCGTCGCCGCCGCGGTGCGCGTGGGCGGCGAAGGCCCCGCCCGCGAACACGATGCCGAAGACGACGAGGAGAAAACGGATGGGTCTCATGCGGTCACTCCGGGCTCGGGAAAAACGACCGGTCAGCGGATCAGCGAAATCTGCGTCTGCGCCCGGGACGGCACTTCGTGGCACGACCGGCAGCGGGCCTCGTACGACTCCAGCCCGCCCACCTGGATCGTGGGGCCCTCGGCCGGCGCCGGCCGGCCGTCGATCAGGCGCTGGTTCCGTGTCGCGAGCTGGCCGCACCGGATGCAGATCGCATGCAGCTTGTCGATCCGCTCCGCCACGGCCAGCAGCAGCGGCACGGGCCCGAACGGCTGGCCGCGGAAGTCCATGTCGGTGCCCGCCATGATGACACGGACACCCCGATCGGCCAGCGCGTTGGCCACGTTGACGACCGCGTCGTCCAGGAACTGGACCTCATCGACGGCGACGACCTGTGTGTCGGCCCGGGTCCGTTCCATCAGCTCGAGCGAGCTCGAGATCGGCTCCGAATCGATCTGGCCGCCGTCATGCGTGCTCACCTTGGCCAGCCCGCCGTACCGCTCATCCAGGTGCGACTTGAAGACCTGGACGATCCGGCGGGCCAGCGCGGCCCGGCGGACGCGGCGGAGCAGTTCCTCGGATTTCCCGCTGAACATCACCCCGCTGATGACCTCGATCCAGCCGCCGGATCCCGCGTAGTCCATAGGCGGGCGAAGCTATGCCTGGCCGCCCCGGCTTGTCCATGCGGCTCAGGCTCGTGGTCTGTGGAAAAACCGGTTGTCGGCCTGGCCGGTGGATCGCCCTCACGTGCCCGTGCCCCCGGGGACCGGGTGGTCCGGGGCGCCGACGTCGCGCAGGCCTGTCCGACGCGGCCCGGCGGAAGAAATTTCACAAAACCGGTCCCGATCGGGTTCCCGTCCGGATCGCGCAATTTCCGACTTGACATTCTGTTGGACGGCTCCCATCCTTCAGGCCCGCTTCGGGATTCGCAGATCCCGGACGGCGACCGTCTCTCGCCGCACCGCCCTCCCCGGGTCGCTGTCGAGAGCACGGATGCGCACCCACGACGCATGGGTGTGACGTCCGTGTCGGTATCTCCGTGCACGCGGTAGATATCCGACCACCCCGCATCACACAGTAGAAAAGACGCGCATGATCGCGCCCGATGGTGGTCGTGCAGGGACGCCCGTCGCACGTGCGGCCGAAAGGCTGCTCCGTTCGCTCGTCGGCGTGTCTGCCGCAACAGTGAACACGGACAGCCGCGGCCGGCTGGCCGGCATCGTCGTCGTGCCGGCCCCCGGCATGGGCCCGCGCAGACTGGCGCGCAACGTCGCGTCCGCCCTCATGGCGCAGTTCGGTGTCACCGTCGACCCCTCCGCCATCATCATTGGCGCGCCATCGTCCGAAACTTCGAACAGGACGGGTGGTGATGCGCTCGCCGGCGCCACCGACGGCTCCGGCACGTCCCGACAGCACCACGGCAACTGGGGCGCCACCTTGCGAAACGGCCACGGCCCTGCAGGCGATGCTGCGAGCGGACGCCCCGACGGCGCCCGCGTCGTCATCGCATCGCCCACACCCATCGCCGTCCCCCAGCCCCGCATCGAGCACGTCGAACTCCAGGCCGTCGAAACCGGTCTCCGTTGCGCCGTCGTCCTGGCCGTCGGCGCCGAGCGCTTCTCGAGCATCGCGGAGTCCGGCGGCACGGACGCGGGCGAGGTCGCGCTGGGCGCGCGCGTGGCGGTCGACGCGCTCCGCACGGCCCGGCTGCCCCGCCAGCCCATGCAGCTCGATGACGCAACGCTGGTCGATCTGGCCGGCCAGCCCCACGTGGTGACGGCCCTGTCGTTCTGGACCGGCTCGGACTTCGCCCGGCGTTCCGGCACCGAGCCCGTCACGTCAACCGTCGTCGAGGCAGCCGCTCGTTCCGTGGTCCGGATCGTCGCGGCGCACCTGGACGAGCATCACGCATAGAGGATCCTGGCACGTCCCCGCGGCTGCGGCCGCGCACGAACGGAGAACACTGGAGAGAGAGGACTGACGGAGCCCCCGATCGCCTGAGCGGAGACCCGGCACAGCGGAGCACCAGCGGAGCGTCGCGACCTTATACAACGAGTCGGTCGACGTCACTCCGAGAGGAGGTGAGGCTGGGTTGCAAGCGATCCTGGACCTGCTCGGCGCGCTCGTTAGTGTTGTGACGGGCGGCTTTATCACTATCTGATAAACGGTCGGGGGCTCCCAGCAAACTGATGAACCGTAAAGCACAAGTATTCGTTCTTGCGGTTACCGCCCTCGCAGGGGCGCTCACCTACTCGTTGCCCGCCTTGGGTGACTACGCCCTGAGCGCATCTGAGATTCTCAGTTTTTTGGTTTACGTTGCTGTTGGGATTCTGGCCGAAGCGATGGCTATCGACTTTCGGACCGGCTCCGGAAGGCCCGCGAAATCATCTTTGGCGTTCTTGCCGTTCCTAGCAGCGGTCGTTGTTTTTCCACCGCGTGGGGCGGTCCTGTTAGTTGCTGTAGTCGTTGCGATTTCCCAATTCGTCCTTCGCCGCAATGACTTGCTACGAAGCGTATTCAACATCGCACAAGGCGTAGTAGCCGCCGCCGTGGGTGCCCACGCCTACGCCTTGTTGTCTGATCCTAGCAACCGCGCTGAAATCGCATTCTTTGGCTTCGCGCTGCTTGCTGCTGCGTTCTTCTTCATAAATGTCTTGCTCAGCAGTACTGCGTTGAGCCTAATAAGACGTCAGTCCTTGCGGTCCACGATGCACCAGGTCGCTGGAGGCAGAGGGGCGAATCTGTGGTATGATCTGCTGGCGAGCCCGATCGCGCTTGTACCAGCTGCTTTGTACGACGACTACCGGGCTGGTGGTCTGATAATCATAGTTTTCCCTTTGCTGCTAATTCGCTACTCCTATCTGGGCAAGGTCCAACTTGAGGAAGCCAACCGGGACCTTCTCAAAGTGCTCGTAAAAGCAATTGAAACGCGTGATCCGTATACATCCGGTCATTCCGTCCGGGTGGCGACACTCGCTAGAGCGATTGCCACGGATCTTGACTTGTCGCCCAAGCAGATCGACCGAATCGAGACTGCAGCCCTCCTTCACGATATCGGAAAGATCGACTCCGTATATGAAGCTGTCATTAGAAAACCGTACGACTTGAATGCGGACGAGCGCGAACTTATTCGTACGCATGCCACTAAAGGCGCTGACCTACTCGAAAGCTTGACCTCGGTCAACACAGAGATAATTCGCGCCGTGCGGCACCATCACGAACGCTATGACGGATCGGGCTATCCTCTTGGCTTGACAGGCGAAGAGATCCCGATTGCTGCTCGAATCATCATGTTGTCTGATTCGATTGACGCTATGCTCTCTGATCGACCGTACCGTAAGGCACTGTCAATCGAAAAAACACGGCTTGAGCTTGTTCGCTGCGCTGGCACACAGTTCGATCCCGACATTGTGCGGGCTGTCCTCCAGAAAGACACTCTCGAGCGCGCTACTTGGCTTGCTGAGCGCCCCACGATGGCTTTCGTCCCTGTCGATCTCTATCAGTCCGCATAGATCTCGGCCCATTTAGCTATTGTCTTCCGGTCCAAACCATCGAAGGTTCGCAATCAACCGATCGAGGGTGCTTACTGTTGCATCTCGCAATTCGAAGTCTTGGAAGCTTTGCAGTAGAAGACGCTGGCGTTTCGATCCCGATGCGAAGCCGGACGGAAACGGCTTTGCTTCTTGTCTTAGCCGCCGCAACTGGGAAGCCTGTCGAGCGGTCATACTTGACAAGTGTCATCTGGGACCGGACGGACGGCAGACCGGCCCGCCACAGCCTGAGCCAATCCCTATACAGCCTACAGCGTCGATTGAATAGTCTGCAGGTGCGGCGAGTCGGGCGTGCGCTCCTTGTTCCTAAGCAGTCGGTCAGTTTCGATCTTCTAGATTTTTTTCGCGCGTGCGATGGCGGGGACATTGTAAGGGCGCTCGCGCTTTGGAAGGGCGGGTTCCTTGAGCGGTTTGATCAGTCCCCTTCGCGCGCGTTTGACGAATGGCGGGACAGCGTAGGATCTAGCGCACGCGGTGCAGCGGAGCGGTTGTTTGAAACGCACTTGGAGGACGCTCTGCGTGCAGGGGAATGGTCTGAAGCCGAGCGTCTGGCTGATTCGTTGCTTGGGATAGACCCGCTTAGGATAGAGATTCAGACGGAGCGCCTGCAAGCTATCGCGGCGATGGGCCAGGTGAGCCGCGCCCACCGGGAATATGAGCGCGTGCGGCAACTGATCGAAAGCGAGCTTGGGAGGGCTTTTCCTTCGCCGCTCGCCGCCCAGGTTAATGCGGCGGCCAGTCGCGTGTTGCCAGCGGAAATGCCGCGGCCTGGCTTCGTCGGGAGACATGTCGAGTTTCGGAGAATGGTGGGGCTATGGGGTAGCGTCACGTCGGGACGCGGGAAAGCAGTAGTCATCGAGGGCGAGGGAGGCATTGGCAAGACGCGCTTCGCCGACCATTTCCTCCGCTACTGCGCGATCCAACGAGCTAGAACACTCATCGGACGTTGCACGCCGCATGGCCAAGCGGACGAGTACTCTGCGTTTCGTGCTGTCGTCCAGCAAGTTCTGGATGGGTTTCCCGTATCGGGAGGGATTCGCGATGGGATACGCCCGCTGCTCATAGGGGCTGGCCTGACAGAGCGCGACTCGCCGTCCTTGCAACCACGGGAGCTCCGGGTTGAGCTGGCAGATGCTCTTGCATCCATCTTCCGCCAGGCGGCCGACGAGCGTCCCTTGGTCGTCCTCTTGGAGGATTTGCACTGGGCCGACGAAGGAACGATCTATCTATTGCAGAGTCTGCGCGAGCGTTTGAAGGGCAGTTCAGTTCTATTGTTGGCAACGCTGCGCCGAGAGGAACTCAGAAGCAGCGCTTTGGGGGCATTCCTGGAGCGCGGTCCTACAGGCGGCCCAGACCTTATCATCGAACTCGGCCAACTTCCGGAGGTAGATGCGCTTAGGCTGATTCGAGATGCGCTGCGCCGAACCGATAAGGCCATTGAGATAGTTCTATGGCGCCGGTTCGGAGGCCACCCCTTCTTCCTGCTTGAGGCTATTGAGGAGATTCGTGCCGCGGCACCCGAAGCGGCATGCGGTCTCCGTGGTTTGTCGTGGTTACCAAGGAGCGTCCACGAACTCTTGAAAGCAAGACTTAGCTCACTTTCTGCTAGAGCGACGGAATTCGCTCAAGTCGTTGCGTTTGCCACGCCAGAAGTGAATATCGGCACCGTGATGGATTGCATTGGCTTTGACTCCTCCGTTTGCTCAAAGGCGATCGCCGAGCTGACAACGCGCGGAGTGCTAACACAGCGTGACGGCGTGCTGTCGTTCAAGCACGATCTGCTGCGTCAGGTAGTGGTTGACGCCACTGACGTGGCACGTAGGCGTGCCATTCATGTTAGGATCGCGGAGTTGTTGTCGACGACAAGTAGCGCACAGCCGGCTGCTCTTGCACGGCATCTGGTCGAAGCTGGGAATTACGTGGCAGCTGCTGAGTATGAGCTAGCCGCTGCGCATGATGCGAGACGTCGTGGCGCGTACACAGAAAGCGAACACTACTATCGGTGTGCCTTGACGCATGCTAGCGATGCGCGGTCTACAGTTCGTGCGGCGGCTCCTCTACTAGAGTTACTATTGCAGCTTGGTCGCTACGCCGACGCCAGCAAGCTAGGGTACGCTTGTGAAGATGCATTGGTGCGCGCTCCGGAAACTCGGGCGCGTTTGGTTGTCGATACCGTGAAGTTGTGTCATCGGGTCGTTACGGCTGGGCAATCAGTGGAATCGCTCCTCGAAGACGCTCGAAAACTCGCAGCTGCAACGAAGCGCCTCGGAGACAACTACCTCGATGCCTTGGTTGTCAGTGCACTGGCGGAGATCGCGCACGAGGCCGGTAGAGCACAGTTCTTACAGGCGCTCACGCCCGGTTTAGCCGCGAGGGCACGACGCCTTCCACGAGATGGAGGAGCCGTTATTCTCCTCGGGCTTGCAGCGCGCTTATCGAGCTTGTACGTCGACGCGGAAGCCGGATCAAAGGCCGGTGCTGAAGCAGTCGCGATCGCCGAAGAGAATGGCGACAGACCCTTGTTGGTTAAGTCCCTTGTCGCCTATGGAACTGCGCTCATGCGCAGCGGGCGAATTGGGCGGGCACTGGCTCAGTTCGAGCGTGCATACGGTGCGATCGAGGCCGAGGAGTTTGTTCACCTGAGAAACCGTGTTTGTAACAACTACGCTGTGTGTTTGCTCGAAGCCGGCCGCGAAGAGCTCGCGGCGGCACTGCTGGCGTCTGGCGTCGAGAGCTGCGGCCTTCACGATCGAGTTTACCGGTATGGCAACCTTGCTCTCTTGCACCTGAGCCAGATGCGTTTCCACGAGGCGGCCAAGTATATTGATCGGTT